>JAOZGN010000039.1 GCA_027491555.1 Thermoproteota archaeon
ACGAGCGGAGGGCGATACCTCCTCACGGCCTCCCCGGGAGGAACAGGTACTGCGGGGGCATGACCCCGGCCAAGTTTATCCGCCTCGGCCAGGCCTACGAGGGCCTCAAGTACAACTTCATCGTCCCTGAGTTCAACGACTGGTTTCGCTATCGCGGGATGGTCGAAGCCCTGAAGCTGGCCATGGAGCACGGGACCATAAGATACGAGACCGCCCGCAGGACCATAGGACCCTACAGGTTTACCTGCTTTCTCAGCGTGGCGTACAACACCAGGGTCGGCCTCAGGGGATACGAGGTGACTGTGTCAGACCCCAACTTCAACGCCATAGAGGAGAGGATGTTATGCAGGCTCCACCGCATGACTAAGGAGAGGTACGTGGAGATAGCCAGGAAGCAGATGGAGATGGCCCTCGGGAGGGTGAGGCTGGAGGGCTCCGAGACGCTCAGGGCTCATCTCACGCTGGTCCACGCGGCCGAGACGGGCCACCCGCTCGTGAGGGGCATGCTGGCCGAGAGGCCGGTCGTGGTGGACGAGGGAATCTACCAAGCCGTCTCCAGGGCTAGGGACGCCGTCCTATCCGAGATTCCAGGAGACAGGCCCGGGTTCTCTCCGAGGCTCGAGATAAGGGCGATACAGCTAGCATCGGCGCTGGCGCTCATGAGGTACTTCGCCGAGGACTCGGAGGACCCCATAAAGATTGACGACGGCTCCCTGAAACTCGCAATCAGGTTCTACGTGGAGGAGGCCGCCGTGAGGTCCAGGGAGATGTTCGACCCCGCGCAGGTGCTCTCGAAGCTCGCGGTCGACATCTGACCCCTCGAACTCACGATAACTCCTCGAGGATCCCCCTAACTCTCTCGAGCTTCTCGGAGAGGAGCTGAATTTCGCTGCGAAGTCGCCTCCTCACGAACCACTTCCTCAGCACGCCTAGAGCGCCCCCGCTCGACCCCTCGAGGAACCTCAGCCTCAGCTGCCTGTCCTGGAGCGCGGCCTCGATTATCAGCTCAGAGAGCCTGGCCTCCTTCCTGAAAGGCTCGATCCTCTTCTCGACCCCGCTGAGCGCCTCCTCGTACTCCTCCCTCAGAAACTCGTAGACCTCCTCGCGCATCTCCCCCCTTGATTCCTCAAGGAGCTCGAGCATCCTCCTGAGCTCGTTCCTCCTCCTCACGAGTTCCGCCAGCTCCTCCGATTCGAGTCTGTCGCTGGGCATTTCCCAGGCTGCCTCTAGGCTCGGTCTGCGCTTAGCAGCCTCTTCGCCCCTCCTCTCCTTTGCCTTTCTGGTCTCCCTAGGCTCAACCCCCTCCTTCTCCTCCTTGGGCGGACCTTCCCTCTTGGGCGTCGCTACCTCCTCACGCTCATGGGCCACCCGACTCTCCATCAGGGCCGAGATGTCGGACGTGATGTAGGAGACCACCTCAGCCAGGCTGGGAGGGGGTCTCGGCTTGACGAGCGGGGTGGTGCCCAGGTGAGCGGTCTTCACCGGACCGACCTTCACGAACCCCGGCCTGTCAACGAAGGGACCCTCGACATAGGCCTCGCCGGGGTTCAGCTGCTTTATCCTCCTCGTGACCTCCCTGTCCAGCCCGAGGAACCTGCTGATTACGCCGACGTCCGCATTGTACTCCACCCTCAGGACGATCTTGTTCTCTGCCTGGCTCAGGAGGGTCTTGGAGACGAGCTGGGGCCTCTGTGTCGTGAAGAGGAGGCCCACACCCCTCTTCCTACCCCTGGTGGCGAGTGTGTTGACCCAGAGTTCGGTCTGAGAGGCGTACTTGCCGAGCTGGCTCTTTGCCCCCCTCTCGGGGGCGAGCTCCCTGGCCTCGTCGATCATGACGAGGAAGCCGCTCCCCCTCTGCTCCATGAGCTCCCTGATCAGGTCTGAGATGAGCCCAGCCGCAACGTCAGGCTTGGACACGTACATGGAGAGGTCGAGGACGAAGCTCACCCCTCTGACCGCGGCCTTGGCAAGCCTCTTGATCGAGCCCCCGCTCGCGAGGTCCACGTCCCCCTTGGGGGACACCACGAGCATCTCGTACTCGTCGGCCAAGCTGACGTGCTCGCCTTCCGGATCGATTATCCCAAGTGGGTAGCCCGCGTCCAGGAGCTGCTCGGCTATCCTCCTGAGCGTCCACGACTTTCCGTAGCCGGTCTTGGCTATTACGGCTGTGCGGCCCGTCATGAGCTTAGATATCTTCAGCTCACACGGCTCCTCTGAATCGAGGTAGGCCCCCAGCTCTACAGTGTCAGACATCACCCTGTGAACGTTCTAGAGGGGCAGAGATTAAAGCGGCGCCAGCGGCGCGCCGCCGGCGCGGGGACCTCACGCCGTCAAAGAAATCAGGCGTTGACAGAGGAGAGAGGGCCTAGCTGCGCCCCGACGGTGTCTTAACATCCTCCGGAGCCGCTCGCCGAGCCCAACGCGCTCGACCGCAGCGGGCTCGCCGTGGCCGAGGCCGCGCGGCCCCGCCCCGAGCATGGCCCTCCTTCTGTTCATCCGCATGTACCTCCTTCCTCGTCTCATCTACCTCACCTGAGATGCTGAGGAGGTCTGAGGCTATTTAGCGTCCCGGACAATTTGTTCTCTGCGGGAGAAAAGTTTAGAGCTTTTTTCTCGTCTAGATACATTATCTCTTGAATCCTGAGATCTAACTACGGCTTGATATGCCTTACCACTGGGAAGGGCGGCGGGTTCCTCTTGTGCCAGCTCCTCTCCCTCAGCTCTATGACCTTCCTGACGACGGCCTCGTCAACTTCGGTGGCCTCCGAGATCTCCTTGGGCTCCATGTTAAGGTCCAGCAGCGCGTGGAGTACTAGGTCCACCTGCTCGTAGCTCAAGCCGAGTTCACCCTCTGCCGTCTGTCCGGGCCAGAGCCTCGGAGAGCTCGGCTTAGAAGCTATCTCCTCAGGGATCTCAAGGTACCTGGCCAGCTCCCTCACCTGCGTCTTGAAGAGGTCCGCGATCGGCAGGAAGTCCGCGGCGCCGTCTCCGTGCTTGGTGAAGTACCCGATCTCGATCTCGCTCCTGTCTCCCGTCCCCGCGACCAGCAGGTTCCGGGAGTTCGCCAGGTAGTAGAGGATGGTCATTCTGACCCTGGGCCTGATGTTGGCCCTGCTTATCCTGTCCCCCGGCGGCAGGAACCTCTCGAACTCGCCCACTATGGGAGTTATGTCCACCCACTCCACGTTGAGCCCCAAGGCCTCCGCGAGGGCCGCCGCGTCCTCAATGTCCTCTCTCGGGGTCACTCCCTCCTCTGGCATTATCACGGCAGTCACGGCCTCGCTCCCCAGTCCCCTGGCGAGGAGGGCCGCCGTGAGCGCGGAGTCTATCCCCCCGCTGAGCCCCACGACCGCGCCCTCCGCCCCTGCGGACTCTACCATCCTCTTGCAGAACGAGGATATCTCGTCCGCGACCTCGCGCCATCTGAGCTCGAGGTCGGCGGGGGTTATCCGCGGCATCGGACCGCTTCCATGGGCCACAGTATTAACGTCTCCGGAGCGGAGGGTTGGGAACGTTATATCGAACCCGCGAGCCGCGGCGGTGATGGAGATGCCCGACCCCAAGGATGACCGCGAGGGTAGGCTGTTCTACGTCGTGTCAGGTGAGGAGATCAAGGCCGGGAAGGTTGTGGATGTCTACTTCCTCAGGACGATGGAGACCCTGAGACACTTGGGCCTCCAGGACGCCAAGGTGGTAGCCGAGATCGCGGCCCGGAGCCTCCCGAGGTCTAGGAGAGGCGGCAGGTTCGAGTGGGGCGTCCTGGCCGGAGTGGAGGAGGTCGTCAGGCTCCTCGAGGGGAGGAACGTCGATCTCTACGCCCTGCCGGACGGTAGCATATTCGAATCTGGCCTTCCCATCATGAGGATAGAGGGACCCTACTCAGAATTCGGCCCCCTGGAGACGTCCCTCCTCGGCTTCCTCTGCTCCATGTCGGGCGTCGCCACGGCGGCGGCGCACGTGAAGGTTGCGGCTGGAGGGAAGCCCGTCGTCAACTTCGGCATCAGGAGGAACCACCCCGCCATCTCACTCGCGATCGAGAGGGCCAGCCTGATCGGCGGCTTGGACGGCTCATCCGGCATACTGGTAGAGGAGCTCGGCTTCAAGCCAGTGGGGACCATGCCACACGCCCTCATCATAATAGCTGGCGATCAAGTGAGGGCTTGGAGGGCGTTTGACGAGGCTGTGCCCGAGGATGTGCCTAGGATAGCCCTCGTTGACACGCTCTGCGACGAGAAGATGGAGACGCTCAGGGCGGCCGAGGCGCTTGGAGAGAGGCTCTACGGCGTCAGGCTCGACACGCCATCCTCCAGAAGAGGGAAGATGGAGGAGATTATAAGGGAGGTCCGCTGGGAGCTCGACCTCAGAGGCTTCAGACACGTCAAGATCTTCGTGTCGGGCGGGCTGGACGAGGTCTCGGTGGAGAGCCTGTCAAAGGCAGGGGCGGACGCGTTTGGCGTCGGGAGCAGGATATGTGGGGCTGATCCGGTCGACTTCGGCATGGACGTGGTCGAGGTGGAGGGAGAGCCCAGGGCTAAGAGGGGCATCAAGTCCGGGGCGAAGGATGTCTTCAGGTGCCCCAACTGCCTCAGGTACTTCGTACTGCCGAAGGGCTCGGAGCCTCCGACCTGCCCGGAGTGCGGAGTGAGGGCCGAGCCAGCGTACGTGAAGTTCATGGAGGGCGGACGAGTGGTTGTCGACCTGCCCACGACCGCGGAGCTCAGAGAGAGGACTCTCTCCCAGCTGAGGAAGATGGGGCTCCTCCCGCCGCACTAGGGAGGCGGAACTTAGGGGGCCGGTCGTCGACCCTGAGGCTGGATCAAGCGTCCAGAGCGTTTAAATCTGCAAACCGAGAGTTCAGCGTATGAGCTACAAGGTCGACTCGTTCTACTACTATGTTCAAGATCTGAGCGAGTACTTCGAGAGCTTCGTCGAGAGGCTCATGACGCACCTGGCCATGGAGGGCACGGCAATATCCGACAAGGAGATCTCCGAGGACTTCGCCCGGATGAAGGTTCGCTACATGGACGAGAGGGGCACGCTCGTGGCCGCCCCGGTCGACAGGGACATCAAGGTGGTCTACCAGGTTGAGGGAGGGGGGATAATCAGGAAGTCCCTGTGGGGCGCGATAACTGGAGGGGGCCTGGCCAGCCTCGCGAGCGGCCTGCTGGGCGGCGATGTGGATAGCATCAAGAGCGCCCTGACAGGAGCCGTCGTCGGAGGGGCCTACGGCCTCAAGGACGGGTTCGAGACCGCGATGGCCGACGCCACCGAGTTCTCACGGCTCCTCGCCCGTGCGATCAGGAGCGTGGAGGAGGAGCTCAGGCAGATCAAGAGGGGCAAGGAGGAGGCCATCAGGGCGCGCGCAGAGGAGGAGAGGGAGCTGAAGGAGCGCCTGGAGGAGGTCTACGCCGAGGCGGTGACGGTGGGTGAGGAGATCGACCTGCTCGACTCCGAGGGGAAGGACGTGACAAAGGCCAAGGCCCGGTACGAGAAGGCCCTGGAGCTCCTGGACGAGGCCGACGAGGCCCTGAAGAAGGGCAAGGAGATGCTGGCGAAGGCGAAGATCAGGTCCGCCGAGAGGATGGTCCAGCTGGCTAGGGAAGAGCTGTCGAGGGGAGAGTGATCTCGGCCTCGCCTGACTTGCTCTGACCCTAAAGCAGCCTGTACCTCACTCCGTGCCGCGCGCAGGCCTTTCTGGCCTCTTTGTCCAGCCTTGCTTGGTAGTGGCTCGGTGGATAGGGACCGGAAGAGAAGAGTTCACGGTACAGGCTCAGGAGTCGTGGGTACCTGGTTCTGATCACGCCCTCCACAGAACTCCTCACCCCGCCGGGCACGGTCAGCGCGCCGACGAATACGTGCCCGGCCCCGACCTCGGCGGCGACCTTCACCATCCGGTCGATCTCCTTGGGGCCGTCGGAGATCCCAGGGAGGACGGGGATGTAGGCCACCCCGACCCTCAGCCCCTCTTCGGAGAGCCTCTTCACCACCTCAAACCTCCGCTCCGGAGGGGGTGCCCCGGGCTCAAATGCCTTGGCTGCCTCGGGATCGAGCGTGGAAATCGACACCGTGACGATGGCCCCCTCAACTCTCCCCCTGAGATCCCCTGGGAGGATCGCTCTCTTCGAGACCTCCCTCAATAGGTCAGCGTCCCTCAGGACCAAGTCTGACTTGGTCAGCACGTGCACGGGGAACCTGACGGCCGATATGACCTCCAGACACCTCCTCGTCAGCTTGAGTTCGGCCTCGACAGACATGTATGGCTCAGTCGCAGTCCCAAGGGCGATGAACCCCCTCCTTCCCGCCCTGGCCTCCGCCCTCAGCTGCCTCGCCAGCACCTCGGGGGCGTTCACCTTGGCCGAGACCACGCCCGGTCTCCCTGCTCCTCCGTACTTCGTGCCCCGGACGTAGCAGTATACGCACCCGAAGGGGCACCCGTAATAGGGGTTGACGGAGTAGTCATCTAAGAACCAGTCGTCCCTCCTCTTGTGCCTGTTGAGCACCGATCTGACCACTGTCGCCTCCACAGCCGTCGTAGGCAAGCCGTGGCCCCCCGGTGTTGGAATGGAAAACGTTGTCCTGTCGTCCGAAGAATCAATTTATTTGATCCGGAGTCCATTGACGAGCAGTGAAAACCATAGAGGTCACCGACGACGTGTACAGCAAGCTCTCCTCATTGGCTAGGGATTCCGGAAAGAGCCTGTCGGAGGTCATCGAGGACCTCATCCGCGCGAGGATAGAGCTCAGGGTGGAAAGACTCATAGAGGCCATTGAGAAGCCAGACGGAACCGAGAGGCTCCGCGCGGTGGTCGACGAGCTGAGGGGTAGGCCCGAGGTGGAGGGCGCTTGAGGCTCGTGCTCGACACCTCCTTCCTCTTGGAGCTGAGGAGGGGTAACGAGGCGGCCAAGGAGGCTCTGAGAAAATACGCGAGTGAGGCGAGCGACGTGGTGATCTCGGTCCTGACTCAGTATGAGTTACTGGTGGGCGCTTACCGCAGGTGGCGTGAGGACGACGATCACAGCGAGCTCACCTGGCTGAGCGAGGTCCTCAAGTGGGTCACGGTCGTTCCAGTCACTGAGGGGGCCGTCGACAGGGCCGCCAAGCTGAGGAACAGGCTGGGTTCCAGAGAACTCAGGGGGTCCATCTCGGACTTCGACCTGCTGATAGCGTGCGCAGTGCCCCCGCCGGCGAGACTCCTGACATGCGACTGGAATCAGAGGCGCCTTGGGAAGCTCCTCCGTGACCTGGGGCTGGAAGTCACCTACGTGGCGCCCGAGCGCGGCCGGACTCGCTAGTTCAGGGGTTCACCGCTTGGACACGAACCTGTTTCCGGCTATGTAGAACCTGAGGGGCTTTAGCGCGTCCTCACCGGCGTAGTCCACGCCGACCCTGGGCCTCCTCACGACCTCTCCAACCTCGTACCCCACGTCCTCGAAGTATAGGGGCCCCTCCACTAGGTCCATGCCGTTGTGCTCTTTTGTGATCCCCATGGCCTGGGTGAGCCTCCCCGGCCCGGAACAGAGTTTTCTCAGGTCTGATGCCTTCTCTACCTTTATCCCACGCCTCCTGGCCATAAGCTCGATGCCCTCTCTGGGCTCAAGGGCCCTGATCAGCACGGCGGTGGGCTCCCCCGGCGGGCCAGCCACCACATTCAGGAGGGGCTTCCCGTGGACCACGTACACGTACGCGTGCCCACACGGACCGTAGAGCGGCTCCATTCTCGGGGTGCGCCTCCCGCCGTAGCCGTGCGACGCCTTGTCTGTCTTCCCGAGGTAGGCCTCCGTCTCCACCACGATGCCGGAGGTCCTGCCCTCTGGGGACTCGTGGACAAGCAGCTTCCCCAGCAGGTCAACGGCCAGCGTCACTGGATCCTTACAAAAGAAATCCCTCGAGAGTCGCCTTCCCGTCACCGGGGCTCGCCCGCCAACCGCACGAAATAAAGGATCTCCCCCTGACTTCACCGGCTCGTGAGAGGTTTTTGGCAGGCCGCGAGCGGGGCCACCCCGTGGGGCCCCTGATCGAGAGACTGAGGTCGGCTCTCAGTGAGCTAATAGAGGAGAGAGGCCTCCAGGATGAGGCCGTTGAGGTCCGCGCGGAGATTCTGTCCCCCGATCAGGCCATAGGAGACCCCGGGAGCCTGGAGTTCCCCTTGGTCCGGGGTGAGGAGAGGCTGGTCGAGGCGACCGTCCTCGGAGCCACGGGGCAGGCCTTCACGGGCCACCCGTGGGAGTTCTCCGGGACGCTGGGAGAGGTCCTGGAGCTCGACGTCTCAGACCTCCGCCTCAGGGCGATCTTGGTGGCGACATCCAACGCCCTGGTCCGGGCGCTGGGCCTCACGGACAGGACAGTGCACTGCAAGGACAGAGACCCCTGGGAGTGCGCCGACGAGCTGGCCAGATCACTCGATCCCAGGCTGGAGAGGGTGGCGCTGATCGGATACCAGCCCGCCATGGCTCGGGCTCTCGCCAGGAGGCTCGGGAGGCGCCTCTGCATCACGGACATGAACCCGAGGAACGTGAGCAGGGTCGTCGAAGGCGTGGAGGTGGAGCCCCACGAGAGAAATGCCGAGGTCTTGGGGTGGGCCGACCTCGCCCTCGTGACCAGCAGCGTGGTGGCCAACGGGACGATGGATCACCTCCTGTCGGAGTTCTCCGACCGAGTGATCCTCTACGGCGTCACCGGCGCGTCGGCAGAGGTCCTGCTGGGCTTCAAGAGGTGGTGCTTCCGAGGGAGATGACCCCTCGGAGGGCCAATCCGCGTTTGCACGATAATAATTTAGTCTTCTCAGGGAGCACCGATGCCCAGGGGAGATCCCTCAGTTCTCCTGGAGGCCGCGAGGGCCCTGGAGCGGGGCAGGCGCGTGGCGCTTTGCACGGTCGTCGAGAAGGTGGGATCCGGTCCCCGCGACCCGGGGGCCAAGCTCGCCGTGCTGGAGGATCGGGTTTACGGGACGCTGGGCGGAGGAGAGTTCGAGAGAATGGTCATATCTGCCGCGAGGGAGGCCCTAAAGGAGGGGAGTCCCAGGCTACTGAGGTTCAGCTTCACCGAGGGGGGCTCCCCGGGCGCGATAGGCACGGGACACCTGTGCGGGGGCGAGTCGGCGGTGTTCATAGACGTGCTGGTGCCTGACCCCAGGCTCTTCCTGGTGGGCTCTGGCCATGTGGCCCTCCAGGTTCACAGGGTGGCACAGGTGCTGGGATGGAGATCCGTGGTGGTAGACGATCACCCGGACACTGCCACGAGGGAGAGGTTCTCAGAGGCGGAGGAGATAAGGGTCGGCGACCCCGAGGAGGAGCTGGCCAAGGACCCACCCGGACCGGAGGACCTGGTCTTCATAGCCCACGGAAACTCAGACGTGGAGTACAGGGTGCTCCGATTCATATGCGGGCTGGACAGGCTGCCTAGGTACGTCGGCCTGCTCGGGAGCAAGACGAAGGGCGGCAAGCTGCTAGCCAGGCTCAAGAGGGAGGGCCACGACGTCGGAAGGCTCAAGGGGGTCTTCAGGGTGCCGTCAGGCCTGGACCTTGGGTCGGACACGCCCGGTGAGGTGGCCGTCAGCGTCGTCGCGGAGATGCTGGCCGTCGTCAAGGGCGTTCCCCCGGGGGGCCCAATGTCGGTGGCGGACGGTGTGATAGAGTCCCTGGAGAGGGGTTCGAGTTGAGCTTCAGGGAGAAGCTGTTCAGGTACTCGACGCTGGAGCAGGCGCTGGACTCGCTGCTGTCCCGGGTCCCGCCCACCACAGTCGAGGAGGTCCCGCTGGCGGAGGCCGCGGGAAGAGTGGCCGCCGAGGACCTGAGGGCCCCCTGGGACGTCCCAAAGAGGGCGAGCTCCCTCTTCGACGGCTACGCGGTGTCGTCGGCGGACACCTCCGGCGCCAGTCCGGACAGCCCGGTGAGGCTCCGAGTGACCAGAGAGGTTCGAATTGGAGATGATCCCGGTCGCCTGGAGCCCGGCTGCGCCTTCTACGTCGCCACGGACGCCTACCTGCCTGAGGGGGCTGACGCGGTCATCCCTGTAGAGTCGGTCCCCAGAGAGGGGGATCACATAGTCGTCAGGTCTCCTGTCCGACCCGGAAAGAACGTGCTGCCGGCCGGGGCGGACGTGAGGGCAGGGCAGGTGGTGCTCAGGTCCGGCCAGCTGGTGGAGCCCAGGCACCTGGATCTTCTGGCCGATCTGGGGTTTCACGCGGTCAGGGTCTCCAAGAGGCCAAGGGTGGCCATAGTGCCCGTCGGGAGTGAGCTGAGCTACTCACTCGACCCCGGTCACGCCTCGGGGGTGAAGCTGGAGGTCAGGCACGCCATAGTGGGGGAGGCCGTCAGGAGGAACGGGGGAGAGCCCTTCAGGATGCCGATCGCCCCAGACGACCCGGACAAGATAAGGGAGGTGCTTCAGCAGGCCCTGAGCGCGGCCGATGTCGTGGTCACAATAGGCGGGACGTCGATCGGCCGGTGGGACTACGTGTGGACGACTCTCAGGATGATGGACGGATTCGAATCTGTTTTCCGAGGGCTCAGATTCAAGCCTGGGCGGGTGACGAGCGCGGCGTTCGTCGGGGAGAAACCGGTGGTCCTGCTGGCTGGCCACTACCAATCCATGATTGTGGGCTTGGTCTACGTCCTCCTCCCCCTGGTGAGGGCAATGGCCGGCCTCCCGCCGGAGGCCAGGGTTGAGGTTGGGCGGGGGAGACTGAGGGCCTCAGTGGGAGACGAGAAGTACGCTCCGTTCAGGAGGATTGTGTTCGTCAAGCTTGAGGGGGGAGAGGTGGTCCCCCTGAAGACGCCGAGCTTCTGCCGTTACCCTGTGATGACATCAGACGGCTTCGTGGAAATTCCCGAGGGGGTTGAGAGGCTAGAGGCTGGCGAGGAGGTGGTAGTCTACGCAGGAAAGGGACTCTGGGGATAGGAGACCCGAGGCTCCCTCAGTCTCGCTCGTGGTGCTCGCCGCGGGCGAGTCCAAGAGGTTCGAGGCGGGGAACAAGCTGCTATTCCGGGTCGGGGGCAAGTCCCTCATCAGGAGAGTCGTGGAGACTGCGATATCGTCGCTGGCCTCCGAGGTCATAGTGGTAACTGGGCACCAGGCGGAGCTCGTGGAGAGGGAGATCTCGGACCTCAGGGATGAGAGGTTGAGGATCGTCAGGAACGTGAATTACCGAGGCGGGATGTCGAGTTCCGTCAAGGTCGGCGTGGCGTCCACATCTCGAGAGGCGGAGGCCGTGGCCATACTCCCAGCGGACGTGGCTTTCATTTCGCCGAGTTCAATAGACCATGTCATCTTGGCCTATGCTCGGCTGAGGCCCAAGGTGGCGGTGGCGTCGTACGCTGGCAGGCCAGGGCACCCCATCCTGTTCGATCGATCTCTCCTTAAGGAGATTCTCCAGATTGACGAGGAGAGCAGGGGGCTCAAGGCGGTTGTACTGAGGCACAAGGAGGAGATACTGAGCGTCCCCGTCGACGACCCTCGGATACTTATCGACGTGGACCGGTTGAAGGATCTGGAGAGGGTCAGGGCGGACGCCCGTTAAGATTGGGCCTGGGCACTCACTTCACGATGAGGCTCGACCTTATCGTATGCACCGAGCAGGACACGCACGGGTCGTAGTTCCTTATCACCCTCTCGATGATCGACTTGGCCTCCTCAGGATCGCTTCCGATGATCGACTCCTCGAGCCTGAAGATGTCCTCTTCCATCGCCGCGTAGTTCTGGGCCGTCGGGGGAATTATGTTCGCCGACGAGATCCTCCCCTCCTCATCTACTCTGTAGCTGTGGTAGAGCATTCCCCTAGGCGCTTCAACTATAGCGGAGGCCGCGCCTGCCCTCACTTCACCACCGGCGTACGGCTCTTGGGGCTCCTGATACGCTTCGATGAGCCTCTCCACCTCTAAGACCGCGTGGTATACCTCGGCCGCCCTGGCAACTATGCTCTGAAACGTGTTTCTCAGCGGCGCCTCGTACCCAAGCTCCCTCAGGAGGTCTCTCACCTCCGGGTCGAGCAGGTCGAAGTTCAGATTGAATCTGGCTAAGGGGCCCGTGACGTAGGCCCTCCCGTCGCTGAGCCTGTAGTGGAGCGAGTTTGAGTACCTCTTCTGTTCCACCACCACCCGGTCCTCAAACTCGTCCTCGGAAAGGCGCAGTCCGGTGTTCGAGGTGGGCGTTCCACTGTCTATTGGATACTCTCCGTCACCTCGGAGGGACATCACCGTCAGGTCATGCTTGTAGTCTGGGATTGAGAGACCAGCGACGAACTCTAAGATCCTCTTTGCCTTCTCCCTGGCTTTCTTGGCCGTCTTAGCTATGCCGTTCAGTTTCTCCTTGCTCACAACGCGGTGCAGTCCCCCCACCCGGAACCCCACGGGGTGAACCGCCCTGCCGCCCACCACCTCGATTATGCCGTTTCCCCAGGACCTCAGCGCAAGGGCATCCCTAACAAACTGCGGATGGCTATCCGCCAGGTCCAAGAGGGAATCCTTTCCCAGAAAGTCCGGGGCGTGGAGGAAGGCCACGTGGAGTATGTGACTCTCTATCCACTCCCCGTAAAACGCAATCCTCCTCGCGACCTTTGCCCCCTCTGGAGGCTCGACGCCGAGGAGCTTCTCCATGGCCCTGCATGCAGCCACCACATAGGCCATGGGGCATATCCCACATATCCTGGCTGTGATATCAGGCGCCTCGAGGTAGCTCCTCCCGACCAGAATGGCCTCGAAGAACCTAGGGGATTCGAAGATGGAGACTTCGACGCTCTCTATCTTCCCGTCCCTTATGCTAACCCGGACGCCCCCCTCACCCTCGATTCTGGCGAGGTGGGGGACGTTTACCTCAAACCTGCGGCCGTCGCCCATACCTCTGAATCACCCCCTTGAACGCCTCAGACCAGCCTGCAAAGCCCTTGAAGGCCAGAGCGATCTCTTCCCCCGGAAGACCCAGCTCTGATAGCCTCTGGGCCAGAGTGAGCCCCCTTGGATCGACCATGGGGCCAAAGCAGCCGTAACACCCACGCCCAAACTTTGGGCACAGGGCCCCACAGCCCTCCCTGACGATCGGCCCGAGACATGGCTCCTGCTTCGTTACCATCACGCATACGTTTCCCATGCGCTTGCACTCCTGGCAGAGGCTTTCCAGCCTGAAAGAAAGCCGTCTACCAGTTATTATCTGCTTCAGCGCGCTCAGAAGCTGTCCGCCGTTTACAGGGCACCCACTGAGCTCGCAGTCTACTTCAATGTGCGAAGATACAGGTTCCGACCTCTCGAGGGCGCTCACCCATTCAGGGTTCAGATAGACGGACTTCTTGGCCTCTTCAACGTCGCTCCAGTTCCTCAGACTTTGTATGCCCCCAAAGACCGCGCAGGTACCCGCGGCTATGACGACCCCAGCCTCTTCCCTGACTCTTTTGACTATGTCCACTTCACGGGGAGTCGACACAGAGCCCTCCACCAATGCCACGTCATAGGGTCCAGGTATGGATGCGGAGCTTGCCTCCGGAAAGTGCGCTACCTTCACCCTCTCTGTCAGGGCGAGCAGTTCCTCTCCCAAGTCTATCAACACTTCTTGGCATCCGCTGCAAGAGGTCAGCTTGAATACCGCCAGCCGGATCTCGCCGCTCCTCATATCTCATCGACCCAGAAGTATCTCTTGATGAACCAGTAGGGAAACACCGGCCCGTGCCTGCAGACGAACAGGGGACCGACTTGGCAGTGGCCACACAGGCCGATTCCGCACTTCATCCTCCTTTCCATGGATAGCCAGATATGGCTCTCCACAAACCCGTTCTCTACGAGCGCCTTTACCGCAAACCTCATCATTATCTCCGGCCCGCAGACCAAGGCGATCGAGTTCTCCCGGTCCACGCTTGACTCCGGAATCAACTTCGTGACGACCCCGACCCTCCCATCCCACCCGTCTCCCGGCTCGTCTACGGTGATAAGGAGCTCTGAGTTTGGAATGGCCCTGTACTCATCGTATTCGTATCGATACAGGAGGAGATCCGGTTTCCTGGATCCGTACAAAATTGAAAGCTTTCCGTACCTCTCCCTGTTATCCCTCACCTCTTGTATGACGCCCCTCAAGGGAGCCAGGCCTATCCCACCAGCTACGATAAGCACGTCCCTTCCTTCCATTTTTTCCAGGGGCCACCCCCGACCGTATGGGCCCCTTATTCCTACGAGATCGCCCTCTTTCATTCTGAAGAGGTACTCAGTTAGCACCCCTACTGACCTAACGGTCTGCGCGACCGTGTCATTGCCGGCACAACCGCAGACTGATACGGGCGCCTCGCCAACCCCAGGTATGTAGATCTCGGTGAACTGCCCAGGTCTGGGTCTCTCCCTGAGCCCTCCCTCCACCTTCAGGTGGAAGGTCTTGGTGTCTGGGGCCTCTTGGATCACCCTCTCGATCCTGGCCGGGACCGGGTCCATTGGGGTCTTGATCCTGACAGTCACTCTTCCACCCCCGACAGAGTCTCCAGCACCTCTCTGAGGTCTATAGCCGCCGGGCACCATGTTATGCACCTACCGCACCCGACGCAGCCGAAGGACCCGAACTGCTGGGGCCAGAAGGCGAACTTGTGAAGAACGAAGTGCCGGTACCTGGCGGGAAGGCTCTTCCTGAAGTGCCCACCGGCGACCTGGGCGTAGCTGAAGCTTAGGCAGCCGTCCCAAATCCGTACCCTCTTCCCAGAGCCATCTAGCTCTGGCTCGTCGATCACGTCAAAGCAGAAGCAAGTCGGACACACCAGATTGCAGTTAGCGCATCCCAGACACCTCTGGGCCACCTCTCGGTAAAGGTCAATGTCTAGACGAGACTCTAGAATCTCTGGGAGAATGGTGAGGTTGAAGCGCGCACGAGCCTTGGCGGAAGCCCTCGTAAGGGCCTTCTTGAGGAGCCTGACTCCCTCTTCTTGGACCGGCTCCAGAGCTAGAGCTTCAAGGAGTTCCACGCCGACGTCGCTCCCTGGCTGAAACAGCGTGACCTCATCACTTAGCTGCGTGTACGAAACGTCGAATCCTACGGTCGCATGAGGTCCCGTCCCCATCGTCGCGCAGAAGCAAGTCTCGCCCGGCTCGAGACAATTTTCCACGACAGTAACCAAGCCCTTGCGGAATTTCTCGTAGAAGGGGTCCCCAAGAGATCCTTGGACAGAGTCCATAACCTTGATGGAGGCCAGATCGCACGGCCTAATTCCAAAGAATGCAATCTTCGCCGAGTCGACGGTTGGGTGCTCCAGACTTAGGTCGGGCCTGGCCCTGAAGAGCGTGAGTTCCGGAGGAAACAGGTATCTCTTTGGGGAGTCGGGTCCCCTCCTAATCCCGCTCCTGCCTCGAACAGCCTTATACAATCCAGGACCTTCTTGACACTGCCAGAGGTGGGAGACCTCACTGAATTCCAATACTTCCTCAAGTCTTATCACCCGGTCCCTCAACTTGGGCGCGATGACCCTGTAGCCCCTCTCTCTCAGCTCTCCAAATAGCTTCTCAAGAGATCCACCTCTGCCGACGAAGAGGGGACCAATGAACAACTCGCGTGGCGGACTAATCTGGATATATTTAAACCTATTTTACCCAATTCCGGGACACTAGACAGCCCATTTGCTCCGAATGTAGAAACTTCTCTACCTTAGCGGCGGCACCAGCGAGCTTAGGTCACCTAATGGCCCGCATATCACAATAGATTTACCAAGTCTCTGGAACCTTCCCGCCACCGGAAATGGGGGGGAAGACCACTATCTCATCGCCATCCCGAAGCACGTCTGCCGGGGAGAGTTGAATGCCGTTCCTGGCGACCCAGTATGAGTACCCCAACAGGGCCCTCATCCTCCCCAAAGCCTTAGGGAACCGCCTCGTGAGTTCCTCAATCAAGAGTTCGAGTGTGGCCTCTCGGGGCAGCTCTAGCTGCACCTCGCCAACGCCGACTCTGTGTCTGAGCCCTGCGTAGAAGCGCACCCTTACCCGGATCATCCTCGACTCAGGTGCCACTCCCGCCCACCACCCCCGCTTCCTTCAGGTGGAAGTACACCTTCTCGGGGGTGGCCGGGATCTCCGTTATCCTCACGCCGGTTGCGTTCTTCACGGCATTCATTATGGCCGCCGGCGTCGGGATCAGTGCCATCTCCCCGACTCCCTTGGCCCCGAACGGCCCGTACTCGTAGAGATCCTCCACGTAGATGGGCTCCTCCACCTCGGGCATGTCGAGCGAGGTCGGGATCAGGTAGTCCGTGAAGTTCGGGTTCAGCATGCGCCCGTTCTCGAACTTCAGCTCCTCGGTCAGCGCGTATCCCATGCCCTGAGCGATGGCCCCCTCGATCTGCCCCTCCACCAGCATCGGGTTGAGGATCTTCCCGGCCGCCAAGGCCGGCCAGACCCTCACGACCCTCACCTTGCCGGTCTCGAGGTCGACCTCTACCTCTACGACGTTGGCGATGTAGCTGAATGCCGGGTATGCGTATCCCAGGCCCCTCTCCATGTCGAACTTGCCTTTCGGCAGGAAGAAGTAGCCGGTGGCGCTCATCTCGTAGCCCATGCTGTAGGCGGCCTGGACGAGTTCCTCCCACTCCACGTAGTCGTCGGGGTTGTCCCTCCGGAAGGCCCTGCCTTCCCTGATCTCCACCTCGGAGGGATCGCAGTTGAGGAGCCTCGCCGCAGCCTCGGTAAGCCTCTCCTTGAGCTTCTTCGCCGCGACGTACACTCCGATGCCCCCTATGCTGGATCCCCTAGACGCGTGCGTTGCGCCGGTGTCCGGGGCGTCGCTCGTCCCGCCCACGACCTTCACCCGATCCACGGGAACCCCCAGGACCTCGGCCGCTATCTGGGCGTGGGCCGTCCAGCTGCCCTGCCCTATCTCGCATATTCCAGTCTCGACAGTCACGCTCCCGTCCCTGCCTAGGATGACGGTGGCGTTGGACCAGTCGGGCACTCCCCTGCTGGTGCTGATGCCGTGGTAGCCGCAGGCTATTCCAATGCCCCTCCTGACCTTGCCGGTCTTCTCCCTCCTGTACTCGCGCCACTTCGCCCTGAACCCAGTCTTCTCACCAAGCAGCTTGACGGCCTCGTATATGCCGACCGAGGACTCAAGGAGCTGATCGGTTATGGTTCTGCTTCCCGGCCTAAGCAGATTCTTGAGCCTGATCTCCAGAGGATCCATCCCCAGCTTCTCGGCTATCTCGTCGAGCTGGCTCTCGGCGGCAAACTGGACCTGCGGGTTCCCGAAGCCCCTGAAGGATCCCTCGAACACCTTGTTGGTGTAGACGAGGAACCCGTCAACCTTGGCGTTGGGGATCTCGTAGGGCCCACCAGCGTGCATGGTGGCCCTCCAGAGGACGTACGGCCCCCTGTTGGCGTAAGCGCCTGCGTCGAGTATGATCTCGACCTCGATGGCCTTCAGCTTCCCGTCGCAGGCAGCGCCCGTCTTGTACCTCACGATTGACGGGTCCCTCTTGCAGGTGGAGGTGAAGCTGTCCCTCCTACTGTAGACCAGCACGGCGGGCTTTCCCGTCTTTATCGCCACCAGCGCGGCCATCGCGCTTACTACGGGACCCATGTCGTCCTTCCCACCGAACCCCCCGCCTACGTAGGGCTGGACCACCCTGACCATGCTGTGCGGCAGGCCCAAGACCCTGGCCGTTATCCTCTGGCAGAGGTGTGGGTACTGTATCGAGGCGATGACGGTGACCCCTCCCTGCGTGTCTGGTATGGCAACGGCTCCCTCAGTCTCCATGGGGGCGTGCTCCTGGTGGCCGGTCCTGTAGGTGTTCTCCACGACGATGTCGGACTCCTCGAAGCCCCTCTCCACGTCTCCCTTCCTCACCCTTGTCATCTCGGCTATGTTCGTGCCCCTGTCATCGTGTACCAGCACGTCGGAGCGTTCCATGGCCTCCAGCGGATCGAACACTGCCGGGAGCTCCTCGTAACTCACCTCGACGAGCTCGGCGGCCTTCTCGGCCAGGTCCTCGTCGGGGGCCGCTACGAGGGCGACCGGCTCGCCGACGTAGCGAACCTTGTCGGCCGGCAGCAGGGGCTGGTCGGGCAGGGCGTAGCCTACCTGGTTCTCGCCCGGGATGTCTGCGGCCGTGAAGACACGGACGGGCCCGAGCCTCAAGGCCCTCTCGGGGTCTATCGACAGGATTCGGCCGTGCGGGATGGGACTCTTCACCAGCCTGACGTGGAGGGCGTCCCTCAGGACGAAGTCGCCGGTGAACCTGGCCCTCCCGGTGACCTTGTCCAGGGCGTCTATCCTCCTGACGCCCTTCCCGACCACCAGAAACTCCTCAGCCCTCCGAATCTCCTCGAGGAGAGAGTTCGCGCTCATCTAGATCCACCCCCCACCGCCCTCTCGGCCGACAGCCTCACTGCTCTCACTATCTTCGCGTAGCCGGTGCACCTGCACAGCACGCCCAAGATGGCCTCCTTGATGGTGCGCTCGTCCGGGTCCGGGATGCGGTCGAGTAGCGCCTTAGCGGTGAGAACCATAGCCGGGGTGCAGAACCCGCACTGCACGGCCCCAGCCTCTATGAACGCCTCCTGGACCGGGTGGAGCTTCTCCGGGTCGCCGACTCCCTCGACCGTGGTAACGCTCCGGCCGTCAACTTGCGGGGCCAGCATGAGGCACGACCTGACCGGGAGGCCGTCGACGAGGACGGTGCACATACCGCATTCACCAGTCTCGCAGCCACGCCTGACGCTGAGGACCTTGAGCTCATTCCTCAGCAGGTCGAGGAGCGTGGCGTTGGGCTTCGTGGCGACCTCGACCTCCCGGCCGTTGAGCGTGAACCTCACCACGATCGTCCCGTCTCCACTCAAGTCAGGGCACCTCCCGCCCTCTCGACGGCCCTCTCGAGAGCCCGCCTCACCAGGACCATGGACATCTCCTCTCTGTACTCCCTCGAGCCTCTCACGTCGGTTATGGGCCTGACGTCTGCCTTCGCCTCCCTGCTGGCCTGTCTGATGGCCTCTCTGCTAGCCGGCCGGCCCCGCAGCGCCTCCTCCACCCTCCTGGCCCGTATGGGGGTGGGCGCCACCGCCCCCAGCGCGACCTTCACGTCCCTCACCACCCCCCCGGAGAGCTCCACGAGGGCCGCTGCGGAGACTATGGAGAGCGCCCCCTCCCTGACGGTGAGCTTCTGGAACGCCGCCCCCTGTCCCGGTCGGATCTTGGGTACGATGACCTCGGCCAGCAGCTCCCCAACTTGAAGGACCGTCTGCCCGGGTCCCGTGAAGAACTCCTCGACGCCGACCTCCCTAAACCCCCCTGGACCCGCGATCCTGAGGCGGGCGCCGTGGACGATCAGGGGAGGCGCGGTGTCCGCCGCCGGAGAGGCGTTGCACAAGTTGCCCCCGATCGTGGCGGTCGTCTTGACGTGCCAGCTCGCCATCTCCCGGACCGCCTCCCGGAGGACCGGAACGCCCTTCGCCACATCCTCTGAGTTCTCGATCTCCCACAGCGTGGTGGCGGCCCCTATCCTCAGAGAATCGCCCTCGTCCCTGATGAACCGGATCTCAGACAGCCTGGTGACGTCGACCACGTGCCTCGGGCTCACGAGGCCGGCCCTCATCTTCACTACTAGGTCTGTTCCTCCCGCGATCACCCTGGCTCCCGGCCCGAGTTCCGAGAGGAGCCTGACGGCCTCATCGAGAGAAGCAGGCCTGTGATACTCAAACTCGGGCAGCATATACACCTGCCCTCCTCGCGGGTAGCCACCCGGATCCGCCTAGGCACCCGGGTCGCTTCGATCCGCGCGGGCGCAGAGCCGGGCTTCAATAAATAGTTGAGGAGAGGGGAGAGCCCCTCCTGGCCCGAGATCCTCCGCCCGACGGGCGATCAGACCCCGAGGATCTCCTTGACCAGCGCAGCCCTCACGTACATCCCGTTGACGGCCTGCTCAAAGTACTTGGCCTGCGGGAGAGAGTCCACGCTCTCGTCGAGCTCCCACACCCTTGGCAGCGGGTGCATTATGATTGGGATCCTGCTGAACCTCCTCAGGAAGTTGGCGTCTACCCTGTAGCTCCCCTTCAGCCTCTCGTACTCCTCTGGGTCGGGGAATCTCTCCTTCTGGAGCCTGGTGACGTACAGGACATCCAGCTCCTCGATCACGTCCTCCAGCCTCGAGGTCTTGGAGTACTCCACCCTGCCCTCTATCTTCTCTAGGACCTCGGGCCTGATCTGTAGGGGATCCGGGGCTATGTACCGGATCTTGACGCCGTCGAACAGCGAGAGCATGTAGGAGAGCGAGCTCGGAGTTCTCCCGTGCTTCAAGTCGCCCATTATGCCCACGGTCACACCGTCGACCCTGCCCAGCTCCCTCCAGATGGTGTAGACATCCAGCAGAGCCTGAGTGGGGTGCTCATTCCACCCGTCGCCGGCGTTGATCACTGGAGCATCGCATATCTCCGCTATCTTGGCGGCCATCCCCGGCGTGCCCTGCCTCAGGACGATCACGTCGGGACCGTAGCCGTCAACCATCCTGAGGGAGTCTTCCAGGCTCTCTCCCTTCGCCCTGCTCGTGGCGGCCTCGGGGCCGAAGTCCACGACGACCCCGCCGAGCTTGACCATCGCGTACGTGAAGCTGAGCCTCGTCCTAGTGCTCGGCTCCATGAACACCGTGGCCATCAGCTTGCCCCTGGCGTAGTCCAGGACACCCCTCTCGGCGATCTCCTCCCTCAGCCTCTCGGCCTTCCGGAACAGACCCTCAACCTCCTCCCTGGAGAAGTCCAGGGCGGAGATCACGTCCCTACCCTTCAGACCTCCCAACTGTCTACACCCTCCCCTCCAAACGACTCTCCGCGCCCGAGGAGCCGACGCGGGAGATCTCAGCGGCGGCCCTCTTGATGGCACGGATTATGTTGACGTAGCCCGTGCACCTGCAAAGGTTCCCGCGGACGTACTCCTTGATCTCCTCCTCCGTGGGGCGGGGGTTCTCCCTCAGCAGGGCCTGGGCCGTGAGTATGAACCCCGGGGTGCAGAATCCGCACTGGATTGCGCCCTCCTCTATGAAGGCCCTCTGGAGCGGGGTGAGATCATCCTCGCCCGTGGCGAGGCCCTCTATCGTGGTGATCTCCCTACCGTCGACGTCGACAGCAAGGGTCAGGCACGAGAGCACGGGCTCGCCATCCAGCAGGACTGTGCACCCGCCGCACTCACCTATGCCGCACCAGTACTTGGTGCCGGTCAGGTGGAGCCTCTTCCTAAGCACGTTGATCAGGAGTTCGTTGGGCATCACGCTCAGCTGGACCCACTCTCCGTTGAGCTTGAACCTGATTGTCCTCGGCTCCATCACATCACCCCCCCGACCCTCACCATCCCGAGCGCCTCGCGGAGGGCGTCCGCCACGATGACCTTGGTGACCTCACGCCTGTAATCGGCGGTTGACCTGACGTCCGTGATGGGTCTGATCTCCTCCGACGCTATCTCCCCGACCCTCTTAAGCAGGTCCTCGGTGGGCGGCCTGCCCTCCAGCGCGGCCTCCGCCTCCCTCGCCCTCATGGGCGTGGGCGCCACCGAGCCCAGGGCTATTCGGACGTTGAAGGCCGACCACCCCTTCAGGGTTAGCGCGACGGCCACGTTCACCTTGGCCAGGTCCATGGCCGTCCTCGCCACCTTGATGAACGCCGACCCCGTCCCCTCCGGCTGCCTGGGGATCCAGATCTCCGTCAGCATCTCCCCGGGCTTCATCACCGTCTGCCCGGGTCCCGTGAAGAACTCCTCGACGGGCAGGGTCCTCTCCCCGCTCACGCTGGCGAGCTTCACTCTGGCCCCGTAGACGATCAGAGGAGGAGCGGTGTCCGCCGCCGGAGAGGCGTTGCACAAGTTGCCCCCGATGGTTGCCATGTTCCTGACCTGCACCGAGGCCATCCACCTGATCGCCTGGTGCAGGGCGGGGAAGAGCCTCTTGATGGCCCCGCTCTTCTCGAGCCTCCTCAGCCGGGTGGCCGCGCCGATCCTTACGCCGGTCGGCCCCTCCCGGATGAAGTCAAGCTCGGGTATTCTCTTGATGTTGATCACGCACTTCGGCCCGATCCTCCGCATCTTCATTTGGACGAGGAGATCCGTCCCCCCGGCCAGGATCCTAGCATCCTTCCCCCAGTTCGCCAGCAGCTCCAAGGCTTCCCTAAGGCTCCTTGGCTCGTGATACTCGAACTCCACCGGGATTATGTGGGTGTTGAACCGGTTCACGGGCACCTCTCGGAGCCGGTACTCTCCACCGTGGAATCCAGGCCCGTGGCTCAAGCCCAACCCCCTCCCTCCACCTGGGCGGATTTCCGCCCGCGCTCCCTCTCTCTGAGGGCCTTCAGTATCCTCTCCGACGTGATTGGAAGCTCGTAGAACCTCACACCGAGGGCGTTGTAGATGGCGTTTGCCACGGCCGCGGCGACGGGGTTGCTGGCGGCCTCCCCAATCCCCTTGGCACCGAACGGTCCAGTGGGCTCGTACGTCTGGGCGAATATCACCCGAAAGTCGTCCAGCGGGGGTATGTCCTGGGCCGTCGGGACCTTGTAGTCCGTAATGAATCCCAAGTTCTCAAGCGCCCCCGTCTCCGGGTTATAGGTCGTGTCCTCCAGGACCGCCCAGCCCCATCCCATGACAAAGCCGCCCTGTATCTGTCCCTCCGCCAGCTCCGGGTTGATCACCGTGCCGATGTCGGCGCCCGCCACCACCCTCACGGGCCTAACCCTGCCGGTCTCGGTGTCCACCTCGACCTCCACGAAGTATGCGGTGAAGCTTGGGGGGGCGGCGGTGGCCCTGAAGCTCACCGACGCCGAGATGGACCCCCAGTTCCTCTGCCAGGCTGTCTTGGCCACCTCGCTGAGGGTGGTCCAGGCGTCCGACCCCTCTACGTATATGACGGCGTCCTTCAACTCCTCGTCGTACCTCATCCTCAGGGCCTCGGGGCCCACGGCGACGTTCAGGATCCTGGCAGCGTACTCGAGGATCTTCCTCTTCACCTCCCTGGCCGCCCTCCTGGCGGCCTCACCTCCCACGTACACGCCCCTGGAGGCGTGGGTGCACACGTCGTAGACGGTCGTGGAGCTGTCGGACCAGACCACGTTGACCTTCTCGAGCGGGATGCAGAGCTCTTCGGCTATGATCTTGGCGTGGGCGTCCAGCGTCCCGCCGCCGTGGTCCTGCAGCGCAGTTACGTAGTCCACGCTTCCGTCCTCGTTCACCTTGAGGAACGCCCCAGAGTAGTCGATCACCGATCCGGACAGGGGTCCACCGGCCCCGGAGGTGTGGAATCCCCTGGCCACCCCTATGCCGCGCCTGTACCGGCCGGTCTGCTCCCCGGGCCCCGGCCTGTTCCTCCAGCCGATGAGTTCCGCCCCTCTCCTCATGAGCTCCGGGACGCCGTCGCTCCTGATGATGCTCTTGACCGTCGGCCCCTGCCCCCAGAACAGGTCGCCCTTGCCAACGTAGTTCCTCAGCCTGAACTCCACCGGGTCCATGCCAAGCTCCTCGGCGAGTTCGTCCACGATGGTCTCGACCGCCCACGTGACCTGCGGGTTCCCATATCCCCTGAGTGCGCAGCTCGGGACCTTGTTGGTGTAGACGGCCTTCCCCAGGTACCTGATTGCGCCCCACTTGTAGAGGGAGACGAACCAACCCAGGGCCGTGCCGAGCAGCGGGTAGGGTTGGATCTGGTGGGCCCCCACGTCCATGATGTTCTCGAACTCAGCCCCCGACAGCCTCCCGTTCCTCTTCGCTCCAGCCCTGATCCTCATGTGCATCTCGAAGGAGACGTGGTCGTGCATCATGTCCTCCTCTCTCGTCAGGGCGATCCTCACCGGCCTCTTTGCCTTCCTGCTCAGGGCGACGGCCACGAGCGTCACCAGGTTGGTGTGGATGCTCGACCCGAACCCTCCACCAAGGAAGACCTTCTGGACCCTGACCTTGCTCTGTGGGATTCCGAAGACCTGAGATATGAGGATCTTGGTGTTGTGGATGGTCTGCGTCGTCGTCCAGACCGTGACACCCCCGTCTGGGTCCGGCCTGCTGACGGCCACCTTAGGCTCCGGCTGGAGGTGGTACCTCCTGTTCGTCTTGAACCTCCTCTCGATCACTACGTCCGCCTCCGCGAGGGCCCCGTCGACATCGCCCTCCGAGTACTCGAGGGTGCAGGCGACGTTGTTCTCGACGTCGACCCAGGACCTCCCCCTCACGATCCTCTCGTGTATAATCGGAGAGCCAGGCCTCATGGACTCGAATGGATCGAGGACGGGCCTGTACACCCTAACTGGCTCAAGCCTGACGGCCTCCAAGGCGCGCTGAGCCGCCTCTTCGGAGGGCGCGGCCACGGCGGCCACGGGCTCACCGACGAACCTCGGGTGGTCGGTCAGGACCCTCCAGTCCTTGAAGGTGTCCTCCTCCACGCTCACGAGTCTCGGGTTGAAGAGGACGTTCGGCACGTCCCTGGGGGTGAGCACGACTGCCCCCATTCTCTCGGCCTCTGTGGCGTCCACCCTGACCTCCGCGTGGGCGTAGGGGCTCTTGAGAATGCGGCCGTGGAGCATCCCGGGAAGCCAGACGTCGTAGGCGTACGTGGCCCTGCCCGTGGCCTTGAGGACCCCGTCTTTCCTGCCGGCCCTCACGCCGACGAACCTGAACCGGCCCTCGGCGCTCAAGATCCCACGCGCCCCCGCCGCAAACGCTCTAAATTAAGCCTTGACAACTGACTCTTCGATTGCCGAGGGATGCGACTTGCCCGCAGGAGATCTCCTGGTCAGGGACGGGACCGTCGTCGCCCCCGAGGGGGCTTTTGAGGCCGACATCCTGATTGAAGATGGTACCATAGTCGAGATCGGTAGAGGGCTGTCCCCATCGGGCCACGAGGTTCTCGACGCCCGGGGCATGCTCGTTCTCCCCGGAGTGGTGGACGAGCATGTGCACATGAGAGAGCCGGGCCTGGAGTACAAGGACGACTTCACCCACGGGACGATGGCCGCGGCGGCGGGAGGGGTCACAACCGTGGTGGAAATGCCAAACACCCTCCCGCCAGTGGAGGACGCCGAGAAATTGAGGCGGAAGGCCGACCTCCTCTCCGGCAAGGCTTACGTGGACTTCGCCCTCTTAGGCGTCCTCCACGACGAGAACCTGGACGAGCTGGAGGGGATGCTGGAGGCCGGCGCAGCGGGGTTCAAGGCCTTCTTGGGACCCACCACCGGAAACATCCCGCCGCCCGGGGATGGGTCCATATACGAGGCCCTTGAGAAATCATCCAGGCTTGGCTTCACGGTGGCCTTTCACGGCGAGAACTGGGACCTGGTCAGGATGTTCACGGAGAGGGTGAAGTCCGAGGCGAGGGTCGACCCTCTGGCGCACCTGCGCTCGAGGCCCCCGGTTTGCGAGGAGGAGGCGGTCCAGAGGATAGCCCTCTTCGCTAGGAGGACCGGCGGCAGGGCCCTGATAGTCCACGTGGCGGCGGCGGAAGCGGTGAGCGTAGTGAGGCGGGCGAGGTCCGACGGCGTCGAGGTCTACGCCGAGACCTGCCCACACTACCTGCTGCTCTCCGCCGACGACTACATGAGATACGGCGCGCTCATGAAGGTGAACCCCCCCGTGAGGGAGCGGAGGCACCAGAGGGAACTCTGGAGGGCCGTCAACGACGGCGCAATCCAGACGCTCGGCTCAGATCACGCCCCCCATTCGATGGAGGAGAAGAGCGGGGAAATCATGTCCGCCTCAGCAGGCGTGCCGGCAGTTCAGACGTTCCTCCCGCTCATGCTAGACGCGGCCCTGAGGGGGAGGATGCCCATAACGAAGATACCGGAGCTCATGGCCAAAAACCCGGCAAGGCTCTTTGGGCTCTACCCGAAGAAGGGATCACTCTTAGTGGGCAGCGACGGAGACTTGGCTATCGTGGACCCCAAGGCGGAATGGACGGTCAAGGCTGAGGATCTCTACGCCAAGCACCCCCTGACGCCCTTTGACGGCTGGAGACTCAGGGGAAGGGTTGTCTACACGATCCTTAGGGGGATGGTCGTCGGGGAGTCGGGCAGGGTTAAGACCCCCGAGCCGCGTGGGGAGTGGGTGATTAGGCAGACCTGACCTCCGGCGGTGGAACTCTGAGGGCGCCAATCCGCCTACACACCTGCTGAGTTTGCTGCAACCCGATTTCCACCTTCTGCCGGTCAAACACGAAATAATCTCCTTTCCGGAGAAAGGCAAGCAATGCTTTGTCCTAAACGTTTAGTCCCTGGCGTTAGCTAGGTTTTCTCGGATTCCCAAGGAGGACATCCTGAGTTGGAGCGTATGCCCTTTTACATACTCATTCATGAAGGAGAAGTGACGATAAAATCTAAACTTCTCATGGGTTGCCTATTGATACTAACGTTAGGGTAATTCCAGAGCGGACATTGCGGAGAAAGTTTATTAGATTTTGATTTGGAAATTATTTTAACATGCGGCGGCGACCCGGGATAGGTAGAACGGTCCTCGTGGGGGCCCTGATCATCCTGGTGCTCCTGGTTGCCGTGGCCGCCATCTACGTTCGGAAGCCAGCCCCGCCCCCCTCACCCACCCCCTCACCGACAGCGACAGCCCCAACGACCGCCCCTCCAGCCCCCAAGATTGAGGAGATAGTCATAGGAATGGTCGAGCCCCTCAGTGGGACGCATTCCATATTCGGGATAGAGGCCAAGCAGGCCGCGGAGCTCATCATAGAGGACATCAATTCCAAGGGAGGGATAGAGTCCCTGGGCGGCGCAAAGCTGAAGCTCGTCGTTGAGGACTCCAAGGACAGCATCGAGGGGGCTAAGCTTGCGGCGGAGAAGCTGATCTCGCAGTATCACCCGCCGATCATAATCGGCGCCTACATCAGCAGGCACACGGCCGCCATGGCGGAGGTGACGGAGCGCGAGAAGGTCATCTTGGTGGCCGACGCCCTCGTGGACTTCCTCAGCGAGAAGGGCTGGAAGTACTTCTTCAGGGCCTGCCCCAAGACGTCCATCCACGGCAAGACCGCGATGGACTTCGTGTACGAGACCGCCCAGAGGAAGGGGATCGAGATCAACACGGTGGTCATCATCAATGAGGACTCCGTCTTCGGCAGGTACACGGCCCTGGGAGCCTATCACGAAGCCCTCGGCCTCGGCCTGACTGTCCTGGATCAGATAGAGTATCCGTACGACATAGCGGACGCCTCCCCGATAGTCAGCAGGCTCATGGAGCTCGACCCCGATGTAGTGATCTCGGTGCCCTACTTCTCCGATGGCGTGCTCATCGCCACGACCATGGAGGAGGTGGGCTACAAGCCCATGATAGTCGCCGGAGCGGGAGGATGCGGCTACTGCGACCCGGACTCCATAAGCGCGGCTGGGTCGGCGGTCGAGGGGTTCACCCAGACGTACAGCTACAACCCGTTCCTGAACACCCCATACAACCGGGAGATAGTGCAGAAGTTCCAGGAGAGGTACGGCAAGCTGCCCACCGAGGCTGGCGGGATAATCTTCTACTCGCTCTGGACAATCAAGGAGGCCCTCGAGCTGGCGGGCCAGATGTTCCCGGAGGATCCGCTCAACCCCGACAACCTTAGGCAGGCCTTCCTGGCCCTAGACATAACCAGCGGACCTGCCGCAGAGACCTACCCGTCCGGGCACATCAAGTTCGGCCCGAACGGAGACAACATCTACGCGATGGCCGTGGTCCTCCAGGTCCAGAACGGAGAGCCCGTTCTGGTCTACCCGTTCGAGTACGCCCAGGCCGAGCCCATATTCCCGATACCGGGGTACAAGCCGTAAGCCCCCACCCCTCAATTTTTCCCGTTTCCGGAGGTGAGAGCTTGCTCGAGCTGCTCCTGCAGAACCTAGTGAACGGAATCCTGATGGGGTGCGTCTACGCGCTCGTGGCTCTGGGCCTCGCCCTGCAGTTCGGCGTCATGGACATCATCAACTTCGCCCACGGCGAGTTCGTCATGATCGCAATGTACCTGGTCTTCTGGATCAGCCTCTACCTGGCGATCCCCGGCTCCCTGACCTCCCTGATCGTTGCCCCCATATACTTCGTCTTCGGGCTGGTGGTCTACAAGCTTGTCATAGATCGGATCGTCGGCACCTATCCCCTGGCCCAGATAGCCGCCACGATAGGGCTCATGGTCCTTCTCAGGAACCTGGCCCTCGCGGCCTGGAGGGCCCAACCCAGGGGCCTCCAGTACGAGGTGCTCAGGGGGAGCGTGACCCTCGGGCCCGTGGTAGTGCCCATATCTAGACTGACCGCCGCCTTGGTGAGCGTCGGCACGATGCTGGCCCTCCACTGGTTCCTCACACACACCCGGCTGGGCCTCGCCCTCAGGGCCACGAGCGACGACATGCAGGCTGCCTCCCTCCTGGGGATCAACGTGAGAAGGATGTTCGCACTGGCCTTTGGCCTTGGCTGCGCGATAATTGGAATAGCTGCGGCCTTCATCATGACCTTTCAGCAGGTTAACCCGGAGTCCGGGCTCACCTGGGGGCTGATAAGCTGGATAATCGTCGTCATGGCCGGACTGGGGGGAGTCAGCGGGGTCCTGCTGTCGGGCCTGATACTGGGGATGGTCGAGGCGCTTGAGATCACCTTCTGGGACCCGAGGGCCAGCCTGGCGGTGATGTACTCTCTCTTCATTCTGATCCTCTGGGTCAAGCCGAGGGGCCTCTTCGGGAGGAGGTAGCCTTGAGAGCGTCCGACCTGAAGCCTATAGTCGCGCTTGGGGCCATACTGGCCGCCCTCCCGCTGGCGGTTAGGATGAACAACTACTACGTCCTCCTCCTGACTTGGATCCTATACTACTCCACGCTGGTGACGGCGTGGAACGTGATCGGCGGCCTAGCCGGTCAGCTGGACCTGGCGGCAGCCTCCTACATTGGATTGGGCGCATACACTATGGGGACCATGCTGACGAGGCTCGACGTGACCCCCTGGCTGGGCATCCCGCTGGGTGGGCTGGTCGCAGCCGGGTTCGCGGCCTTGGTGGGCTACCCAACCTTCCGGTTCGGGCTGAAGGAAGCGTGGTACGCCCTGGCGACGATAAGCAGCGTCGTCGTGCTTCAGAAACTCTTTCTAGTGTGGGAGGAGATAGGTGGGCCGGAGGAGAGGTACCTCCCAGCCAGATACGGCGAGCTGTACTACCTCAGGTTCAGGGGCTACGCGCCGTACTACTACATCCTGCTGACCGTCTTGGTCATCGTGCTGCTCTTGAACGTCAAGATCAGGCGGAGCAAGACCGGCTACTACCTGCTGGCCATAAGGGAGAACGAGGAGGCGGCCGAGATACTGGGTATCGACGTGAGGAAGTACAAGCTTAGGGCCCTGCTAATCTACGCCTTCGTCACCGGGTGCATAGGTGGGATATTCGCGCTCATCAGCGGGTACCTCCACCCCCACCACTTTGACACGTGGACTAGCCTCCAAGTCGCCATCTTGGGCATAGTCGGCGGGGCGGGCGTGGGATCCATCTACAGCCTGCCGGTGACGACGTTCATCATCTACTCGATATCGGAGCTGCTTAGGTCGACCCTCGGAGGGTGGATCCCCGGCATACACCTGATCTTCTACGGCGTTATACTGACGGTCGTCGTCTTGCTCAAGCCAGAGGGTCTGTCCGAGACCTACGTGAGGCTCTACAAAAGGATCAGGGAGGCCCTGCTCGCGAGGGCTGGGGAGGGAGGGGAGTAGGTTGACCGAGTCAGGGGTGCTCCTGCAGGTGAGGGAGGTCACCAAGAGGTTCGGCGGCATAGTGGCGCTGGACCGCGTGGACGTCGATGTGTACGAGGGGGAGATACTCGGGATGATAGGGCCCAACGGGGCCGGAAAGACCACCCTGTTCAACGTGGTCACCGGGTACTACCCGCCCGACTCCGGGAGGGTCATATTTAGCGGTGAGGACATCACGGCTAGGCCCCCGCACGAGATAGCCAAGCTGGGCATAAGCAGGACGTTCCAGGTGGTCAAGCCGTTCCTCGGGCTGACCGTCGAGGATGCCGTTAGGGTCGGGGCCTACAACCGACTCTCCGACGAGGCCGAGGTAGAGAGGAGGGTGAACGAGATTCTTGAGTTCATGGGCCTGGACAGGCTGAGGGACAGACTGTGCAGGGACCTCAACATAGTCCAGATCAAGCAGACCGCCATTGCCAGGGCCCTGGCCACGGGTCCAAGGCTCCTGCTGCTGGACGAGGCAGCTGCGGGCCTCAACCCGGGCGAGGTGGACGCCCTCATAGAGCTCCTTAGGAGGGTGAACAGGGAGATGGGGGTCACCCTATGGGTGGTAGAGCACGTCATGAGGTTCGTGATGGGGATCTCGGACAGGATCGTCGTCCTCCACTACGGCGAGAAGATCGCGGAGGGCTCGCCGGAGGAAGTGGCCCATGACCCGAAGGTGGTGGAAGCCTACCTCGGCGCGGAGGTGGTGATATGAGGGCGCTGGAGGTCCAGAACCTCAACGTGGCCTACGGGAAGGTCCAGGTTCTCTGGGACGTCTCCTTCCACGTCGACGAGGGGGAGAGCGTCTGCATAATCGGCCCGAACGGCGCCGGAAAGACGACGACCCTCCACACGGTCTCAGGCGTACTCACGCCCCTCTCCGGCAGGATAACCTTCTATGGAGAGGACGTCACTGGACTTCCTGCGTGGGAACTCGCCGAGAGGGGCATGTCCCTTGTGCCCGAGGGGAGGAGGATCTTCCCAAACCTGACGGTCCTGGAGAACCTCACGGCGGCCTCCTACATGAGGAGGTGCAGAGACAGCTTCGAGGAGAACCTCGAGATGGTCTTCGACCTCTTCCCGAGGCTGAAGGAGCGGAGAGATCAGGTCGCCAGGACGCTCAGCGGTGGAGAGGCCCAGATGCTGGCCATTGCTAGGGCCATGATCACCAACCCGAGGCTGCTGATGCTCGACGAGCCCTCGATGGGGCTCGCCCCCATCCTCGTGTCGAAGGTCTTCCAGTCGATACAGAGGCTGAGGGAGAGAGGGGTCACGATTCTGCTGGTTGAGCAGCACGTGCCAGTAGCCTTGAAGGTGAGCGACAGGGCGTACGTCCTAGAGAACGGGAGGATAGTACTCAGCGGGACCTCGGAGGAGGTTGCGAAGAACGAGCAGGTTAGGGCGCATTACCTGGGGATCTAATAGGGAGTCCTAGCGCTCAGATAGGGTCCTGATGTGCCTTATGGGGAGCTTAACGTACACCTCATCCCCCTCCCCTATCTCCGCGGCGTATGCGGATCCTCCCGGTACCCTAGCCCTCAGCATTACCCCTCCCACCTCGACCTCGACCTCCAGCAGGGGCCCGCGGGCGGCCACGGAGCGGATCACTCCCCTGAACGTGTTGAACCACCCCCTCCCCTCCACCCTCTTGGTGATCACGACCTTCTCAGGCGGGATCGCCAGCTTCCGGACGCGCCTCCCCTCGCAGGGTGCCAGGATCGTCAAGTCCCCGCATCTGACTTCGGCCAGCCCCCCGCTCACGACCCGCGACTCCTCACAGTCCAGTAGGTTCTGCAGGCCTAGGAACTCGGAGACCTCCCGGGTGGCCGGACTGAAGATGACATCCTCGGGGGTCCCTACCTGCAGGATCCTCCCTCCGACCAAGACCGCCACCCTCCCGGACAGCTCCTCTGCCTCGACCCAGTCATGGGTCACGAAGAGCGTGGTCACCCCAACCTCGCTCACCAGGCGCCTTATCTCGGATCTCATGGCCCGACGCGTCGAGGAGTCGAGGTCGTTGAAGGGCTCGTCCAGAAGGAGGACCCTCGGCTCCGCGGCGAGGGCGCGGGCTATGGCCACCCTCTGCCTCTCTCCCCCGCTTAGCCTCGCCGGGTAGCGATCCCTGAGGTGAGAGATCTCCAGCAAACGCAGGGCTTCCTCGACGCGGCCTCCGATCTCACCTCGATCAAAGCCCCTCATCCGGAGGCCGAAGGCGACGTTCTCCCAGACGGTCATGTGGGTGAAAAGGGCGAGGCTCTGAGGCACGTAGCCGACCCCCCTTCGCCCCGGCGGTACGTCGTCCACCGGAACCCCGTCGAAGAGCACCGACCCCTCGTACTCCACCAGCCCGGCTACCACGTTCAGGAGGGTAGTCTTCCCGGCCCCGTTGGGCCCCATCACTGTCACCAGCTCTCCATCTCCGACCTCTAAGGATACGCCCCTGAGCGCGAAGTTCCTGATCTCCACCAGGCTGACGGATGGCATCAGCCCGCGCCCCTCCTTCGGAGGACAGAGAGCTCCAGCCTCTCGAAGGCCCAGCTGAAGGCGTAGTTCGACGCGGCGAGGACGAGCACCACGGCGAGTATCTGATCCACCCTGAGGACGCTCTGCGCCTCCATGGCCAGGAGGCCCAGGCCCGAGGACATCGCCACCATCTCTGTGACGAAGCAGGTCCTCCACGCCATCCCCGCTTCCACTTTCAGCCCAGAGAGTATGTGGGGGAGAGCCTGTGGCAGCACGACCTCCCTCACCAGGACGAAACCCTCGGCCCCGAGCGTCCTGGCAACTCGGATCATCTCCACGTCGACTGACCTCGCCCCGGTCAGGGTCGCGTAGGCCGTCGGAGGGAACGAGCACATGAAGACGACGGTCATGGGAAGCGCCTCGCCCAGCCCCACCCAGAGCATGAAGAGAGGGATCCAAGCCACTGCGGGGACGGCGTAGAGGAGACCGATCAGGGGGTAGACCGCCCCGTAGGTCAGCCGGTGATATGCCGATGCGGCCCCGACGGCCACTCCGAGCGTCGATCCCAGCCCGAATCCGATCACGACGCGAGCCAGCGTCCTGACGTAGTGGAGCGGCAGCTCTCCGCTCGCCGCGAGTTCTATCAGGGCCCTGACGACCCCCGAGAACGGCGGGAAGAGCTGAGTCGGTACGGGTGCAAACCGAGCCGCGAGCTCCCAGGCCGCGAGGGCGGCCAACACGGAGGCCAGGCCGGCCGGGCTACGGCTGAGGCGCACTCCCGAGCACCTCCCCTAGGATCGATGTGTCGACCAGCTCGTCCACGGGCACGGGCTCCTCGATGCACCCGTACCGCACCATGAGGTTCACGTACTCCTCTATCTGGTTGAGGTCCAGCTCGACCGAGTAGTCCAGGTGGCTCATCGACTCTGCGGCCTCCTCCTCGGAGATCTCCAGCCTGTTGGCCACGATCTCGGCGGCCTCCTCAGGGTTCTCCAGTATGAAGTTGGTGGCCTGGGCCGTCGCCCTTACCAGAGCCCTGACAAGCTCTGGATCGGACTCCAGCAACTCCTCCCTCACGACCAGAACGCTGCCCGGCATATTGGGCCACACGTCCTGACTCCGTACGAGGACCTTGCATCCTCCCCGCATGGCGGCGAGGGTCGCGTAGTGCTCTGGGAGGGCCGCGGCGTCCACCTGTCCGGTCATAACTGCATTAACGGCTATCTGGGGGGCCATCTTCTTCACGGACACGTTGAGGCCGTATTTTTCCCTGACAATGGCTAGGAGGAGGTAGGCAGGGCTCCCCTTCCCTGGGGCGGCCACTACCCCGCTGGAGAGCTGGGACAGGTCCGTGATACCGGGGCGCGCGACGATGGCGTAGCCGTGCATGTGAGCTCCGGCTACGACCTTGATCGGCACGCCCCTCGCCCTGGCCAATATGGCCGGCCCAAGGCAGGCCCACGCGACGTCCACGTCTCCCCTCGCCAGGGCCGCGGCCAGCTCCAGCCCGGTCCTGAAGGTCTCCAGGTGAGTTACGTTGATCCTGTTGGCCTCAAAGAACCCCACGTCCAGCGCCACCCACGCGGCGGCGGAGTGGTCGTTGAACTCCACGGCCAAGGATATCGGCTTCACCCCGGTCCCCTCGCGCTGGATCGCCCCGAGCAGGGTCAACGCAATGAGGGCCGCGGCTAGGGCGATCGGGACTTCACGGCGGCTCACATTGGCAGCAAACGCCGGTAACACGAATAAGGTTGCGCAAATGGCATGACTCCGCAGGGGACACTGGCTTCACATTTTTTCGCTCCCCCCGAGGACCGTCGCGAGTGGACATGCTCGAGGAGGTCAAGTTCTTCGTGGTCGCCCACAGAGGCGCGAGCGCCTACGAGCCAGAGAACACCGTGAGGTCGGTCAGGAGGGCTCTGGAGATCGGCGCGGACGCCGTGGAGATCGACGTCAGGCTCTCGGCCGACGGGGTTCCGGTGATCATTCACGACGAGACTGTCGACAGGACCACCGACGGCACCGGGAAGGTGGCGGAGATGACCCTTGAGGAGCTGAGGAGGCTTGACGCCGGCCAGGGTGAGAGGATCCCGACCCTCGAGGAGGTCCTTGATCAGGTCAGGGGTAAGGCGATTCTGTTCGTGGAGCTGAAGGTGGATGAGGTGGCGCTGCCGTCCCTGAAGCTGGTCAGGAACATGGGGATGTTGGACGAGGTCCTGTTCATCTCCTTCAGTCAGATCGCCCTTTCCCAGGTGAAGGCCGAAGAAGAGGGGGCCCACATTGGGCTGATCTACTTCAAGCCTTCCGATGGGATTGTCGGGGCCAAGAAGCTCAGCTGTGAGTTCGTCCTGCCGTACTACCGCCTCGCTACCGAGAAGGCCATCGCCTTCGCCCACAAGATGAGGCTGAGGGTCGTCCCGTGGACCGTGGACGACTTCGAGGCGGCGAGGGAGCTCAAGAGGAGAGGGGCCGACGGGGTGGCCTCGAACAGGCCTGACGTCATGATGCCCCTCAGGGAGTGAGCTGCGCAGACGACGCTAGAAACAGAGATTTGGACACCCGCCGAGATTTGGGGAATTGGGGTCGCCGGAGGACCACTCGGTCATCGCCTCCGGGGGCAGCTCCCCGCTGGTGCCACGGTGTCGGCTCATCCCCCAATCACCACTTCAGGGACAGGTAATAAGCGCGGGCGCGTTGCGCCCATCCCCTATTGCCGAGGCGCGTCGCTAAACTATACGTGCGGGGTGACATCGGGGGAGCGGCTGTGAGGGAGGTCGATCCAGAGGTCGCTTGGAGGATGCTGCACCCGAGGCCCGTCGTCCTGGTAGGGGCGGGAGACCTCGAGGGGAAGTACAGCTTCGCCCCGGCCTCGTGGGTGACGCCAGTGTCCGACGAGCCGCCGGTCGTGGCGGTGGCGCTGAACGAGGAGTCCTACACCCGCGAGCTTCTGCTGGAGCGGGGCGAGTTCACGCTGTGCGTCCTCCCTATGGATCAGGTGGATGAGATCCTCTACCTGGGCTCGGTGAGCGGGAGAGACGTGGACAAGCTCTCAGTCGTCGGCTGGAGAGCGGCTCAGGCTAGAGAAGTGGGTGCGCCGGTCCTGGACAACGCTCTCGGGGTGTTAGAGTGCAAGGTACGCCAGACCGTTCAGGTGGACGAGATGACCCTGATACTGGCCGACGTGGTCAGGGCCGAGGTGGTCGAGGGGACGTTCAACGACAGGTACGGGTGGGACCTGAGGAGGGTAAAGATCCCCCTCCACGCGGCTGGGAGGGCGTTCGTGGAGCCCGGAAGGCTGGTTCTGGCCGACGCAGGGAGGTTCCGCGCGGGGAAGGGGTGATCCTAGCTCCAGCCTAGGGATCAGGTTCTACCGTAGAGCTCCCGCCTGCGGGCCTCCAGCATGTTAACGTCCTCGCCCGCCTCCTGGGCCGCCAAGATGAGCTTCACCCCACTCTCCCTGGCCGCCGACACGACCTTCGAGAGATAATTCCAGCAGCCCAGGTCCCTCGCGAAGTGGTGGTCTAGGACGAGCGTCCTGAGGTCCGTCTCAGAGATGAGGGCGATCAGGTTCTCGATTGACGCCCTCAGGACCTCCTCGGGGTACTTGAAGCCCAGCATGTAGGTC
>JAOZGN010000019.1 GCA_027491555.1 Thermoproteota archaeon
GGCCGGTGTCGTTCAGGTAGTCGACGGCCCTGTTCACGACCGGACCGCCGATGAGTATCAGGTTCTTGTCAGCGAGATCGGGGTTGATGACCTCGTAGTTCTCGTCGAGGAACTGGTAGTCGGTCCATACGAGCGGAGCCTTCACGAAGCTGAAGACATCCTCCAGCTCGAAGACCTGGTCCTTCTCGCTGGCGGGCGTGATGTCCCTGTTGTACTCGTCGAGCAGGGTGGTGCCGGTCCAGTTGCCGGTGACGTTCTCGAACCTGTCGTAGACGCCCGCGAAGACGCCGGTCACGTTGACCGGGTAGATCTCGTGGGTCTCGTAGAGCGCGACGGCCGGGTCAACTCCGTAGACATTGTCCTCGAGAGTCTGGTTGATCCCGTGGACGGGTCTCTGCTCTATCGGGTCATACGCGATGTACAGGTAGGTCAGCCAGTCAGTCCAGAGGCATACCTCGGTCACGATGTCGACGTTGCCCTCCTCATAGAGGAACACGCCGAAGTCGGTCCACTCCCAGCAGTTGGCCACGCCGCAGTCAGCGGTCCCGTCGTCGTAGGCATTGAAGACCTCCAGGTTGTCGAACACGAAGGTGTTGTCGCCGTACGTCTTCTTCTCGCCGAGGTGCCAGGTGCCGTTCTCGGGTATCACGTACCAGTAGACGTTGTCGTCGCCGGGGTAGGTGTAGCTCACGATGCCGTAGATGTGGTCGTAGGGCAGCTTGTCCCACGGGTCCATCTTAACGGAGAACGGACCCATGTCGGAGCCGTTGATGATAACGTTACCAACGAAGTAGCCGTCCTCAATCCACCAGTCGAAGGCACTAACGGAGGCGTCGGCCGGCCAGGAGTACTCGAGGTCGGTGATGTCGACCACACCATCGCCGTCGAGGTCGATCCTCTCGAAGACGTGCTTGTCAATCCACGGGCTGCTGAGCATGACCTCCATGTAGTCGTCGTCGGTGTCGATCCTGTAGATGTAGAGGAAGAACACCATGTCGTAGCCGCCACCCCTGAGCCTGTTGGCTCCGAGGTCGTTGAGGTAGATGAACAGCTTGTTCACGTTGCCCTCGGCGTCGGTGGTGTACTCCAGGTTCAGCATGGTCTTGACCGGGCCGCCCTCGGACTCCCTGACTATGAAGGAGGCGTCCGTGTCAGTGATGTCGTCGACCTCGATCCAGTAACCGAGGAACGGCACATAGTAGTCCTTGCCCTCCTCGAGGATGGCGGTGCCGACCGGGGTGGTGCTGAACAGCATGGCGAAGCCGGGCTTGTTAAGGGAGTAGTTCTCCTGGAACCCGGTGTAGATGTCCTCGGCGGTTATGTAGGTCGCAGGGCCGGCGGTGCTCCCGAAGGTCGGGTTGTTGTAGCCAACGTACACGGTACCGGCCAGCGGGCCGGCGCCCATCTGGTTGTATCCACTGATGATCCAGACGGTGCCGCCCGTATCGGTGAGCTCGGCGAACAGGACGTTGTCGCCGAGGATGTCGTAGTCGTCAGCGGTGAGCATGTAGCCGACGCTGTACACGAGCACCGGGGCCTTGCACTCCATGACGCCCAGATCAGGGCACGCCGGGCAGACGGGGATGCTCTCGATGGTCTCGTTGTAGTATCCGGTGGAGACGAGGAGGTACTCAGGGGCGTAGGTGGCGGTGTCGAGCGGGAAGGCCGCCTGGTCCGGGAACATGTCACTGAACGGCGGGACGGTTATGCCGTCGCCGAACCTGAACCAGAGGCCCTCGTCGTAGGCGGTGCCCGCCCAGCTCCAGGTCTTGTAGGCGTAGTGCCACAGGTCAGCGGTCAGCTCCTCGATCCAGTAGTCGGTGCCCTTCAGGTTGGGGGCCTTGGTGTAGTAGAGGTGGGAGCCTATCTTGACTCCGATCAGGGCGGCGCCCCTCACGTCTTCCGCCGCGGCGGCGATGCCGGGCTTCTGCCCGCCGATGATTATGGCAATGTCAGGTACTCCGTCGCCGTCGTAGTCAATGGTGCCGTTCTGCACGAAAGGCTTCGGGAACTCCCTGATCAGAGGCGCAGCTGCCAGCGGGAGCGCGGAGACCCCCACCAGCACGGCCAACAGGGCAGCAAAGGCTGCCTTTCTCCAGTTCATACTTCTTCACCTCCCCCGCATGACCCCTAAGCGGTCGAGCGGGGGCTGGCATCACCCACGTCGGAAGACTATTAATGGGTTTCCCAGTTAAACGTTGCAAACCGTTGCACAACAGTTTCAGAGGAATGAACGGAGAGATATACGCATCAACGGCCACGCCGGTCGCCAGGACGGCGAGGGGAACGATCCTGCCGCCCTATCGGTGAGCGAAACGTCGACCAATTATTCGGCAATTGACTAAGTTGAAGTCTAATATCGCAGAATTGAATGCACAGACCTGGGCCCCGGTAGCTCAGCTGGCAGAGCGGCGGACTTGTAATCCGCAGGCCGCGGGTTCGAATCCCGCCCGGGGCTCCAATCTACTACAACAAAGATCAGGGGGGTCGCCTTCTGTATAAACCATCCCGACGAAAAGAATTGGGCCACTTCACCTTCTTCTTGGCCCCTTATATGGCGGAGGGCCGGGAGGAGATGTGGGCAAGCCGCAGAGGGGACACGTCTCCCTGAACGTGTATGTGAAGCAGGTGCTGCATCTCCTCATGAGGACCTTGGGCAAGGCTATCGCCCTATGTCATGCCTCCGCCGTACGCTTCCTGATCTCACGCTCGGCAACCACCTCGGCCCTGCCCCCAGAGGACCTGACCTCCTCCAGTATCCTTTTGGTGGCCGTGGTGGCCATTCGCCTGACGAGGGATGGGTCCCTGCTACTGACCCTGACGACGTATCTCGGGGCCCCCGCCGTGAAGGCCTCGATCGCTACCTTTTCAGACTGTATAGACGTGCCCTTCAGGAGGGCGGCCCTGATGATCTCCACGCCGTTGGGGGATGGGGAGACCAGCTTGAGCGTAACTTCCTTTATGTACAGCGGAGGCTTCAGCTGCTCTCTTATCAGGGGAACCAGCTGCTCCGCAATGTCCTTGGGAATTCCCAGCCTATCTAAGACCTCTGGATGCCCCAGCGTGTCCTCTAGGGCCTCGAGGGCCGACTCGTAGACATCCTCGATCTGAGCCAGCATCCTCTTAGCGGTCTCCTCTGGATCCTGGACGCCCGCTCTCATCGCGGCCACTCGGATCAGCGAGAGGGCCCTAGACCTCTCCTTCCACTCCCTCAGCTTTCGTTCCGCCTGATCCCTGCTGACGTATCGGAGGGAGAGGTCAACCTGTTGCCTCGCCCTGTCTGCCCGGATGACCCTCCCGACTACGCGGTCTCCCTCCTTCACGAAGTCCCGTATGTCCTTGATCCTGCCGGAAGCCACGTGACCCCTGGGTATGTACGCCTCCAGGCCGTCGTACTCCTCGAGCTCGGCTATGACCCCGTGTTCCTCAACTCTCTTCACCGTGGCGACGACCAGCTCGTTCCGGCGGGGGAAGTCCCGGGGCATGTTCCTTCACTCCGTGAGCTTCCCGTACACCGCCATTATGGGCGCGTGTATCCTGGCCTTGCCCCCAGTAGGCTCGGCGAGGACCTCGTCGCACACCAGACAGCGGACCACGCGAGACGCGTGAGAGAAAATCGTCTGCTCATTTCCACACTTGGGGCACTTCACTCTGACGAAGTACGAGCGTGGGAGGGGGATCAGCGCCTTCTTCCCGCTCATCAGGTCCCCACCTCACCTGACTATCTCAACCCTGCTGAGCCTGCCCAGGCTCCTCAGTTGCTTCCTGCCGCACTTGGAGCACGTTAGGACGAGCACTGCCTTCTTGTTGATCTTGGCCTTCCTCTTCAGCATGCCCCTCGGCTCTCCGCCGTATCCGCGCCTCTTCCTCTCAAGCTGCCTGGCTCCCCAGGAGAGGGTCCTCTGCCTGCCCGCCTTGTAGAGGGAGACCTTGTGCTCGGTGTGGGCCCTGCACTTTGGGCAGTAGGTCCTAATCTTGTTCGGTACCTTCATTCCCTATCAACACCTCCACGATTCCCCTAGCCTCCAGGGCTGCGGCGTCCTCGACCGGGAGGAGGCAGACATCGCCCTCCCGGAAGGGACCGTAAACCCTCAGGTCCGACGCCACGAACTCTCTCAAGGGCGTTTTAAACGTTACTAAAACCTTCCCGCGCGGGAGTTCTGGCGGGCGGGGGGGCTCAACCTTGGGAGTGACTTCACCCCCGACCATTGACTCCTCGCCCGCCTGGGGCGGTGCGCGGCCCAGGGACGATTCTTGGGCACCCGCCATCCCAGATTTGAACCTGCGTATTTCCTCGAGCGTCGCCATCAACTCCTGACACACCTTGGCGAGAGCCTCGACAACGCTTCTGGCCTCCTCTCCAACGGCGGAACCCTTAAGCGATTGAATCCACTCGTTCACCCGTGAGAATAGGTCCTCTGGGAGTTCCTCTGAGTGATCAGAGGTAAGCTCCCTCACCAGCGCATCCACCAGCTCGTGATACGGGTTTGAGGAACTCAAGGGATGACACCCCTGCCCTTCAGCAGGACTAGGGCGGCTGCAAACATTGGGAGGTCTACTCCCACGCCCGGCTCGTATGGTCCGAAGGACTCACCCTTAACCCTGAACTTCGGCACGGGGGCCGTTGTGAACACCCGCACATGGTCATCAGATAGGCCCACGGCATCCCTTAGAGGTTGGAAGTCCCTCAGTTCGTCGGGAGAGAGGGCCATAGCCCTCAGACCCGTCTTGCCGTGGAGGCTGTTGGGTATCCTCGTGAGCCTGCTCGTGTCGGGCGTAACCATCTCGTCTATCTTGACTCGACGCGCGCGAACGATCTCGAGCGCGATCCTCCTCAGGTCCCTTACGAGCGTAGGGGTGGGATTAAGCAGCGGGACGCCCTCGCTGAGGGCTCTCACCAGCTCCTCTCTCCTCTTGGCTATGCTGCCGGGGAGGCCTAGTGCTCGGTCGCCTGATTCCTCGAGTAACCGGAGGATCTCTCTGGCCACCCTCCCCCTCCACCCTCCCTCGCTGGCCCGAGGCGAGATGAGTCCGGATCCCTTGACGTAGAAGATCTCCTTGGGGTCGAATGATAGGCCAGACACGTGGGAGGCAAGCTCTCTCCTATCTTCCTTGCTGAGTCGTAGGTAGCGCTCCGAGAGAACCCTCACGTGGTACCCCCTGTGCCCGGTGTAGTAGACCATCAGCTCCTCCCCCGAGACCCCAAGATCCGACTCTAGGATCTCCAAGAGTCGGATCGTCTCCCCCTTCGCGGCCTCGAGGCACTCCTCTGAGAGCCAGTCCAGCTTCTCTGTGTCTTGTGATCCACATTTCGGACAAGTATCCGGCGGCCTGCCATCTCCAGACTCTCCGCACGATCTGCACCGCCAGGCGAGTCCGTAGTTGCACTCCTCAACGTCTAGGTGGTCTGCGTCTATGTCGAACAGCACCTCGGCTCCCTTGAGGCCCTTCTCTGCCATGGACTTGGCTGCAGGTCTCTCGTACAGTCCGACCGAGTAGTAGGCGTGTCTGGGAGCTTCCCTCGAGAGCATGGCCCTCAGCGACTCCAGGTCCCTGACGGAAACGTGTCTGATCACCGTGCCGTCGAAGGTCACCATCATGATCTCACGCCGGTCCACCCGCGGAACGAAGATCGAGCGTGACCAGAGGGTGTAGTACTCTCTGAAGGCGGCGCGAAGTGGGTTCAACGCCTCTTCCTCCCCCGCCTTCCGTAGGATAGGGGTGACTTGACCCCGCAGTCCTCCACACAGATTCCCCAAGCCCTGAGCGTCTCGCAGTTGGGTGGGTTGTATCCCCTCTTGGAGATGTGACTAACCTGGTATCTCGCAATCCTCTCTTTGAAGTCGGGGGCGCTCCTGAAGAGGTCTACTACCTGGTCGACCGACCAGCCTACCTTGAGGAGGTAGGCCGCCACCGTAAACCTCTCCTGATGGTTCATGTTCTCGCCCCTCTTGGCCTTCTCGACGAGCTTCTTTATGCAGGGCGGTAAGATCTCCCGAGACGGCCTTGAGGACTGAATGGACGCCCTCCTCATCTCCAGGCGGCGGATCACCTCGTCGCCTATGGCCCTCAGGGGCGGGGGCACGGAGGGACGTGGGGTCGGCCTGAGGAGGTGGGCTCGGAGAAGTTCCTGCAGCAGTCTGGCGAGTTCCTTCCTCTCCACCAGCACCTGACCCTTTCGGACGTCCCTGTTGGCCAGTCTCCACCGGGCCCCGCCCAAACCAGATGCGGCACGCAGGTAGCTTGGGACGCCCATCCAAGCTCTTTCTCCGTCTGGCCTAATCGTCGCCCCCAGCTCCCCTCCCAGCCAGGCAAGGACGCTGATGGGCTCGTCCCTCGCGAGCCTGTGGAACCTCTTGGACTCGTGCTCTGCGACCAGCCGGCTGAGGAAGGGGTCGTCGATCCAAGAGCTCACCAGCCTAACGATCAGGTAGGTGGCAACGGCGTCCAGTGGAGGGAGGTGGAGGTCGTCCAAGTACAGCTCCCCGCTCACCGCTGAGAGCAGGCGGCCCTTGGCGTGTCGCCTGCTCTGCTCTAACAGCGGATCATACGCGAGATCCTCCTCGGTGAGACCCTCTGACTCTATCAGACGTCCTCCCAGCGAGGTAAAGGGGTATCGAGAGGCCAGCGCTGGGTCGAGCTCCTCCATGAGGGGCCCGTCACATCCCCGCCACGTTGGCCAGGTAGTAGACTACCCTCGCGTCGGCGAACCCGCCGATGGAGTACTTCATCATCATGGGCTTATCTGTGGCGATCTCCAACGAGACCTCCGCCGAGATGTCTGCCGGCTTCACCATCTTCTCCAAGTACCCAAGCCCATAGACGGCCCGGGCAGGCTCCTGAGCCCAGATGTCCAGCACGATCGGATCGGTCTTCTCGATGGTGATCCTGGACTCCTGCCTCTCGCTCCGGGCCGCGAACTCGGTCCTCTCACCGTCGATGGTTATCTCGACCTCGGATGATATCCCCTTGAGCTCCTTTATGATCTCGGGCATCTTCCTGCTGTCCATTCTGATGCCCGCGGTGAAGTTGACCTTCAGGCTGCGGACCTGAAACTCCTCTGGAGGCAGGAGCGCCAGCCGGTGGGTCCTCTTGTAGCCGTCCCTCAGGACGACTGTAAGCGAGTCCTTAGTGAGGTGAAACTCCACCCTGTCGTCCGACTTGACTCTCTTCATGACCTTGGCGAGCTCGGTGAAGTTGACCCCGAAGAAGGAGTCTCCCTCCACCTGGATCTCGGAGAAGAAGGGCTTCGGAAGGAAGACCTGAACCATGGCTATCTTGGCCGGGTCCAGCGCCTGGAGAACGAACCCCTCCTCCGGACTGACCTTGAAGGTCGCCTCCTCAATGAGCGCCTCAACGGCCTCCACTATCTTGCGGATGACCTTTCCCTCCTCAAACACGAGGACGACTTCTCCAACATCAACGCTCATACCTATCCAACTCCCGCTCATCAACTTCGACTTGAAATCGCGTCTCGTCCCTCAACCTCGGCCACCAATTTTAGGGTTTCCTTGAGGAGGTCCAAATCCATTCCGGTCACCCTCGTCACGGCCTCAGACTGGATTTCCGCGACGTGTCCCACTGCGGCGACTATGCCGACGGCCAGCACTACATCTCCAGGGGAGAACGTCTCGGCTTGATCCACGTAGACCCTGGCCCTGCCCGTCCCATCGTCAAGCACGAGGTAGTTCTCGACCTTCTGGAGTATCACCCCCACCACCGCGGCGGGTTCACCCCCCCTCAGTAGGCTTATCGGCCTGATGCGCAACTCTCAACCCCTCCCTCACAGGAACGCCGACAGGTCGGCCGATCCCTCACCCTCCCGTCTGGCCCTGCCCTTCTCCATCCTGCCGACCCCTCCCTCTCGCGGAGGCTCAGACTCAGAAGCGGCCTCCGCCCCCTCAGCGGCGTCAGCGAAGCTGAACTCCGTCAGGCTCCTAGCCTTAGTTCCCTCCCCCTGTGCTGAGGCAGAGGTCAGATCAAACAGGCTGTTGGCCTCGGCCTCGAGCAGCTCCACCCTCTGCAAGAGGTAGCCCCTAAGGTTGTAGGCCTCCAGTATCTTCTTGGTAGGCTCGAGGTACTTCACCGTGGACCTCGGATGGATTGTGAGGGTGATGTTCCCGCCGCAGTAGGGGCACCTGCCTGAGAGTGGTGGTCTTCTGAACTTTCTGTTGCATTTGAGGCACCTGAACTTCTGGCTCGCGTACTTCCTGAGATTTCCCGCAATGTCCCTCAGGAAGTGCGCCGACATCGCCCGGGTTATCGCGTCCTCCGGATCGACGGCGGAGATCTTCTCCTCGAGGGCGATGTGCCTCTCCAGCTTCTCCAGCATTGAGTTGAGGGTCCTGTACGCCGTCATCAGTGGCCCCCGCCAGCAGTGCGACGTCGGGTGGGTGAAGCCTATGCTCGGGTACCTGTCCCCCGAGGCGTACATCGTGCCTACGGTCTGTATAAGCGAGCCCTCAAGCTCCTGGGGATGCTTGTACTCAAGCGTCGCCTCGAAGAACTCTTTCGGGTACCTCCAGACTACCTCGATGTTGTAGCACTCGTCGTCTATGTACTCGAGGTCGATCCTCGTTACGAGGATGAGGGGCGCATCCTCCCTGCCGCCGGGTTTGGACGGGAGGTAGGACTTGGAGAAGTTGAGCAGGCAGTCCAAGCCCAGGATGAGCGAGTCCTCGTCCCCGTCGACGTTCCTCCTCTTGGCGGCGTGGAGGTAGGGGTGGGCGAGGATTACGTCCGCATCGGTGAATCCGACTACCCTGACGGCGTTCGCCACGAAGGTGTGGGGTGAGATCGTGAACAGTACGTGTCCCACGAGATCCTCCGGGCGGCGCAGGTTGTAGAATGGATCGAGGCCGTAGAACTTTGTCAAGAGCTCGTCTATGAACTTGGAGACCTGGTATAGGTACTCGGCAGCCTTCCTCGGGATTATGACGTCCTGTATCCGCAGCTCCAAGAGCTGGTCGTCCGAGACCAGCGGCCTCCCGTAGATGTCCTCCTCGTATCCCAGCTCCCTGAGCTTCTCCGGCGAGACTCCAACCTCTGCAGGCGTGAAATGCGTGAGGGAGGCGTTGGTGACGTCAAAGCGTATCGTCCCATCCTTGAAAACGTACAAATCTCGATATGCCCTCAGAATCCCCTTCTCGAGGGGTTCTGGGCTCTTCGACTTGCTGGTGAGTCCCTGAACGCACTTGACTCCGTCGAGAGGGTATCCACCTCCCAAGTGGTCGACGGCCTCGGAGGTAATGGCTCTCACGTTGAGTTCGGTTGAGCGATAGTTCACGGGCTCCTCTCTGGGGTGATCAGGGCACCTCTGTCCCTCGCGGAGCCTCCTGCCGCAGCGGGGGCAGAAAAGCTGGGGCTCGGTCCTGACCCCGCAGGATGGGCAGGTGTAGTGTACAGTCTCCGCGCCGCAGCTGGGGCACCTCCTCAGGGCCACCTCTACGGCCGCGAGGCCGCTCTGGAGGGCCTTCTTGAGGGACCTTGACATCCCCTTCTGCCTGCCTATGGGAAAGAGCACGTTGACAGGAGGTTTCATCTTCCTCGGCTTGGCCTTCTCTGGCCTGCCCAGCCTCATACCGACGTAATGAGGGGCCTTTGGCATCACCTTGTAAGGGGCCAGATCGTTCACCGCGCGCATGACCTCGTGGGGAACGTAGATTGAAAGGTCCACATCATTAGACAGGAGGGTCGTCTGCAGGGCCTTAGCGTCGTCTCCCTCGACTACTATGGTCCCATCCTCCACCCTGTGGGGGATGCACAGCGTCTCGAGGGAATCTTTGACTGAACCGGTGGCGGGGATCCTCAACGTGCGTCCATCGAACGTTGAGCTCCTAAGGGCCTCAACTAGCTCGGACAGCCTGTCAACGGTCAGGTCGTGCCAGAAGTAGGTCCACCGTGGGTGGAGTGGAATACCCAGTGAGAGGCTGAGCTCGACGGCGGTATCAAAGTCGACATAAGCGAAGGGACCCTCCCTGAGTGAATCAGGCAGCTGATAGTTCCTCCTCTCTGCCTCCGTGATCAGCAGCTCGTACCACCACTCCTCCACCCACGCCGAGGGCAACAGGATGTGGTTGTTCTCCAGAAACTCCCCGAAGCCTATGAGGACGTCCCCCAGAAACAGAACCCTGTCGACATCGGGGAGTAGGGCCTTAGCGGTCTCCAGATCCTCTACCCTCACTACAGATCCGTCCTTGAGCCTCACTACCGGGCCCTCAATGGAGTCCACGGGCATCACTATGGCGCTCTTTCCCGGCCTCTCGATCCGGACCTGCGTACCTACCGCGAGGAAGTTCTCCAGGATCACCATAGTGGCCGGGTGGACGCCCACCGACGCCAGACCCGTATTTCTGGCGTGACCGTACCTGAGCCTGAACCCGCCCACCGCCGACGGGTGAGCCAGGACGGGCCTGCCGACAACCGAATCCCTCAGGTACTTGTAGGAGGGTGGGACGTACGGGCACCCTTCGCTCGATCCCCCCGCCTTCTCTGAGTTCTCTCCACCGCTTGACCCCTTGACCCACTCCCACCCGCTCGGGTCGAAGTCCACGACCTCCCTGAGCTTCGGTATCGTCTTGGCGAGCTTCTTCTTCTTCTGTAGTAGGCAGTCGTTCAGGACCAGGGCTGCTCCCCCGCGGACCCTGTTCGTCTCCACCGTCGGCAGGTCCCTGTTTGTGGAGACCTCCACCTCCTCCGTAGGCGGGCCCGTGACCTCCACCACCAGGTGCCTCGCGACGTACCTCACCTCGTCGGGGGTGGAGTTGTACTGAAGGTGGACCGCCCTGCGATAGAGCTCGATCTCCTCGACGTATCTCTCGACCTCTGCGTCGGTCGGCTTGTACCTGTCGAGGCCGAGCTTCTGCCTCACAAAGTCCGCCAACACGACGCTCAGAGCTCCTTCGGTACCGCCTGCCGTTCTTATAGGGCCGTTGTAGTACACTGCTAAGTAACGAGTTCCGTCGCGCGGGTTTACCTTGATCCTCACCGAGCTTATCCCCTCTATGGGGGCCGAGACCGTCGCGTCCGTCATTATGGCCATCCCGACCCTCACAGCCAGCTCTGCCAGCTCCTCCTCGTCCGCGCCGCCAGTTTCGAGTATGCCGCCAGCAACCTTGAAGGCAGTCTCCACCTTCCCATACCCCTGCCTCAGGTACCTCTCGACGGCCTCGGCCAAGTCGGGCCTGTCAAACAGCGCAACGAGCCTCTGACCGAGAGTGTCACCCCTCGCAACCTCAACCTCCGTGGAGGGGTCCAATCCCTTTGCTCTGGCCCTCTTGGCCACCCTATAGAGTTCTTCCACCTTCCCTTCGAGCTCTGCGAAGTACCCCTCCAGGTCCATCCCTTCCGGTGTCCCGCCTGCGGAGACGTTAATAACGAGGGGCGGTTCACTTTCCGGTCGGGGCAAGACCCCAAGGGATCTCGTGCAACCCGGCAGGTGAGTCGCAATTGGGTAGGAGAAAGAGGAGGACCATGACGCGGGTCCGGAGGCCCGTCAGGAGGTCCGTGTTCTTCAGGTGCCCGCGCTGCCAGCACAACTCCGTGGTGGTGGAGTTGGACAGGAAGGGGGGCTTCGCCCTCATCAAGTGCTTCAACTGCCAGCTCACCGACACCGTTGAAATCTCAAGCACAGACGAGCGCGTGGACGCCTACACCAAGTTCTTCGACAAGTACATCGGCGAGGAGTGAGCCTCACCTCAGGTCCAATACCTTGACGCTGTGGAAGCCCTCCTGGGCCGCCGAGAGGTTCACGTCAACCCCCTTGCCAGAGAGCGTGTCCCTGATCGCCGACTCAACTGACTCAATAGCCGCAAGTCCGGTCGCCTTGGCGACGGCCCCGACCATGGCTGTGTTCGGCACAGGAAGCCCTGCGACCTTCAGGCCCAGTCGAAGGGCAAGGCCGGTGGCGTCTATCGTGGCCACCCTCCCCACCGTCTCTGGTACGCTGAGCTCTCCTGGATCCCTTGGGGTGTTCGCGACGACCGTGGCGCCGGCCTTCAAGCCGTCGAATACCTCGGGCCTACCCAAGAACATCGGATCGACGAGGACCAGCACGTCTGGATGGTAGATCTGGCTGCGCAGCCTGATAGGTCTCTCCGAGATTCTCGTGAACGCCATCACTGGAGCCCCTCTACGCTCAGCGCCGAAGAAGGGAAACGCCTGACTCCACTTACCCTCGTAAAAGGTCGCCTTGGCCAATAGTCTCGAGGCCAGGACCACGCCCTGGCCGCCTCGACCGTGCCAGCGGATCTCGACCACGTCCGGCATCTCGGATCGCCCTCAGGTGGACCGGTCAAACCTTTTAAATCGAGAGCGGGGGGGCCTGCTCGTTAGGAGAGGGGGCATTCGGATTGCCAGCGCGCTCAAAGAAATCTTCTTCGGGTCGGACCTCGTCCAAGAGGAGAGCTGCTGCCAGGAAGAGGGCGGAGTCGAAAAAGATAAAACCGCAGAAGGCCCCCGAAGCGGTAGCAGTCGAACCCGGCGGGTTTGACCTGATGAGTCACGTTCTCGTTCCCAGGCATGAGATTGTCCCCCCGGATGAGAGGGAGGAACTCATTCGGAAGTATGGCCCCCTTAATCTGTTTCCGAAGATTCTAACCACGGATCCCGTCGTCAGGCAGTTGGGGGCCAAGCCTGGGGACGTGATCAAGATCATGCGGCCTGGTGAGAAGGTCCCCGCCTACCGTGTGGTGGTGAGGGGAGGTTAGCGCTTGACTCGTCCTCCCATGTGTGTGTCGGGGGGTTTGGCGTTTGGGGAATAAGACTCGAAATAGGAAGGGTACTGACCGTGTGACCGGTTCCTCACAGGTCCTAGAGACCAAGAGGGTTGACTTCTATCCAATCGTGAAGGCCTTCTTCATGGAGCACAGCCTAGTAGAGGCACAGATCGAGTCGTTCAACAGCTTCCTCGAGCGTGGACTCCAAGAGGTCGTCGACTCCTTCAAGGAAATAGAGCTCATCGAGAACTACAAGCTGAGGCTTGGGAAGATCGAGGTTGGCCCGCCTGAGTTCGAGGAGTTCGACGGTGCCAGGTCCTCGATGACCCCGATGGAGTGCAGGCTAAGGAAGATCACCTATTGGGGTCCCGTGTACTTGGAGATCAAGGTCATCGGTCACGGGATGGAGCTGAAGACCGAGAGGGTCAAGATTGGCTACATTCCCATCATGGTCAGGTCCAAGAAGTGCGTCCTGCATGGCCTGACCGACGAGGAGCTGATAGCCAAGGGTGAAGACCCAGCGGACCCGGGCGGATACTTCATCATCAACGGGAGTGAGAGGGTTGTTGTCATCAGGGACGACCTGGCCAGGAACAAGGTAATCGTCGAGGAGACCACTGCCGGGAGCAAGCCCTATTCCCACGCCGCTTACATAATCTCCGCCCGGGCTGGGATGAGGAGCCGTCTGTTCCTTGAGTACTACCCAAGGGACGGGACTATCAAGGCGTCCTTCGGCGCCGTAAGGGGCGCCCCAGTCGCGATAATCCTCAAGGCGCTCGGCTTGGAGGACGACTCCCAGATACTTCAGGCGATCTCCTCGGATCCCGAGATAGCGAACGAGTTCCTATATAGCCTCGACGAGGTCAGGAAGAAGGACCAGGAAGGCGGGTTCATAACGCAAGACGAGGCCCTGGATTACATAGGGAGGAGGCTCATACAGAGCGCGCCAAAGCAGGAGAGGATCAACGCGGCCAGGGACTACCTCCGGAGGGCCCTCCTTCCGCACCTGGGGCAGAGCGAGTCCGACAACATCAAGAAGGCCTACTTCATAGCCAAGATGATAGAGAGGCTGCTGAGGGTCGTCAAGGGTCAGGTGGAGCCAGACGACAAGGACCACTTCTCAAACAAGAGGCTTAGGCTAGTCGGCGAGCTGATGCAGGAGGCCTTCAGGTACGCCTTCTACAGGCTCGTCAGGGAGCTGGAGGAGAAGGCCAACGAGCAGCTGACCCACGGTGTCTACGACCTGGATGTCAGGAGGATCGTGACCACCCAGAGCAAGATCACCCCCAGGATACTCAGGGCTCTGGCAACCGGCACGTGGCCAACTGGCGAGCTGGGCATAAGCCAGAACCTGGACAGGACCAACTACATCGCCGCCCTCCAGCACCTCAGGAGGGTCAACTCACCGCTACCGCCGGGACTCCCGCTCCACGAGGCAAGGCAGATACACGGGACATCGGTGGGCAGACTCTGTCCGCTCGAGACCCCTGAGGGCACCAACGTCGGGTTGGTCAGGAGCCTGGCGACCTTCGCGGACGTCACTTTCGGCATAGACCCGACCCCAATCATCGAGATGCTCCCCGAACTGGGCGTGAAGCCCATAGAGGAGGCGACTCCGGAGGAGGTCGGCTCTCTAGCCCAGATCTACGTGAATGGAGCCCTTGTGGGGCTCACGGACGATCCGAAGAGGGTGGCTGAGGAGATCAAGCGGCGCAGGCTTGAGATCAGCCCTGAGATCAACGTAGCCTACAGGGAAGAGGAGCGGATGGTCATAGTCAACGCTGACCCCGGCAGGATGAGGCGCCCGCTGATCCCTGTAAACAAGATCGAGGAGGCCATCAAGCTCCTGCCTGAGATAGAGGAGGGCAAGGTCGCCTTCAGCGATCTCGTCAGGCAGGGCATAGTGGAGCTCCTGGACCCCGACGAGGAAGAGGACGCCCTAGTCGCTTTCGACCTCGACAAGGTAACGGAGGAGCACACCCACCTGGACTTCGCCCCCTATATGATGATGGGCGTCGCCGCCGGTCAGATACCCTACGCGGAGCACAACGCGATCCCGAGGGACATCATCGGCGGGAACATGGTCAAGCAAGGCCTGGGCTACTACGCTACCAACTGGAGGCTCAGAATGGACAGCTCCTCCTACCTCTTCTACTACCCGCAGAGGCCCATAGTGAGGACGAGGATAGGAGAGATCACGGGCTACGATCTCAGGCCATCGGGCCAGAACCTCGTGGTCGCCCTCCTGCCAATGGACGGCTACAACATGGACGACGCACTCGTGATGAATAAGGGCGCCATCGACAGGGGTGCGGGCAGAGCCATATTCTTGCGGACGTATGAGGCGGTAGCTAGGAGACAGGCCATCGTCGAGGGCGACAAGTTCGAGAACCCATATGAGGTCAAGGGAGTTACCGGTAGGAGAGCTGAGGAGGCCTACCGCAAACTGGCCGCCGACGGCATAGTCGAGCCAGAGACCAACGTTGAGGGAGGAGACGTGCTCATCGGCAGGACTAGCCCGCCTAGGTTCTCTCCCGAGCTCGCAGGAGGCGCGGCCGGTCTCGCCATGACTTTCGAGAGGAGAGACACCTCCATAGACATGAGGGCATGGGAGAGGGGCGTCGTGACCGACGTCATCCTCGCCACTGCCGAGAGCGGCGAGAAGATGGTCAGAGTTAGGGTCAGGGAGACCCGGATCCCGGAGCTGGGGGACAAATTCGCCACAAGGCACGGTCAGAAGGGAGTCATCGGCATGGTCTACCGGCAGGAGGACATGCCGTTCACGGCGGACGGAATAAGCCCTGACATTGTGCTGGACCCGCACGCCATACCCTCGAGGATGACCATCGGGCAGCTCATCGAGATCCTGGCCGGGAAGGTCGGGGCGCTGGAGGGTAGGTTCATCAACGGGACGCCATTCGCGAAGGAGCCTATCGGGGATCTGATGGAGGCCCTGAAGAGGCTCGGATTCGAGTACACCGGCGAGGAGGTCATGTACGACGGAAGGACCGGGAAGATGCTGAGGGCCCCGGTGTTCATCGGCGTGAGCTTCTACCAGAGGCTCAAGCACATGGTGAGAGACAAGATCCACGCCAGGTCCAGGGGACAGGTTCAGATACTCACGAGGCAGCCGGTCGAGGGGAGGGCTAGGGGAGGCGGGCTCAGGCTGGGCGAGATGGAGGGAGAGGTTCTTATCTCCCACGGGGCCGCGGCGATGCTGAGGGACAGGTATGTCGAGCACTCCGACAAGACCATAGTCTACGTCTGCAAGAGGTGCGGTTCTCTGGCGTTCTACAATGCCATCACCAGCCAGTTCTTCTGTCCCAGGTGCCAGGACGCCGTGGAGGTCAGGCCTTTGATCACAGCTCACGCCACGAGGCTGCTGATCCAGGAGCTCACGTCCGGCCTCATCGACGTGCGCCTGGATGTGGAGGAGGAGGTATAGGGGGGTGGCCTGAGTGAGCTTCACCAGTCCGGTTTCAGATCAGGAGGCCTTGCCTCACAGGCTAGATAAGGTGCTCTTCGGGCTCCTCTCGCCGAGCGAGATCAGGAAGATCGGGTTCATTGAGATAAGGGAGCCTACCGCCTACGACGAGGGAGGGCTCCCCGTTCCCGGGGGTGTGCTGGACCCCAGGCTGGGCACCATGAACCCGAGGCAGAGGTGCCCAACCTGCGGGAACTTCCAAAACCAGTGCCCCGGGCACTTCGGCAGGATAGAGCTGGCCAGGCCGGTCATCCACGTGGGCTACGTCAAGAAGATCAAGGACATCCTGAACGCCACCTGCTCCAAGTGCGGGAAGCTGCTCCTTCCCGATGAGGAGAGGCAGAAGTTCATTGAAGAGGCAAAGAAGTACTGGCAGGAGCACCCCGAGGAGAAGATCAACGACAGTCTGACGAGGACAGTTAGGGCAGCCGTGAAGAAGTATCTGAGGAACCACGACATCTGCCCCCACTGCGGGGCCAGGGTCGAGAGTGTCGACCTGGAGGAGGTGCTCAAGTTCATCGTCAAGGACCCAGCCCCGAGGAGGCTCAGGCCCAACGAGATAAGAGATTGGCTAGAGAGGATACCCGATGAGGATGCGATGGTCCTAGGGTTCAACCCCGAGAGGGCCAGGCCAGAGTGGGCGGTCCTCACGGTTATCCTCGTTCCGCCCCCAAGCGTCCGACCGTCGATATTCCTTCAGACCGGTGAGAGGTCCGAGGACGATCTGACCCACATGCTGGTAGAGATCCTCAAGGCGAACAAGAAGCTGAGGGACTCCATTAACTCTGGGGCACCCAACAGCGTCGTGGAGAGCGAGTGGGACCTCCTGCAGTACTGGGTGGCCGTGTTCTACAGGAACGCCATGGCTGGCCTGCCTGTCGCAATGCAGAGGGGCACGAGGAGGCCCCTTAAGTCGCTGTTCCAGAGGCTCGAAGGCAAGGAGGGCAGGTTCAGGAAGAATCTGGTGGGCAAGAGGGTCGACTTCTCCAGCCGGACCGTCATCTCGCCCGATCCCATGATCGAGATCGACGAAGTCGGCGTGCCGGTCGAGATCGCGATGACGCTCACGATCCCTGAGTACGTGAACGAGAGCAACATCGAGTGGCTCAAGGAGCTGGTGATGAGGGGCCCCGACCAGTACCCAGGGGCGAACTACGTCAGGAAGGGTGGCGGGATGCCCATAAGCCTGAAGGTCGTCAAGGCCAGGGGGCTCCTGGAAGAGATAGCGGAGAGCCTCCAACCGGGTGACGTGGTCGAGAGGCACCTGATGGACGGCGATTACGTGATATTCAACCGCCAGCCGTCCTTGCACAAGCTCTCCATCATGGGCCACAGGGTCAAGGTGCTCCCGGGCTCTACTTTCAGGCTTCACCCTGGGACCTGCCTCCCGTACAACGCGGACTTCGACGGAGACGAGATGAACCTCCACGCCCCGCAGCTGATGGAGGCCAGGATCGAGGCTAGGGAGCTGATGAGCGTCACTAAGAACATGCTCTCCCCGAGAACCGGCGGTAGCATAGTCGGGGCCAGGCAGGACATGATCACCGCCCTCTACCTCCTGACGAAGAAGGGGACCGTCTTCAACAGGGAGGAGGCGTCCAGGCTCCTGGCAACCGTGGGGATAACGGAGCTCCCCGAGCCTGCCATTCAGTCGCCGGTGGAGCTGTGGACCGGGAAGCAGCTGATCTCCACGCTTCTCCCGCCTGACCTGGAGTACGAGACCACGGCTAAGCTCTGCAAGGAAAAGGAACTCTGCGAGTCGCCAGAGAGTCCAATCGAGGGCTACGTGCTCGTGATCAACGGGAAGCTCATCGCGGGCGTGCTGGACGAGGGTTCAGTAGGCACCCTCGTAAAAGGGAAGCAGACAATCATAGACATCCTCATCAGGGACTACGGCGAGGAGAGGGCAGCCGAGTTCCTCAACAAGCTCCTGAGGCTCGCCGCCAAGAGCATACTACTCTACGGAGTGACGGTCACCCTCAACGAACTCATCCTTCTTCCCGAGGCCAAGGAGGAGCTTGAGAAGCTCTTCAAGAAGGCCGCGGAGGAAGTTGACAGGAAGGTAGCCGAGTTCGAGAAGACCAGGGGCGCCAAGAGGTACATGACCAAGGAGGAGCTTCTCAGAGCCACTCTGGAGGAGCAGATGCTTGAGTTCGACATAGTTAGGTCCCTCGACGCCCTCAGGACACAGGCCACCGAAGTCATAGCGAAATACGTCAAGCCGGAGAGCCATGCCATGATAATGGCTAAGACGGGGGCCAGGGGCTCTATAGCCAACTTGGCTCAGGTTATGGGGCTCGTCGGCCAGCAGACCGTCAAAAGCAGGGTCGGCTTCGTGCTCACCAGCGGAAGGCCCAAGAAGGGGTTCAGGGAGAGGGCCCTCTCCTACTTCAAGAGGGGAGATCTGAGACTCGAGGCCAGGGGCTTCGTCAAGAACGGCTACATGGTCGGCCTCAACCCGGCCGAGTTCGTGTTTCACGCCATGACGAGCAGGGAGTCCCTGGTAGACAAGGGTCGGAGGACGGAGGACAGCGGGTATTTCTACAGGAGGGTCGCCAACTCGCTGAAGGACATCTACGTGGAGTACGACGAGACCGTGAGGGACAGCCTCGGCAGGATAATCCAGTTCGCGTTCGGTGGGGACGGAATGGATCCCGTCAAGCTGTTCAAGGGCGAGCCCGTGAACCTGAAGAAGGTCGTCAGGGAGGTCGTCAAGCCTGGGAAGAAGAAGAAGGGCGCCTCCAAGAAGAAGATAGAGGAGATCGTCAAGAGGGCGGAACTACCCTCGCATCTAGCGGATCTGCTGTACGAGGCAAATGCAAGCGAGAAGGAGGCGAGGGAGGTCGTGGAGGAGGTGAAGAGGAGGCTAGAGGAGGCTAAAGTCGAGGTCCTGACGCCGATAGGCATAATCAGCGCCCAGAGCATCGCAGAGCCGACGACTCAGATGGTCCTCAGGACCTTCCACGCCCCCGGAGTGCTCGCCATGGACGTCACCCACGGCGTGGAGAGGTTCAAGGAGCTGGTGTTCTACGTGAGCACGAGCACGCCGACTATGACCATCTACCTCAAGCCCGAGTATGCCAGGGATAAGGAGAAGGCCGAGGCGGCGGCCCGGAGGCTGAGGGAAGTCAGGGTCAAGGACCTCCTGAAGGAGTACAGGATAGACAACCTGGCGTTCAGTCTAGAACTCGTGCTCGACCGCGAGAAGATGCATGACAGCGGGGTTGACGACGAGGAGCTCGTCAACTTCCTCAAGAAGGCTGTCAAGGGGATCAAGGGGTCTGTGGAGCTCAAAGACGATGTCATCAGGATATCCATGATAGAGGCCGCCGGGAGGGAGAAACCCTACCTGACTCTGAGGCAGTGGACACAGAGGATTATGGAGAAGAGGATAAGAGGGATAGGAGGCATTGAAAGGGTCTGGGTGGAGGTCACGGAGCAGGGAGAGTTCGTCATCAAGACCAGAGGGTCTAACCTGAAGGAGGTCATCAAGCTGGACTTCGTCGACCCGACCAGAACGATAACCAACGACTGCAAGGAGATCTATGAGGTTCTAGGCGTGGAGGCGGCCAGGGCGTGCATACTCAACGAGCTCTCCAGAATACTGAGCGAGCAGGGTCTGGAGGTAGATAGGAGGTACGTGTCGCTGGTTGCCGACGCGATGACCCACACCGGCAAGCCTACTCCCCTGAGCCTACAGGCCTCCGGAGTTCCCTCTGGATTCTTCTCCGAGATGAAGACCCCTCTGAGCAAGATGGCGTACGAGTGGGTCTACCATGTCGTCCTCAACACCGCCAGAAGGGGCGAGGACAACCCCATCAAGGGCCCGCTCGACGCCTTAATTATGGGCCAGACCCCGCCTGTCGGGACGGGTAGGGTCGAGGTCAGGTGGGACTGGCGCAAGACTGAAGAGCTGCTCAAGGAGGTGACCTGATCGTGCCGGACCTTGATAAGGAGATCTGGCTGGCGTACTCTACTGGTAGGGTTTTGATAGGGGCTAGGAAAGTCATTAGACTGCTGAAGACGGGGACAGAGAAGCCGAAGCTCATAGTACTGGCGAAGAACGCGCCTGAGGCTATCAGGAGGGAGATAGAGTACCTCGCCCAGATGGCCGGCGTACCTGTGATCTTCCACGAGGGAGGAAGCCTCAGCCTAGGGAGGGCTATGAGGAAGCCGTTCTTCGTCTCAGCCGCGGCCATAATGGAGGAGGGCGAGTCCTCCATCCTTGAGGTGGTCTCCACTTGAGCGGGAGGGGCTCGGCCCCCGGCAAGGTCGTGCTCACGGAACAGCAAGTGAGGTACCTACAGCTCTTCCAGACCATGCTCGGGGTCCCGGCCATCGACGTGGTGGAGGATCCAGAGGAGAACAGGCTCATCTTCGTGGTGTCTCCCGGAAACCTGGGGGTGGCCGTCGGCAGAGACGGATCCAAGCTGAAGGCGATGAGGCGGATGCTCTGGAGGGATCTGAAGAAGGACATCGAGGTGGTCGAGTACAGCGACGATCCAGTGAGGTTCATCAAGAATCTTCTCAGCCCAGCGCGCGTTAGCTCGGTCAGGATAGTGAAGAGGGGACAGTCGAGGATAGCTATCGTCAGGGTGCCAGAAGAGGACAAGAGCGTGGCCATAGGGTCGGGAGGAAGGCGGATAAGACGCGCGAGGATACTGGCAAAGCGTTGGATGGGGATAGATAACGTTAAAATAGCCTGAGCGAGACTCCCTCGCCGAGGAGTGAGAATAAGCGGGCTTGAGAGGGGAGTTGCTAATGGGAAAGAAATCTCCAGTCGGGCTGTACGCTGCTAGGACCCTAAGGGAGAAGTACAAGGAGAAGAGGTGGCACGACTGGAAGTACAGGAGGAGGGTCCTCAGGCTCAAGGAGCGGTTCGATCCGCTCGAGGGCGCGCCCATGGCCAGGGGAATTGTGATAGAGAAGGTCGGTCTCGAGGCTAGGCAGCCACACTCTGGGCTCAGGAAGGCCGTCAGGGTCCAGCTGGCGAAGAACGGTATAGTTGTGACGGCCTTCGCCCCCGGCGACGGCGCCCTGAACGTGATAGACGAGCACGACGAGGTGATCATAGAGGGAATCGGCGGCTCTAGAGGGAGGAGCTACGGCGACATCCCTGGAGTCAGGTACAAGGTCATCAAGGTCAACAATGTCTCTCTGCAGGCCATTCTGACGGGCAAGAAGGAGAAGCCGACGAGGTGAATTACATGAGCGAGGAAGAGAGAATCGAAGAGATCGGAGAAGGTCCTCAGATAAAGCTGTTCGGTAAGTGGTCTCTCGACGACATCGAGATCGAGAATCCGGCTCTCAAAGGCGTCATCTCCGTTAAGCCCGTCTACCTGCCGCACTCGGGCGGCAGGCATGAGCACAAGCCGTTCGGCAAGCTCGAAGTAATGATCGTGGAGAGGCTGGTCAACAGGCTAATGATGCAGGCAAAGAACGCCGGCGTCAAGAAGGACCACGTGAACAGCAAGAACCAGGGTAAGAAGCTCAAGGCCCTCAGGACCGTCAAGTACGCGTTCGAGATAATCGAGTTGAGGACTGGGGAGAATCCCGTGAAGGTCCTCCTGAAAGCCATAGAGAACGCCGCTATCAGGGAGGAGGTCACCAGGATCATGTACGGCGGGGTCACCTACTTCCACGCGGTCGACACGTCTCCGACGAGGATGGTGGACCTTGCCTTGAGGAACATAGCCCAAGGGGCTGCGATAAGGGCATTCAGGAGCCCCATGTCGTTGGCCGAGGCGCTCGCGGAGGAGATAATAGCAGCCGCGGAGTACGACAGGGCCAGGAGCCACGCCATCAGGAGGAAGGAGGAGATCGAGAGGATCGCCCTCAGCTCCAGGTGAGCTGGGGGTAGGAACCTATTTATTCCCCTGACGTTCCTCTCTTTCTTACCCAGAGAAGTGGGGAGCGGTGATATGGGATGCAAAAAGGTCAGCAGTCTCCCCTGTCCTACCTTAAGGCTGCCTATGGCGGCGAGATAGTCGTTCGCCTGAAGAACGGAATAGAGATCGCGGGTAGGCTCCGCAGCTTTGACGACATGATGAACCTGGTGCTCGACTCCGCCAAGGAGAGGGATCCCCACAGCAAAGAGGTCAAAAGGAACGTCGGGACGCTGTTCATCAGGGGGAACAACGTCCTCTTCATCACGGTGGAGGAGTGATCCGCCAGAGGGTCAACTCGAGCGTAGGAGGCGCCTCCAAGCCCTGAGCGCCACGTAGCTGTAGAAGAGGGGTAATAAAGCCGTTAAGACGATCGTGAAGGCGGTCAACCTAGAAACACGGTCTTCTCGGGACTTTTCTGCCTTTTCAAGGGCCGCAGAGGCTTCTAGCAGCACGGCGTCAAGCCTCTCATAGAGGTCCGGTAGGTTAGTCGGCTCTGTCCGTCTCATTGCCTCAGTCAGGTTGGCTGCTTCCTTCAACTTCTCCGCGGCAAGCCCTAGGAGGTCTCCAGGCGCTCCCAAGTTCTTCAGCCGTTGAAGGGTCGAATTGAGATCGTCCACCCGGGATTCCGCTAATGAGACGTAGGCCGACGAGATTCCTGCCAGAGCCTCTTGTGTGAGGTTAAATGCCAAGATCGCGAGTCTAGCCGCGCTGGCATTCCCCTCGTATGCCGCGCGGCGCGCCTCGTAGAGGAGATAGTCCGCAGAGGCGAGAAGGTCGGCGGCGCCCGCCTCAAACACTGGGACGCCCTGCGAGGCAGCCCTCCCCAGAAGGAGCTGAGCCTGCATGAGGGACTGATTAGCCGCCTCAATAAGGACCAGGGCCTCCTCCAAATTCACGGCAGGTTTCTCTGGAGCGACGAAAGCTAAGGTCGAGTTCTCGAACACGTAGAGTCCCACGTACAGCCTAGCGGTTATTTGGAGGCGTCTGGCATCCTCAGGCGCCACCACGGAGGTCACCACGCTCCCGGATGACTCAGCCAGGGGAGAGGAGTACACCTTGGTCCCGTTGACTAGGATGTCGAGCTTCGGAGAGACCTCCGGCGGGAGGTTGAGTACCAGGTAGGTCACGTTCACCCTCGCAGACCCCCCGGGCGTGATGGGGACCTCATCCACCTTGAGCGTCACTCTGCCGACCAGGTCGGGCTCACTCAGCCTCAGCATTGTGGGCGATCCGCTGAAAATCACGAGCCTTCCAGTAGTCTTTTCTCGCCCCACCAGCTGAGGTAGGGCGTAGTAGATCCCGGGCTTGCTTCCCAGTGGGGGGGTGAAGGTGGTCTCTAGGATGTTAGGGGAAATCTCCACAGGTAGGAGGTTCTCGAGGCCCCAGGGGAGCGACAACCTCAGGCCGGTGATCGTCACCCCAGGTGGGACCACCGTGAGGTTCACCCTAACCTTACAGGGAAGCCCAATGTAGCAAGGGCTCGAGATTGAGGTCTGGAAGGCGGCCTCACCTGGTCGCGCGGCACCCGCTGACATCGACATGATCAGCAGCATGAGGAGAACCGGCGCCGCGCGAACGAACCTCATGTTGTCGCCCCTATCCACCGCCGAACCTTTAAAACGCCCAACGCGGGCCGCGTACACAGGGTCGCCCCCTGTTGAGGTACCTGCGGATTCCCGTCCTGGGGGTAGACATTAAGGCAGGATCCCCCAGGGGCAGGGCAGCGCCAAAGTACTCAGCTTGCTTACTGCCTGAGCAGGGAGAGCCTGAACTCTTCGACGGCATCACTCTCCCCGAGGTCCTGCAGATAGTCAGGCGAATGTCTCGAGGGTACCTCGCGGTCGACAACATATTCGAACTGGCGAAGGACTCGAGGTCCCTCAAGAGGCTCGTAGCCTCGATCCCAGAGGAGGTCAAGATCATCCAGGTGACCGGCCCACCTGGAGAGGGAGTCCCACTGCGAAAGCTCGCGCGGGATGCCGGGCTGGAGTACGACGGCAAGCCCGGGTCGCTTGAGAGCGCCAAACTCATCGCGGAGCTGGCGGCTCTGGGATACGGCTCCGAGGTGGTGGCCTTCAACCCGGAGTACAGGGTCGTGATATCGAAGAACAGGAGCGTGAGGCAGGGTGGATCAGGGAGCGCTAGGTGGAAGAGGTTCATCGAGGCGGCCATCCTTAGTGAGGCAAATCGGGTGTCTGCCGAGTTCGACAGGGCGGGCGTAGATTACGACCTCTACGTCGAGAGGGGGCCTGGTGGGCTGAAGAGGGCTGAATTTATCGTCTACGCGCCTAAGGAGAGCATCCTCCCGGTCGTGAGAGAGCACGAGTGGGGACCCGTCAAGGTTCACATAGAACCCTCCTGGAAGAAGAGGATCGAGTTCACGAGGACCGAGCTCAGCAGAAGGCCACGGCCCATTATGGTTGGGATAGATCCCGGAATGTCTATCGGAATCGCTGTGATGGACCTCTACGGTCGCATACTCGGCCTTGAAACGCTGAGGAGGGCCTCGAGGTCCGAGGTGATCGAGACCCTAGCCCAGTACGGCAGGCCAGTCCTCATAACAACCGATGTGTCCCCGCCGCCGAAGAACGTCGTTAAGATTGCCCAAGCCTTCGGGGCCAGGCTGGTCGTGTTGAACGAGCACATGAAGATCGAGGACAAGATTAAGATCGTCAGAGAGTTTGAGGAGAGGCAAGGCATTTCAGTAGGCTCGTCCCACGAGAGAGACGCCCTGGCGCCGCTGATCAAGGTCTACCAAAGGATGAGGATCCTCTTCGAAAAGGCAGAGGGGCACTTGAGAGAGAGGGAGGGCGGCCCGGGACTAGTGGATAGGACTAGGTTATACGAACTCCTGACGAGGGGGGCTTCCATAGTGGAGGCCATAGAGGGCTCCAAGATATGGAGCGGGGAAGAAGACCGTCAGGAGGAGCAGGTTGAGACCCTCAAGGCTAAGCAGATAGAGATCATAGAGCTTAGGAGAATACTGAGATCCAAAATTGAGAGGATCAAGTCTCTGGAGGAGGAGCTAGAGTACTACAGAGAGAGAGTTGGGGAGCTGGAGAGGCAGATCACCAAGCTCATGGAGGAGCTGGATAGGATAAGGAAGCAGAGGAAGAGGGAGCTAGAGAGAGATAGGCTGGTCTCTCAGCTCAGGGAGAGGATCCGCGAGTTGGAAGCGGACATCGGGAGGAGGGATGCTCTCATAGACTCGCTGAGGGCGGAGCTCCGGTCTCTAAAGGAAGATGTGGCGAGGGGAGATCTAGGCCCAGGCTGGGTGCCCATCAAGGCCGTAGAGAGTCTCTCCAGGTCAACACTCGAGGAGGCCATGGCGAGAGGGGTCCTGTCGGAGGGAGATGTTGTGCTAGTCGGGGACGCGTCCAGCGCCGGACCGAGGTCGGTGAGGCTTCTCAAGGATGCGGGAGTCTGGGCTGTCATCTACTCCAACTCTCCTCCCCCACCTGAGGTGCTATCCATGATGGAGGAGGAGGGGATCGTCGTGGCTGGCGCTGATTCGGTGGAGGTCCGATGGAGGGGAGCGATCCCCCACGTCAGTGAGGAGTTCCTGCTCCAGGTCGCCGCAAGGAGAAAGCCTCCTCAGGAGCCTGTCGAGGAAGAGAGCGAAGCTGGAGAGAAAGAGGGTGGTGGGGACATCTTTAGCATAGTCTGGGAGTATAGGAGGAGCCTCCTGGATGAGAAGAGCGCGACACATTAAAATAGGACGAATCAGAGAACTCATCGGGAGGGATGTGAATGCCCAGAGGAACTCACGGTGCGCTCAACAAGGCGGGTAAGGTTCGATCGCTGACCCCGAAGGTAGAGGCTAGGCCGAGGAGGTCCCCTGTACCTAGGGTCAGGATAAAGTCTCTCTACAGGAAGAGGTACATCCTTGGGAGGAAGCCCGGTCAGAATCCCTTCTGAGCATTAGGGCCGGGCGGTTCTCTTGAAGGTTCACGTCGTTGCCCACCCGTTTGGCATCCTCCTCTTAGACGAAGACGGGAACACGCTCTTCTACTCGGTATTCTCCTCGCCTGAGGATGCGGGTGAGTCGCTCTACCTCCTGAGCATGGGTAAGCCGTTCCCCCAGATCGAGGAGGTTCGGGCGGCCCTGGAGGGCATAGGAGATGAGATAGAAGAGGTTGTGGTCGCATCTAGCGAGCTTGCCTCCTCGTTAGGCTACTCAGGACGCGTGATCGTTGACCTGAACTCCCCGGTCGCCAAGACGGTGAGGGAGAGGGCCCTCCAGTTCGCCAAGGAGATGGGCTTCCAAGGCGACAGAAGAGAGTACAACTCTTACGTCACTCAGGTGGGCATCGAGGTCAGCAGAAGGCGCATCAAAGACGACCTGTCCCAGAAGGACAACTTGATCATCAGGGCTATAGACTACGTCGACCATCTCAACAAGTCCCTCAACGTGCTTATACCGGCCATCAGGGAATGGTACTCAATATACTTCCCGGAGCTCGACGCGTTAGTTGAGGATCACTACACCTACGCAATGATTGCAGCCGAGCTGACATCTCGGGAAAGGATCACGGAGGAGGCGCTCAAGAGGATCGGTGTGGACAGAGCGCTCGCTGAGAGAGTGGTGGAGGCGGCGAGAAGCTCAATCGGCGCCGATCTCTCCGACGAGGACCTCAATGTGATAGCAACAGTAGCGAGGAGGTGGGTGAGGCTCTACGAGACGAGGGAGCAGGTTGAGGATTACATAGAAGACCTCATGCGTCAGGTGGCGCCGAACCTTTCCGTCGTGGTGTCTCCGCTGGTAGGTGCTAGGCTAATAGCCATCGCCGGCGGATTGAGGCGGCTGGCATCCCTCCCGGCAAGCTCGATTCAAATTCTGGGAGCCCAGAAGGCCATCTTCCTTCACCTTACCAGGGGCACGAGGCCACCGAAGCACGGCGTCCTGTTCCAAGCCAAGGAGGTCAGGACCGCCCCCAAGAAACTCAGAGGTAAGATTGCCAGACTGCTGGCCTCCAAGATAGCGATAGCCGCCAGAATAGACGCGTTTGGAAGGGGTAGGTTCGTGGGAGACAGGCTGCGGGCTGAGATCGACCGCCGACTGGCGGAGCTGAGGGGTGGTAAGAGATGAGCAGGGGGCCAAGAGTCTCTCCGCATAAGAGCTTTAAGGGCGTCTTCTGGATCCAAGACGGACGCCGGAGGAATCTAGCCACGCTGAACCTCGTTCCCGGGTTCAAGAGCTACGATGAGGTCAGCGTGGTTGTGAATGGAAAGGAATATCGGATCTGGCCCCCGCGGAGGTCGAAGCCCGCCGCGGCCATACTCAACGGCCTCAAGAACCTCCCTATTAGACCCGGGAGCCGCATACTCTACCTGGGGATAGCGTCTGGGACGACCGCCTCCCACTTCAGCGATATAGTGGGGGAGAAGGGGGTCATCTACGGCGTCGAGATCTCCCAGAGGGTGCTCAGGGAACTCCTTCCGGTAGCCAAGGCGAGGCGGAACATCGTGCCAATCCTGGCCTCGGCCAGAAGGCCGGAGGAGTACGCTCACATCGTCGAGATGGTGGATGTCCTGTACGTCGACGTGGCCCAGCCGGACCAGGCGGAGATCTTGCTCAAGAACGCGGATGTCTACTTGAGGAGGGGCGGTCACGCGCTGATCGCCGTGAAGGCGAGCAGCATCGATGTGACCCTGCCCCCGAAGAAGGTCTACAGGCTAGTGGAGGATAGGCTCACACGCGCAGGGTTGAAGGTCCTAGAAAGAGTAGACCTCGCGCCCTTCGATCCGAAGCACGCCATGATAGTGGCCCAGAAGTGAGGCTGAATCTGGCGGTCGAGCTATCCGCCTCTCGCGAGCCTCATAACCTCGTTTACTAGGATGTCCGCAACCCGCTCAGCTTCCCCGCGCCTGACCCATATCACCCTCACGTCGTTCCTCTTCAACATATCTCGAAGGAATGGTAGGTCGTAGAATGGAGCTGTCCCTATTAGTGGGACACCAGAGTCTAGCAGCCTCACCACGAGGGCCTTGAAGCGGTCGCTGAACAATTCCATCTTCCCTATCTCATCAACGAGCGCCACGTCAGCCGAGAGGGCGGCCTCCAGGGCCGGGATGGCAACTCGCTCGAAGAGCTCGATGGAGACGCCATACTTCGAGACCCTTATCTCCGAGGGAATGTCCACGTGGGCAAACGTCACTCTCCTCCCGGTCGCCAGGTCTACCACCTCAAAGCCAACTCGCGAGCGGCCCTCCCTCACCTCGGGGGTCACGATGCCAGCCACCCTGAGTCCTGCTTCTAACAGCCTTCGCCTTGCGATCTGGGCGGCCGTAGATTTTCCAGAGCCAGGCCTGCCCCTCAAAATGAAGTTTTTTACTGCCAAAGAGCCCCTCGGGACTGGTGGAGCGGGGCAGAATAACGGTTTCGCTTGTGGAGTATGAGGAGGGCGCTGTGAGATTCTACGCCTCAGACCTTGAGGAGCTGGAGAGGTTGGGGCTGGCGTACACCAAGGCCCGCGTCTTCTATAACCCCGACATGAGGTCCAACAGGGACATAGCGGTTGCCGTCACCTCTCTGCTGGGTGAGGATGCCATCGCTGCTGACGTTATGGCTGCCTCAGGAGTGAGGGCGCTGAGGCTCGCGGCGGAGGCTGGCGCAACCGTGGTCGCCAACGACAAGAACCCGCTGGCATATCACGCAATAAGGCTGGGGATAAGGAGGAACGGGCTCGAGGGCTCCGTCGACGCCTGGCTCATGGATGCGAACCTGGCTTCTCTCTCGCTCAGGGAAGGCGGGGGGGTTGATTACCTCGATGTGGATCCCTTTGGGACGCCCTCACCCTTCCTGTGGGCGGCCGTCAGGGCAGTCAGGGTTGGGGGCGTCTTGGCCGTGACCGCGACGGATACGCCGGTACTCTATGGGGTATATCCTGACAAGCTGTTCCGGGTCTACTTCGCCCACGGGAGCAAGACGGAGTTCCACAAGGAGGCAGGTCTCAGGATCCTGGCGGCATACGTGGCGAGGGTGGCTGCGGTCTACGACCTCGCCGTGAGGCCCGTGCTGGCTCACGCCACCAGACATTACGCTAGGGTTTACTTTGAGGTTGAGAGGGGCGCCACGAGGGCCTCTGAGTCCCTGAGGACGATGCTCGGGTGGGTGTCCTACTGCAACAGCTGCGGCTGGAGGAGAGTCTACAGGGGGAGGGACCCTCCCAAGGATGGCGCCTGCCCCCAGTGCGACTCGGAACTCCGACTGATCGGGCCCCTCTGGGTTGGAGACATTCTGGATGAAGGTCTCGTGAGATCAGTTCTCAAGAAGTTGGATGAGAGCCCCTGGGCCTCTCAGGAGGCTAGGCAGATAGTCAGAGCCCTTTCTGAGGAGCTCGGGATGCCTCCCCTGTACTACGACTTGGACTTCCTGGCGAGCCGGAGGAAGCTGCCCTCGCCAAGCCCTCGGGCCGCGGTGGAGGTGCTGAGGTCCCGCGGATTCAAGGCAAGCCTCGTTCACTGTGAGAAGAAGTCAATCAAGACGGACGCCTCGCTCAGTGAGATCGTGGAGGTCGTCAAGGATCTCGTAGGAGGTAGGTCGTGAGTTTCCCGCACTCCAGCGCCGCTGAGTCGTAGCACCTTCCAAGATTCTGGCACTTGGTGCAGGGGAGAGATAAGAGCCTCTCGACCAGATCCAGCAGGCTCTGCTCAGACCGCGCAGCGTTTGCCGTCCGCTTTGACTTAGCGGGCATCCCTACCTCGGGAGGTCTACCCGCTGTTCCTTAATTTCCTTGCCAAGAGGCTCGGCGGCTCCACGAGGTAGAGCCTCTTACCCACGTAGCTCTTCGCCTCGTCGAGGGGGATCGTCACCTTGACCAAGAAGAACGGCGCCTGAACCGGGCCAATCACGTCCCGAACCACGCCGACCAGACGGAGCTCCTCGTCCACGACCTTCAGGTCTTTGGGGTCGTACTCCACGGGCCCCCCGTATCTCACGAGGAAGTTTCGCGAGTTTGTAAGCTTCTCAACCACTCCAATAGGCCTCACGCGAGCCCTGTCAAGAGATGAGGGGAGAGGCCTCCGCTCACGAGGCAGACTGCTCCTCCTCCATTAGGACAGCGTTTATCACGCCGTGCTGCCCCGGGCTGGAGGTCACCCTAGCGAGGCCCAGCTCGGTCCTGATTATCGCTCCTCGAGTTATGATCTTAGACCTCTTGAACACCTTGCTGGCAGGATTGTCAACGACGTCCAAGATCCTGACCTTCTTCGTTCCCTCCCCAGGTACCACGACGTTGGCATAGCTGTCGCTCAGCAGCCTGAGCTTATAGTTCCCTCCCATGGCTCTGATGAACTTAAGTCGCCTCTCTCCGATCTTCGTGAGGGCTGGGAACCTTCCTATCTCCCTCTTCCTCTTCTTACGAGTCTTCCTGATCTTCCCTCCTGTCGGAGTTCTCCCGCGAATGGCCACGGGTCCGTGGTAGTAGTGAGGCACTGATTCACGACCTCCCGGGTGCCGGCCTACCCTCGGTTAAATAAGCATACCGCTGGCGTGGGCTTGACTGAATGGAGGGTTGAGGCGTTGGGTGAGGGTGAGGCGAAGAGGCGCGCACTGGGGCTGGTCTTGGATCTCGTGGTGCTGTCCGTTGCCGTGGGGGTGGCCTACGCGGCCGTCACCCCTAGGGACAGGTACTTCGACATCAGGGGCGCCAACATGGTGGGCATAGCCGCCACCTATCACAGCTCGGCCTCCCGCGGGTACGCCGTGGAACTCGAGGTCGAGGGAGCCTGGTACGCCGGAGGATCCTTCAAGGCGAGTGGCAGGGTCGTGTACGCGGACAGCAAGAGGCTGGTTCTCTTCGATCCCCAGAAAGGGATCTTAGTGCTCTCGGACGAGTTTGACAGGCCCTACGTCGACGGGGTTCCCAGCAGAATACTCATGAGGATAGAGCGGCCGAGGGGTGTGGCTAGAATCGATGCCCTAATCCCAAGCGGTACATTGGAACCGAACTCCCTCGAGTCGCTCTGCGCGGCCCTCACGCGGTTCGAGGGTGTTGAGGCCTGCCTGGTGTCGGCGACGGTTGCGGTGTGGATGGGAGAGTCCAACGTGACGATCCCAGCCAGCCTGATTCAGGACATGGCAGCGGGCCGAAGGGGGATTATAGAAGTCGAGACGGCCGGGAATGAGATCCTCATCAAGATGAGATTTGTGCCCGTCGAAGACTCTTCGGCCCTGCTCAAGGGGATCGTCGAGGTTCTCGGGAGGGAGGGAGTCGACGTGAAGGGGCTCATATCGGGCCCCACTCAGCTTACTGTGCTCACCGATCCCACGAGGGTGGACGCAGACGCTGTTGGTGAGGCGCTGCGGGAGGTTGGGGCCGAGAGAGTCAAGATGCGGTGGGAGGGGTGAGGTGGTCGCCGTGGAGTCAGAGAGAGTTCTAAAGCTCTTGGGAGTCGCGCTAGACATCCTCGTCGTGACGGCGGCCGTGGGGGTCGCCTACATGAAGGTGAACTCCCACTCCTACTACAGCGGAGACGTGAGGAGCGGCCAGTCCGCCGCGTACATAGCCAACTTCTACCGGTCCAGGGGGTACTCACTCAGAGGGGGGATACTGGGCGTTCACGTCAATGGGACGCTGATAAACTCCACGGGATTCGTCCTAGACTCTGCCAGGGCGACCATATACTTCAGCGCCGGCGGGGACGTGTTCCTAGTCTACTCCTCCGATCAGAAGGTTAAGGATCCGCTTCCGCAGGAGGTAGACCCCCTCAGGCTCACCCTCAAAGTTGACAGAGACGTAGACAGGCTCCTGGTGAGCCTAGACCCGCTCTGGACCGAGGGATTAGACGACCTGCTCGCCAAGGTGGGGGAGGTCGTGAACGCTGTGTCGGATGCTGGTGTGGACTACGAGGTGTTCGTGTCCTTCAAGCTGCACGGTGGCGGCCTCTCTGAGGCGATAAGAAGGAACGAGGTTCCAATATACTGGCTCCAGAGTGAGGTTAATGAGGAGTGTTCCGGCCTTTTCCTCTTCGTTGGCTCCACGGTGGCGCCATTCTACCTTGTGGTAGAGAACATGAACTGGAGGGATCTCGCGAAGCTTGACTCCATCTTGAGGACTTGGCTGCCAGCAGACGCGCATGAGATGCTGGCATATGACGTCAGGGTCAAGGTTGTCTTCGATAGACCCCCAACCACGGAGGAGAAGACTACCATATACGGAGCCGTGTCCTCGCTGGAGGGAGTTCGCTACGCCAAGTTCATGGTCGAGTTCAAGGGATAGTGGAGGTGAGGTCGGTGAGCTTTACTTGGAAGGCCATTAAGATCCTCGTCAAGCTTGAGATGGCAATTGGAAGGTTCCTCGCGGAGATTCTGATGTCCGTGACGCCCTCAGGGGGCAGGGGTAGGATCGGCGAGGATGCGGGGGTCTTATGGGTTCCGACCTCGCTTCGCAAGATCTTTTCCTTCGTCAACAAACTCTCCGACCACCTCGTCGAGGGTGCGGCCTCGAGCCTCACCCTCAGACCGCTCGTGGTGGTCACTAGAAGATACGGGATGGCCTCTCCCGTGTTGGCCGTCCCGCTGGCTTACGCAGCCTACCTTGCGCTGGCGCTCGTAAGCCCCCTGCCGATAGTCGACCTCAGGGTGTGGGTTGCGGCCATCGCGCTGTGGACCGCAGCCGTGGCGGCCTACTCACTGGGCGCGAGGGCGGCGATCTCGAGAGGTCCGGGCGTCGCGGTCATACGGCTGAGCCACGAAGGACTCCTTCATTTCTCCCTTCCTCTGCTCGTAGCCGGCGGCGCGGGGCTCATGGTGAACTACCTGCGGCTTGGGGCCATTCCCCTTCTCTACCCAGAACTGAGGAGACATGACGCGTTCTGGATGATCAGCTACGACATGTACCTCCTCGGCCTGTCTGCCCTCGTTGCGTGGCTGTCCTCGAGGGTCCGGCGGGATGGGTCGGTTCGAAGGGAGGACGCCCTTATCGTCTGCGCCGGCCTAATGGGGATTTCCCTCGCTCTTACGTTCCCGTCAGGATTCAGGCTGGATGTGGTGGTCGCCCTGGGAACATTGGTCGTCGCCATGTGGCTCGGAGGCCTCATCAAGGTAAGACATGTCCTCGCCTACCTGGCGGTTCCCGGCCTCCTGCTGTTCACCTTCCAGAAGGTCATCCTGATGGCGAGGGCCGGCCTCACCGGCGACGCCTACTACGTCCTCGTCAGCAGGGCCGGCTTTACCCTATACTCTCTGACGCTGGTTCTGAAGGCTTACTCGCCCTGGGGAATGACCTACGGCGTGCTCCTGTTCATCAACCCGCTGCTGACCATGCTCGGAATTCCGAGGCCGCTCGTAGGCGCGCTGACGGGTGAGGCCGTCGTGGGCCTGCCGGTCGCCTATACGACCTCCATGGTGGGGCCCATCTGGATAGATTTCGGTGCCTTCGGCGTCGTGGCGGTTCCCCTGGTCCTTGGGGCGATAGCGGGCGGCGTGCTCAGGTTGGCTCGTTCGGGAGACTCCGCGGCGAAGGTGCTCTACCCCATACTCCTCAGCGCCAGCCTGGTCTGGATTGAGTCGGGGCCCGTTCACCCCTACCTCTACTCATTCTTCGCGCCGGCATTGGTCCTGGTTGTGTCCAGCATGCTCCGCGATAGAGCAAGGAGGGGACAGGTCTCTGCGATGGGTAAATGAACAAGAGAAAAAGGGTTTAGGAGAGAGAGCTCAGAACTCGAACTTGCTCTCCTCCTTCTCTTCCTCCTTCTCCTCCTTCTTCTCCTCCTTCTCGTAAGGCTTGGCGGCTATTATGTCGTCGGTCTTGATTATCAGGATCGCGGTCTCGGTGGCGGAGGAGATGGAGTTCTTCACTCCCCTGTAGGTGTCGTAGACACCCAGCTCGGCCATGTCGGCTATCTTCCCGTTGGTGGGGTCGACGCCGTAGGGTGCCTTGCCCTCGGCATGAGCCTGCCTGAGCCTGACGAGAACGTCTATGGAGTCCATGCCCGCGTTCTCGGCCAGTATCCTGGGGATGGACTCCAGCGCGGCGGCGTAGGCTTCCATGGCCAGCTGCTCCTTGCCTCCGACGGTCTCGGCGTAGTCTCTCAGCCTCCTGGCTAGCTCGATCTGCACGGCGCCGCCTCCGTGGCAGACCTTTCCGTCCTCGACAACGTTCCTGACCACATAGAGGGCGTCCTTCAGGCCCCTCTCAGCCTCGTCAAGGATGGTGTCTGCGCCGGCCCTGATCAGGATGGTCACGGCCTTGGGGTTCTTGCAGTCCTCGACGAACACCATGCGGTCCTCGCCGATCTTCCTCTCCTCGACAAGGCCAGCGTAGCCCAGCTCGGCCTCGGTCAGGTCCTCGAGATTGTTAACTATCTTGCCGCCGGTGGCCCTCTCGAGCCTCTTCATGTCCTTCTCGCTGACCCTCCTGACGGCCATGATGCCCTTCTGGGCCAGGAAGTGCTGGGCCACCTCGTCGATACCCTTCTGGCAGAAGACCACGTTTGCGCCGGTAGCGGCGATCTTCTCGACCTTCTCCCTGAGGATCTGGGTCTCCTGATCTATGAAGGCCCGCAGCTCCTCGGGGCTGGATATCTGGATCTCGACGTCGATCTCGGGCTTCTTGACCTCGAGGGACAGGTTCAGGAGGGCGATCTTGGCGTCCTTGATTAGCTTGGGCATGTCCCTGTGGACGACCTCCTTGTCCAGCACGATTCCCCTGATGAACTGGGTCTCGTCGAGGCTCTCGCCCTTCTTCTTCATGATCTTGACGTTGTCGATGTCCACTACCCTCTTGCCCCCCTGCACCTCCTCAACGGCCTTGACAGCCTCGACCACGACCTCGGCGAGCTTCTGCCTCGCGCCTCTCACCAGCTTGCTGCTCATAGAGGTCTCGGCAACCTTCTTGAGGAGCTCGCGATCGCCAGGGTCGACCTCGATGGCAATCTTATCCAGCTCACCCTCCACGAACCTCAGGGCCCTCTCGTAGCCGTCGATGATGATAGTCGGGTGAATGTCCTTGTTGAGCAGGTTCTCCGCCTCGGCCAGGAGTTCTCCAGCGAGGACAACGGCTGTGGTGGTCCCGTCTCCCACCTCCTTGTCTTGGGCCTTGGCGAGGTTAACCATTATCTTGGCGGCCGGGTGTGCAACCTCCATCTCCTCAAGGATCGTGGCGCCGTCGTTGCTGATGGTGATGTCACCCAGCGAGTCCACTATCATCTTGTCCATTCCCTTGGGGCCGAGGGTGGTCTTGATGGCGTCGGCGATTGCTCGGGCTGCCATTATGTTGATCCTCCTCGCCTCCTCGCCCCTGGTCCGGGTGGTGCCCTCCTTCAGTATGAGGACGGGTCTTCCGCCTATGGTCGCAAGAGCCAATCCAGTCACCTCCCAGGTTCCAATTGAATCGGGACCCTTAGCTGGGGTCCTCTGATCCGTCGAATCGCAACCCGGTTTCGCTATTTAAAATATTGCCAGCTAAATAGAGGGCGGGGTGAGCGTCCAAAATGCCTGAAGTTGGCATTATAGGCGGCAGCGGGTTTTACGAGCTCCTTGAGGACCCCAAGAGGCTCATAGTCGACACCCCGTTCGGTCAGGTGAAGGTCGCCGTCGGCACCATGGGGGACAGGGAGGTCGCGTTCATACCGAGGCATGGGGAGAGACATGAGGTGCCACCCTTCATGGTCAACTACAGGGCGAACATCCTCGCCCTGCGCATCCTCGGGGTCGTTAGGATTCTGGCCACGAACGCGGTGGGCTCCCTCGATCCCGCCTACGGCCCGGGCACGATACTGATACCCGACGACTTCCTCGACTTCACCAAGAACCGGCCGACGACCTTCTACGACGGGAAGACCGAGATCCGCGTTGGGGACAGGGTAATCGGCGGCGTTGTCCACGTGTCGATGACGCCCCACACTTACTGCCCGGAGCTGAGGCGGGTTCTCCTAGAAGCTGGTCGAAGGCTCGGTCTCGATCCCGTTGATGGAGGAGTGTACGTCTGCGCCGAGGGCAACAGATTCGAGACGCCCGCTGAGATACGGGCGTTCAGGCTGCTAGGTGGCACGGTCGTAGGCATGACCGGCTGCCCCGAGGCGACTCTGGCGAGGGAGGTGGCCGCCTGCTACGCCACGGTGACCGTGGTGACCAACTACGCCGCCGGGGTGTCCGGCCCAGCTAAGCTCACCCACGACGAGGTCAAGGAGGTCTTCGCCCGCAGGATAGAGGACGTCAGGGCCATGCTTAGGCTCGCCGTGGAGAACATACCCCGGGAGAGGTCCTGCGCCTGCAAGGACGCTCTCGAGGGGGCGGTGGTAGAGCCGTGAGGCTGGCTGCCTCCAGGATCGACCTCACGTGGGGGGCGAAGGTTGAGGCCCTCCCCAAGATGGACGACCTGAATGTCGAAGGAAGAAAGGTCTTCGTGAGGGTGGACATGAACGTCCCCGTGGAGAAGGGAGACGGCCCCGAGCCCGTCATCATGGACGCCACGAAGATCGAGCAGGCCTCCGCCACCCTGCGTGAACTCCTCGAGAGGGGAGCCGCGGTCGTCGTGGGTACCCACCAAGGAAGACCCGGAAGCCCGGACTTCATTAGCACCGAGGCGCACGCCAGGATCCTGAGCCAGGTCCTTGAGATGGATGTTCAGTGGGCCGACTCCGTCGTCGGGAGCGCTGCTAGGGAGAGGATCATGAATCTCAAGCCCGGGGAACTGCTCGTGCTGGAGAACCTCAGGTTCCACTCCGAAGAGAACCTCGAAGACGATCCCGGGAAGCTAGCGAGGACGCACATGGTCAGAAGGCTGGCCCCACTCTTCGACGCGTACGTTAACGACGCGTTCCAGGCCGCCCATCGCTCTCAGCCCTCACTGGTGGCATTCCCGCTCCTACTACCCTCGGCGGCGGGGAGGCTGCTCACCACAATGCTTAGAGAGCTGGCGGAGATTCACAAGGTCCAGGGCAGGAGAGTGTTCGCGCTGGGAGGCGCAAAGCTGGAGGACAAGATCAGGGTGCTCGACGCGTCGCTCAGGAGTGGGCTAGTGGATCTAGTCCTCACCGGCGGGCTCCTGGGCGTTTTGATGGCCGAGGCAGCTGGCAACAGGATACCAAGCTCTGCAGCTAGCTACAAGAGGAAGGAGATCCTGCTGCCCGCGGCCAAGAGGCTGCTGACCGAGTTCCAGGATAAGATCCTCTACCCGGTCGACTTCGTCGTCTGGGACCCGAACACCGACGAGGTGTCCCACGCTCCCGTGTACAACGTGCCAGAGGGTAGGGTTATTGTGGACGTAGGTTCAGGTACAACTGAGATCTACGCGGACGCCGTGGCGAACTCGGACATCGTGGTGGCCAACGGACCGTTCGGCATGTTCGAGGATCCCAGGTTCAGGAAGGGAACCCTGGACTTCGTCAAGTCCTGCTCGAAGGCAAAGAGGGAAGTCGTGTTTTGTGGAGGCCACCTCAGCGTGGCCGCAAAAATGGTAGGCCTCGAGGAGGGGAGGATATACACAGCCGGGGGCGCCATACTCTACGCCCTCTCGGGCCTCCCCCTGCCCGCGGTAGACGTGCTTCTAGGGAGGAGGTGAGATCAGATGATAAAGGTGGGCGTAGTGGGCTACGGTACGATAGGCTCGAGGGTCGCGGACGCCGTCAGGTCCCAGTCCGACATGGAGTTGGTGGGAGTCGTCAAGCCTACGCCAGACTACAGGGCAGAGATCGCAATCAGCTTGAGTGGGATCAGGTTCTTCGCGCCCTCAGAGGACGGACTGCAGGCGTGGCGAGATAGGGGCCTACCAGTTCACGGGACGCTCGATGACCTGCTGAGGGAGGTAGACGTCGTCGTGGACACCACACCAGGGGGTAAGGGCAGGGAGATGCGGGAGAGGTACGAGTCGGCTGGCGTGAAGGCCATCTTCCAAGGGGGAGAGCCGCCTGAGGTGGCGGAGGTTAGCTTCGTCGCTCAGGTCAACTACGCTGGAGCCCAGGGGAAGCGCTTAGTCAGGGTGGTCTCGTGCAACACGACAGGGCTGGCAAGGCTCTTCAATGCGATCGACAGGGAGTTCGGCGTGGAGAGGGCTCTGGTCACCCTCATAAGGAGGGCTGCTGATCCAAAAGAAGTCAAGAAGGGACCAATCGACGCCCTGGTCCCAGACCCACCGAGGGTGCCCTCCCACCACGGGCCCGACCTGCGGACGGTGATGCCCAGGCTCAACGTAGTCACCATGGCCGTCAAGGCCCCGACGACGCACAGCCACATCCACAGCGTGGCGGTTAAGCTGAGCCGGGAGACCAGCAGGGAGGAGATCCTCGGAGTGCTCTCGTCGGAGAGGAGAATTGTGCTCGTGTCAGCCGCCGCCGGATTCAGGTCAACTGCCGACATCTTAGACGTTGGAAGGGAACTTGGTAGGCATAGGGCGGACATCTACGAGAACGTCATCTGGGCCGACTCGGTGAGCGTGGACGGCAGGTGGCTCTACCTGTTCCAGGCGATACACCAGGAGGCGATAGTGATTCCAGAGAACGTCGACGCGGTGAGGGCGATCGCCGCGGATCTGTCGGCGGAAAGGTCGATGGACTTGACGGACGCCTCGCTGGGGGTGAAGTCGGGGAGGCTCTTCAGGCTTCCCTGAGACTTCTCAACCCTTCAACTCTTCCTTTTGCCCTTCTTCGCCTTCTCCTTCTCTCTGTCCCTGGCCTCTTTGGCCCTCCTCTTCTCCGCCCGCTCCCCCTCTAAGGCCCCCTCGGCAAGAAGCGTCAGGTGCTTCCAGCCGGAGGCCAGTATGCTATAGGCTAGCGCCGAGAAGGCGAGCGTGGTCAGCAGCGTCTCGCCCGTCCTCGCGGCCAGGGCTGAGGCAAGTCCGAGCAGCGGTATCTCCAGGCCCCCTATTATCAGTACCCTGTTAAAGGGCCTCGGATCACCCCTCCTTATCGCCTTCACAGCTCGGTCGGCGTAAAAGAAGAGGAGAATAGCTACCATAAGTGCAGCGAGGTTGAGGGGGCCGTATCCAGGTATGAGCGGACATCCCACACGCCCGCAAGCCAGAGCCGCTATGAGCATGGAGGTCGCCGGGCCTAGGCACGCCCAGGCTGTCGCTAGACCAAGCTTCTGCAGGGCAGATTCCTCCAGCCTTTGACCTGAGAAGGCCGCGCTCCCGGCTTGTGGCGTTGACATCGGCTCCAGCCTCGCTCAAATAAGTTTTAAAACTCGAACGTAAAAAACCCAAGGACCCGCAAAGTCGCGGTATCGTGTGTAGAGGGTGATGAGAGATGCCCGAGAAGGAGCACGTGAACGTTGTATTCGTGGGACACGTCGACCACGGCAAGTCCACCCTGATAGGCAGGCTGTACTGGGACGCCGGTATAATCAAGGAGCTCCCGCCCGAGGAGCTGGCTCACGACGCCAAGTTCGCCTGGGTCGTGGACAGGCTCAAGGAGGAGAGAGAGCGCGGAATGACCATCGACCTGTTCCACACCAAGCTCGAGACCCCTCACAAGCTGATCACCATCATCGACGCTCCGGGCCACAGGGACTTCGTGAAGAACATGATCACCGGCGCCAGCCAGGCCGACGCCGCCGTCCTCGTGGTATCGGCTAAGAGGGGCGAGGGAGTCCAGGCCCAGACCATCGAGCACGTCTTCCTGATCAAGACGCTGGGTGTCAACCAGCTGGCGGTCGCCATCTCCAAGATGGACGACCCGACGGTCAACTACAGCAAGGAGAGGTTCGAGGAGCTGAAGGATCAGGTCTCCGAGCTCCTGAGGAAGGTCGGCTACAATCCGGACGAGATTCAGTTCGTCCCGGTTAGCGGCCTGGAGGGTGACAACGTCTACCGGAAGAGCGACAAGATGCCGTGGTACGACGGCCCGACCCTGTTCGAGGTGATGGACACCTTCAAGGCTCCGCCGAAGCCCGTCGATAAGCCTCTGAGGATCCCGGTGCAGGACGTGTTCTCCATCACCGGAGTCGGCACCGTGGTCGTCGGCAGGGTTGAGACCGGCGTCATCAAGCCCGGCGACACCGTGATCATCGAGCCGCTGCACAAGACCGCCGAGGTCAAGAGCATTGAGATGCACCACGAGAAGCTGCCCAAGGCCGAGCCCGGCGACAATATAGGGATCAACCTCAAGGGCGTCGAGAGGAAGGAGATCAAGAGAGGTGACGTGATCGGTCACCCGAACAACCCGCCCACCGTGGTGGAGGAGTTCACCGCCCAGATAGTGGTGCTCCAGCACCCCACAGCCATAGCGGCCGGTTACACTCCGGTGATTCACGCCCACACCGGCCACGTGTCCGCGAGGATCACTGAGCTCGTGAAGAAGCTCGACCCGAGGACCGGCCAGGTCATCGAGGAGAACCCGTCCTTCATCAAGAAGGGAGACGCCGCCATAGTCAAGATGAGGCCCATCAAGCCTTTCGTCCTCGAGAAGTACCAGGAGTTCCCGCAGCTCGGCAGGTTCGCCGTCAGGGACATGGGCATCACGGTCGCCGCCGGCATAGTGCTCGACGTCAAGCCCCTCGAGAGGAAGAAGTGAGGGATCGACCCCTCCCCCCACCCTTTTATTTGCGGTGAGAGTAGGGGTCTTTGCGAGGGAAGGGATAGAATATGGTGGAGAGGCTCAGAATAGAGCTGGTCAGCACTAACGTGATTAGCCTGGAGTCCACCGCGAGAGAGTTCCGCGAGGTCGCGGAGAAGATGGGCGTCAGGATAAGGGGCCCGATCCCCCTGCCCACCAAGAGGCTGAGGGTCACGACCCTCAGGAACCCGTCGGGGGAGGGCACCAACAGGTACGACAGGTTCGAGCTCAGGATCCACAAGAGGATCATAGACGTCCTCAATCCGGACGAGAGGTTCATCAGGAGGATAATGGGTATCTCCATACCCGAGGACGTCAAGATCAGCATCGTGATGCTGGCGTGAGCCGGCATCACCTCACTCGCTTCTTCTCACGATCCTCCCTCCTTAGGCAGAGTTCGGCCCCCTTTCCGTCCAATTGTTATGGGCACTGAAGAAAGGTGGCGCCGGGGGTGGGATTTGAACCCACGCGGCCCCCGAGGGGCCACCGGCTCTCAAGGCCGGCGCCTTGGTCCGGGCTAGGCTACCCCGGCCCACTGACTACTTGCGTACCCTGGATAAAAAGGTGTGAAGAGCGACCCAGTAATTGGATAAGTGAGGGCGGAAGCCCTCACTTGAGGGGCACGTACTTGCTGGACCTAGTGGCTCCCTTGCCAGGCCTGCCGTGCTGGACTATCCTGTTTGTCATGGCGAACTCGCCAAGGTAGTGCCCTATCATCTCGGGCGTGATCTGTACCTCCACAAACTCCTTGCCGTTGTGCACGGCTATCTTCATGCCCACCATCTCGGGGAGAACGGGCATGTCCCTCCTGTGGGTCCTGATCACCTTACTCACGCCCGCAGCCTTGTACTTCCTGACCTTCTCTAGGAGCTTCTTGTTCTCTGGAGATAGTCCTCTCCTGAGGGACCTCCTTATGCGTGCTGGCATGACCTCCGCCAGCTCGTCAAGTGTCATCTGGGTAAGCTGCTCCAGCGTGTAGCCCCTATAGATGAACTCCTTAGGCATCCTCAGACCTCCCTGTTATATCCCCTCATATAAGGTTTGATTCGTCACAGCTTGGCGCGCTTCTTGGCCCTGCCCGTCTTCCTGGCGGCTATGTGTCCGACCTTCTGGCCTGGAGGCGCGGTCCTGGGCACGGTAGTGGGCTTGCCAGGCCTCTTGTGCGATCCTCCGCCGTGCGGGTGGCTGGCCGCGTTCATGGCGACGCCCCTGACCTTGGGCCAACGCTTGGGGTGAACCCTCTCACGGTAGTATGCGTTGCCCGCTTTTAGGAGAGGCTTCTCTGTCCTCCCGCCGCCGGCGACTACGCCTATGGTGGCCCTGGCCTTGGCGGTGACGATCTTGTCCTTCCCAGAGGGGAGCCTGAGGATCACCCGGTCTCCGTCGTGCGAGAACACCAGAGCGTAGGTTCCGCTCCTCCTGGCAATCTTCCCACCGTCTCCGGGCCTGAGCTCAACGTTGCACACTAGCGTTCCGTCGGGGATATCGGAGAGAGGGAGCACGTTCCCCGTGACGGGCTTAGCTCCTGGGCCTATCTCGATCTCCTGCCCAACGTAGACCCCCTCAGGCGGTATGTAGATTATCTCCTCACCGGTCTCTAGGGCCACCTTGGCCAGTGGGGTCCACCTGGCGGGCTCGTGGAGGAACTCAACGATCCTCCCCTTCACCGTCTCCCTTAGCCCCACCTGAGGGTACCTGGCGGGGCCTATCTTCAGGTGAGCGCGAGACCTGAACTGTATCCCGCCTCTCCCTTTCCTCTGGACTAGGATCCTCTTACCCATTGATCACCACCTCACAGTATCCCGAGCTGAGACGCGACATCCCTAGCGTTGTACTCAGGGGCCAGCCTGACGTAGGCCTTCTTCTCTCCCTTGGCGGTTATCAAGACGTTGACCTTTGCCACCTTCACGTCGAAGGCCTCCTCGACCGCCCTCTTGATCATCAGCTTGTTGGCCCCCCTGTCGACTATGAAGACGAGCTTGTTCTGGGTGTCGAGGAGCTGAACGGCCTTCTCTGTGGCCACGGGCCTTATGAGCACCTTAAAGGGGTCGAACTCCACCTTTCAATCACCTCCTCCTCACGAATGGGACCTGCTCCTCCATGAGGGCCTTGATGGCGCTGATGGTCCATATGGTGAGCCTGCCCGGGACTCCTCCCGGGGCGAGGTGGATGACCCCCACATCCTTCACGCTGACAACGTCGACTCCGGGCACGTTCCTGGCCGCCCTCGATATGCCCTCGTCCTCGTGGTACACCACCAGCGGGCCCTTGGCCCTCTGCCTGACTCTTCCCCTCATCTTGCCCCTGCCTGCCCTTATCTTCCTGAACCTCCTCTTGAGTCTCTCGAGTTCCTCCTGAAGGCCTAGCTTCAGCAAGAACTCGTAGAAGTCCCTGGTCTTCTGGATGGAGGCCAGATCGTCCACCACTATCACGGGGACCCCCTTGAGGTCACCCAGCCTGTGCTTGGCGGAGACCAGCTCGAGTGAAGCTGTGGCCGCGATCGCAGACCTTATGGCCAGCCTCCTCTCCTTCTTGTTGATCCTCTCCCACACGACCTTGTCGGCCCTCGGGGCCTGAATTCTCACGCCTCCAACGGCCTGGTTGACCCTTGCGCCCCGCGAGGCGGCTGGATAGCCTCTGCCCTTGATCCTGGGGACCCTGGCAACGCCGTGGCCAGCGCCCCAAGACTCGGCCGAGGTCCTGAGCCCTGCGAGGGGGTCCCTACCCTGAGGCTGGATCCTGGCCGTGAGGCTGGACAGGTAGGCCCTCCTGATCACGTCGGGCCTTATGGGAGTCAGGAAGACCTCAGGCAGCTCCAGCTCGTCGACAACCTGAGCCTCCAAGTCGAGGACCGGACGCTTGACTTCGCTCACTCGCCTTCACCTCCCCCAGCGACAGCCTGGGCCTCCTGCGCCCTCTCTTCCTCCGCCTTGGGCCTGGCCTTGAGTATCTGCTCAAGGTAACCAACGCCGGACACGTAGATTATCCGGGGCTCCGGGAGGTCCTCGACATAGGGCCTTATCGGGTGCCTCATCATCACGAACCTCTTTGCGGGCCCCGGCACAGAACCTGAGAGTAGGACGTAGTCGCTCCTCACCCTGCCGTAGCCCTTGAACCCGCCGCCCGGCGGGTTGAGATCCGGGAACGCCTCCTCTACGAGCCCACCCTCATCCGAGTAATTCGCCAGGCCTACGAGCAAGACGCGCTTGTTGTACTCCGTCCTCTTGTGGTAGCCCGTCTGGCCAGCGCGAGGCACCCTCCACGTCACGAAGGGTGGGTGCCTGGAGCCGAGGCTGCCCACCCTCCACCTGCCCTTGCCGGCCTTGTGCCTCAGGAGCTCAACGCCGAACCTCCTCACGACACCCTGCCACCCGCGGCCCTTGGTGACCGCCGTGACGTCGATCAGCTGGCCCACCTTGAAGACGTCGGAGACCCTGACAATCGTGCCGACCATCTCCATAGCCTTCTCCAGTCGCTCCTGTACTGTGGACCCCCTCAGCGGTATCTCTAGGATCTCCGGCTTCTTCTTCGGCAGGGCGGCCAGCTTGGGCTGGGTGGCTACGATTATCCTGACTTCCCTGACGGACTCCTTGTTCTCCTCTATCTTCCTGGCGGCCGTGTCCTCGTTGGTCAGGACCCCCTCCCTCTTGCCGAGGGTCATCGACCTCCGGATCTCGCCGGTTACCTCGAACTTCAGGTAGGTGGTGAGGGGCTTCAGGCCGTAGGGCGTCCTCGCGTAGGGCCTGACCCCTATCACCCTGACAGGAGGGGTCTCAACCACCGTCGAGGGGACGGCGATCTCCTGACCGGTGGTGGGCCTGCCCGGCCTGTCCTCGACCATTATGACATGGGTCATGCCAGCCTTGTAGCCAGGAAAGCCGGCTAGGACGACCTGGTCCGACTCGATCTCGGGATAGGAACGGAAGACAGCCTTCTGAGTGGCTGCGCGCTTCCTAGGCCGGAAAGCCAGTGAACCGTGCCTCCTAGGCATCTGTAGCACCCCTCATTTGATACGGGCTTAACCCCGTACAACTCTCGGCGCGACCCCCGCCCCGGTTAATAAACTTTGGAATGGCTCCTCAGACATCCAAGATCACGCGGGCTACCCACTCTCCGCCCTCCTCGTACACCTCCATGCCGTGGTAGGTTACCGCCTTGATCTCGGTCACTGCCTCGTGCCTCTCCGGATCCACCAGCTCCCCACGCGCGGTGGCCTCGAGCGAGTATCCCCCGTCGTCGCCCTGGGAGATTTTGACGTCGAAATCTGAGAACACGAGACCCTCTGTGTCCGTTATGAAAAGCAGCTCTGACAGCCAGTCGTGCAAGAGGATCACCAGGTCCGGGGCCTCGACGCGCACTACCCTAGACTCCCTGGGGGAAACCCTCTCCAGGTTGAGCATGGACGCGTACATGGCCCTGGCGGCCTGCCTGAACAGCTCCTCAAGGCTCTCTCCCCTGGCCTCGAAGGCTACGTCTGCGCCGTGATCCAAGAACCTGAATTCTCCCATCGGGGCCACCCGAGCGTTCTACAAGGCGTGGCGATTTAACCTAACCCTGACCTAGCCTTTGATCACCACATACGCGTCTCCGATCCTGAGCGTCCTCTTGAAGGTCCTGGCTCCAGGCTCGAACACGCAGTACCTGTTCTCCTCAACTAGGAGGCGTGAGATCAGGGCTGCGAGCTTTTCGGCGGTGAAGTTGGCTGTCTCGGCCGGAATCGGTCCAACGGCGATCGTGACGTTCACCTTCCCAGGCCCAACGCTCGAGGACTCCGCCTCCAGCGGATAGCCGTCGAAGTTCGCAGAGGTCGCCTCCCCTACTCCCAGGCTGAGCCTGCCGAGGCCGACCACATCCAACTCGATGGTCTCGTTCTGGTAGGTGACGTTCACCCAGCCCGCGCTCACCGAACTCCCCTGGAACACGGTGACCGTCAGCCTCAGAGTTAGGCCCTCCTCTCCCAGCGAGGCCGTCAGGTTCTGCAGCCTAGCGACGCCCGGCCGGGGGGCGCAGGACCCGATGAACGCCGTGTAGGTCTCATCGGTGGTGTTTATTATCCAAATCACGTTGTACGGGAAGTTCTCAGATGGGACGACCGGCCTGAGCTCTTGGACTCCCGTGTTAGGAGCGGCCAGGTACAGGGCCACGCCGCCCGTTGTGAGGTTGAGCGCCAGGGTCCAGAGGAGGAAGAACGCCAGGAAGGACGTCATGAAGAACTCCCTGTACGCCTTGTAGATCCCCACCTCCGAGATAGCCCCCCTCCTCCAGGTCAGGAAGGCCGTTCCTGCTGCAACGTCCGTGAAGAAGAAGAGCGTAAGGCCCTCAGTGGCAGACAGTCCCAACAAGCCAGCGATGATGCCCGTGAGGGATGCCAGTGAGAGCTTGAGCCAGAACAGGGAGTCCTTGAGAGTCATGCCTATCGGGCCGTCCGCGGCCCGCCTCCGCTTTAAAGACGTAGACCTGGGGCGCCCACGCGAAGATGTCGGCTAGACTCAAGATGGCCGGAATAGAGCTCAGATTCGTCCTGCGAGAGCTCAAGGAGCTTCTCCCGCTGAAGGTGGAGAAGGTCTACCAGATGGCAGACTCCCTGTTCTCCTTCAAGCTCGGTGGAGGGGCCAGGAGGAGCGAGCTCATAGCGTGGCTCGGCGGCGCCATGTACCTGAGCGAGTACGACTGGGCCAAGCCCAAGACCCCGACCCCTTTGGCAATGGGGCTCCGCAAGAGGTTAAAGGGGGCCAAGATAGTCGAGATAGAGCAGTTAAAGCTGGAGAGGGTAGCCAGCCTCCGGTACGAGGGAGAGTACTCTGGCTGGATCCACGTAGAGCTGTTTGGCAGGGGGAACCTCGTGCTCACGGACGAGGAGGGAGTCATAGTCCAGCTGGCACGGCCTCTCAAGGTTAGGGCCCGTGAGCTGAAGAGGGGTGTGAGGTACGAGTACCCCCCGAGCGACTCTGTGGAGCCCGATGGGCTGGACATGAACTCCATGCTGGAGGAGATGGCGTCACACCGTGACCTAGAGCTGTGGAGGTTCCTGACCTTCCGACTGGGGATCGGCCCGCCATACGCCGAGGAGGTGGCATTCGTAGCCGGCGCCAATCTGAGGTCAAAGCTGGGTGATCAAGAGAGCCTCTGGCGGCAAATCGCGCGTGCCTCCGCGGAGATCTTGGCGAGAATTGGCGAGCCCGCCGAGCCCACCCTCTATAAGGAGGGCGGTGTCTACGTGGACTTCTCTGCCTTTCCGCTACGAGTTCTGGCAGAGAGATATGAGGCTGAGAGGGTTAGGGGTCGGTTGAACGCCGTGCTGGACATGTATCTCACCGAGAGGGTAGTCGAGGAGGTCGCCCGTGGGGAGCATGCCATCGGTCCCTCCGAGGGCGTCAGGAAGCAGGTGGAGCTGAAGGCCAGGTATGAGGAGGAGGCGGCCAGGCTGAGGGCACTAGCAGACGAAATCTTCACTCGGCTCGCGGAGGTGGACTCAATACTAGCGGAGGTCCGGAGGGGTCAGCCGCCGGAGGGGGTTGAGGTCGATAGGGGGAGGGGCGTTGTCACCCTCAGGCTCGCCGCCGGCGAGGTAGAGCTGAACCTCAGGTCGTCCGCAGCAGAGAACGCCTCCAGGCTGTACGAGAGGGCAAAGAAGCTGGAACAGAAAGCCGCCAGGATTGAGGAGATCTTGAAGGACCTCGAGAGCCGACTCGCTCGACCGGAGCCAGAGTACGCGGTTCAGGTCAGGAGGCGGAGGAGGCGGGCCTGGTACGAGAGGTTCAGGTGGTTCCCCTCGTCCGGCGGAATGCTCGTGGTGGCCGGGCTAGACGCGTCGACCAACAGAGAACTTGTGAGGCGGTACATGGAGCCTTCAGACCTGTTCTTCCACGTCGACATGCCTGGAGGCGCAGTTGTGATAGTGAAGACGGGCGGGGCTGAGGTTGACGAGGCCACGATAAGGGAGGCGGCGTGCTACGCGGCCTCCTACTCGCGGGCTTGGAGGGAAGGCCTGTCGCAGGCCGATGTATTCTACGTTCGCGGGGAACAGGTCTCCACGCACGCGCCTCCCGGCATGTTCCTGCCGAAGGGCTCCTTCTACATAGTGGGCAGGAGAGGATACTTGAGGGGTGAGCTCAGGCTTGAGATAGGCCTAATGGAAAGAAAGGGGGAGTACAAGCTTATCTCAAGGCCCCCGGGTGCCGGAGGAAACCTGGTCGTTGGATACGAGATCGCGCCCGGCGATCTCCCAAAGGAGAGGGCCACAACAGTTTTAATCGAGAGCCTGAGAGATGCCGCAAGGAAGAGGGGAGTGCCCACAGAGATCGAGGTGGAGGATCTCCAGAGGCTACTGCCCTCTGGCGGGGTCCGGATCGTGGCCCTGGTCAGTTGATGTGGGGGTTTGAGAGTTGAGGTGGGCGCTGGTACCGCCCCCCGAGGAAGACGCTTCCGAGGAGGGACTCAAGGTTAGCGAGGTTATGACGCCGAAGGTCATCGCGGTCACGCCGGATGACAGCGTGGCTGAGGCCGCCAGGCTGATGAAGGAGCACGACATCGGATCCGTCGTGGTCATGGAGGGAGACAAGCTCGTGGGCATCCTGACGGAGCGGGACATAATTACCCGCTTCGTAGCCAGGGAGGATGGGAGGAAGCCTGAAGACGTCAAGGTCAGGGAGATAATGACGAAGAATCCGATACTCATCAACGAGAACGAGGACCTGATCGAGGCGGCCCGGATCATGTCCGAGAAGAACGTCAGACGGCTCATAGTGGTAGACAAGGCGGGCAAGGTCGTCGGGGTCATCTCGGCTCGAGACGTCGTCAGGGTAGCCCCCCACGTTGTGTTCATCCTGAGAGAGAGGCTCAGGCTCGCTAATTCTTGGAAAGGCACATTCCCCGTCTGATCAAGGGGGGTTGAGTCGGGTTGGTGGCTAAAGTCGGGGACTACATGACCACTGAGGTGGCCGCCGTCACCCCTCAAGACACGCTGGGAGCCGTAAGGAACATGATGCTCGGGAGGAAGATCAAGAGAGTTCTCGTCGTCGATGGCGAGAGGCCGGTGGGGATAGTGACCGTTGACGACCTGGCCAGGGCGTGGGCCAAGAGAGGCCCTCCCTGGAGGTGGAGGAGTCCGGAGAACGCCAGCGTCAGCAGGTATATGGCCAAGGACCTCGTGACTATATCGCCCCACTCATCCATCGTGGAGGCCGCCAGGCTGATGGTAGAGAGGGGGATAAGCGGCCTGCCGGTCGTCGAGGGCGATCGCGTCGTTGGGATCATAACGAAGACCGACCTGCTCAGGTACTTCGCTCGGGAGCTGAAGGGCCGGTTCAAGGTGCAGGACCTCATGACGAAGGACGTCGTCACCGTCCGCGAGACTGACAGCGTGAAGAAGGCGGCCATACTCATGAAAGAGAAGAGGATAAGCAGGCTGGTCGTGATCGGTCCGGACGGGAGGATCAAGGGAATCCTCACCGAGACGGACATAGCGTTCGTCGCTCCTGATAGGACCAGGAAATTCATCATCATTGACACTGGGGTGGGCAGGTCCAGCCGGGAGGTGAGGCTCGGGTCTGTTGGGGAATTGATGAGCAACCCCGTCGTGACTGTTCGGCCAGATTCGGACGCCTCCAAGGCGGCTAGGGTCATGCTGGACTGGAGGATAAGCGGGCTCCCGGTTTCTCCTGACGGGGAGACGCTTGTGGGTATTATCACTAAGACCGACATCATTAGGGGGATCGTCATTGGGTCGCCTGCGGAGTAAGCCCGTCGAGGAGTTCATGAATCGGGATCCCGTCGCCGTAAGCAAGGACGAGCAGATTTGGGTGGCCCTCGAGATCATGGAGAGGCGGGGGATCACCCACCTGCCCGTCCTGTCCGGCTCAAGAGTGGTGGGCGTGATAGCCGCATGGGATCTCATGCAGGGCTTGGGGTCTGCCAGGCTCCAGAGGACTGTCTCGCGGAGGGTCTACGTGAGCTCGCTCATGACGGAGCCTGCGATCACCGTGAGCCCGACGGATACCCTTGACAGGGCCATCTTCCTCTTCAAGGACAGGGACATAAGCTTCCTCCCGGTGGTGGACGGTGACGGGGCACTCCTGGGGACCCTCACGGAGACCGACCTCATGAGGCTCCTCTCCGACAGGTCTGAGCCCCCCGTCAGCGAGTTGATGACCGTCAACTACCCCAGGATTCTGCTCATCGACCGGATAGTTCACGCCAGATCGAAGATGCTCGAGACCGGGGCCAGGGTTCTGCCTGTAGTCGACGAGGGAATTGTCGTTGGGCTCGTGACCGACTTCATCCTGGCGAAGGCGTTCATGGAGGTCCGGGAGGAGATCGACCCCAAGAGGATGGATGCAGCCGTGAGGAGGATCTTGATCGAGGATGTTATGATGGAGAGCCCGCCCACCCTGAGCCCGGCCGATCCCGTGGGGGAGGCCGCCGATACACTCGCAGGGCAGGGCATCCCGGCTGTCCCGGTAGTGGAGAGAGGGCTTTCCCTAGCTGGCGTGATCACCAGGAAGGATCTCTTGGACCTGATCTGATCCGGCTGAGCTGGGCCCGCTCACTAGGCGGCGAGGTTGTCCAGCAGCATCGAGAGTAGTCCAACCATCATGGCGACCTTGAGGATTCCGCTGACGGCCCCCGCGCTCCTCGGTTCGATGCGAGCTGACCTCCTCGCAACATCCAGAAGAAGTGCACACGCCAGGGCGGACCCAACGGCGTACGTCGTGCCGGTTAGGCCCAGCGCGGCGGGGGCGATCGTCAGAGCCACCGTGAGCAGCGTGAGGGCTAGGATCGCGCGCCGCGTCGCCTCCACCCCAGCCGTTATTGGAAATGTCTTGAGGCCCAGCGCGCTGTCCCCCGGAAGATCCTCCACTCCCTTGACCAGCTCTCTGGCCGTGTTGGAGGTGAACGCGATGAGGGAGAAGAGAACCACCTTAAGGGAAAGCTCACCGGCCGCCAGCGCCCCGTAGAGTAGCGTGCACGCCACCCCCAGGCTGACCAAGAGGTTGCCCGGCAGGCCCATGGCCTTTATCCTGGCGGCGTAGAGAAAGTACGCCAGCGAGAAGGCCGCCGCCATGACCCCCAGCGCGGGCCCCTGGAGGAGCGCGATCACTGTTGCGAGAAGTGAGAGAGAGGCGTAGACAATGATGGCCTCGGCTCCGCTCACGACTCCGCTGGGTAGGGGTCTCCACGGCTTGTTTATTCTGTCAATCTCTACATCGAAGTAGTCGTTCACGGCGTTGCCAGCCATGAGCACGAGAGGCGGAACAATGGCTGTGATGAGTAGGTCCCACGAGGCGTCCGTCCTGACGGCCGTCCAGCCCACAATCGGTCCAATCGCGGCCATGACTGCATTCTTGGGGCGGAGCAGTCTGAGAAAACCTACCGCTCTCCGCGCGATTTGCATCGGGCCCAGTCGGCTCCGCCACTTTATATTGCCTGAGGGGGCGCTCGCCGAGATGCGAAAGGTCAGGGTGGGCGTGGTGGGCTGCGGCTGGTTCGGCCGGGCCCACGCTCGCGTCTATCGAACTCTTGCAGGAGTGGAGCTCGTTGCGGTCTCTGACATCAACCTCCAGCTCGCGAGATCAGTTGCTGAGGGCTACGGGATACGGGCATACGAGTCCGCGAGAGAGATGGTGGAGCGCGCTGACCTAGACGCGGTGAGCGTGGTGGTCACCCCTCAGAAGCTGGTGGAGGCGGCCACCGAGGTCTTGGAGGCGGGGGCGCACGTTCTGGTGGAGAAGCCCGTGGCCACCTCGTTAGATGAACTTGAGGCCCTCCGAGCCGCGGCATCCAAGGCTGGAGCGTTCGTGGTGCCCGGCTTCATAGAACTGTTCAACCCCGGCTACAGGCTCCTCAAGCGGCTCGTTCAGGAGGGGGAACTCGGCGACCTGTACGTCGTCTCCGGCAAGAGGATAGGCAGGTCTCCCAAGAGGCAGGTGAAATGGGAGATAGGGGTCTCGCTGGACCTAGGGGTGCACGAGGCCTACGTTCAGCTCGATCTGCTGGGTGAGGACCCCGAGAGCGTCTGGGCCTTCCGGCGCTCCGTGCTCGGAAACGAAGCCGAGGACGTGGCCCTGTACATCATGGAGTACCCCAGCGGCATAGTGGGAGTCATAGAGGCAAACTGGCTCACCCCAATCAGCTTCCGCGCAGTCCGGGTTTCTGGATCAAGGGGAAGCGCCGAGCTGGACTATCTGAGGCAGACCGTGGTTCTCGACAGGTCGGACAGCTCGTCGATCCTTCGGACTAGGTGGTCTGAGCCCCTGGCGGAGGAGCTGGCGTACTTCGTTCGGCACGTCAGGGAGGGCAGAGAGCCCGACCTCAACCTGGACACCGTAGAGAGGGTTCTCTCACTGGTTCTGTCGGGGAGGTGACCCCTTGGGGACCCTAAAGGGATCCCTCAGAGGCGGCGAGGTGATCGTCGTCGGTGAACTCTCAGAGCTGGCCGAGCTGGCAGAGAAGGGGTACGGCTCCCTAAAGGAGGGAGTTCTCCGGCTGACCCTGATAGAGGCGGCCGAGCTGGCTCGCCAGGGCGTGTTGAAGGTCGCGGATCATGAGAAACCCGTTGAGACCTCGGAACTCATCGAGCTCATCGCAAAGTCCAATCCTGAGGACTTCCTCAGGTTCCTTGTATACAGCGACCTCAGGAAGCACGGAAGGGTGCTCAGGGTCGAGCCAGCCACACCTTTCCTGAGGCTCTACCCGCGCGGCGGCCGGATAGGAAAGGCCGTGGCCAAGTCCCTGATCCTCCCCCTGTCCGAGGACGAGCCGATCACCCACTCTGAGCTTCTGGACTACGTTACGTACGCTGGGAGGCTGAGGAAGAGCCTCGTGATGGCCGTCGTGGACGACGAGATGAATGTCACGTACTACGAGGCCACCGGGTTCCTCCCGCAGCCCATCGGACCTCCCAGGATCCCGGAGGGCCTGAGAGTGACCGGCAGGCTGACCCACGACAGGATCATCGTCTGGGACCCCGAAAAGGCGGACGCCCTGTACATGGGCGGATTCTGGGGGCACCACATAGGGGTCGAGAAGCCAAGGCCGAACACCCCTTACCGCCTCCCGCTCCAGATGTCCCTGTTCGAGGCGCTCTACCTCGTCGAGGCGGGGGCTCTCGAGGTAGAGTCTCTGGACGGGACCATGTCGGCCGACGACCTGCGGAGGATCCTGTCTGAGGTAAGGAGGGACGCGGAGGCCAGGTACTTGGTGTTCAAAAGGTGGAGGGACCTGGGGTACATCACCAAGCCAGCCTCCAAGTACGGATCCGACTTCATGGTGTACGAGAAGGGGCCGGGAATAGATCACGCCCCTTACCTGTGCCTCGTGGGACGCGCAGAGTCCAAGATAACCCCTGTGGAGCTGATAAGGGCTGGTAGGATCGCCACAAGCGTGAGGAAGTCCCTGATCGTTTCTGTGGTCGCCGGAGAGTCGATTTTGAGCTACAAGCTCGAGTGGTACAAGCCCTAACTACTCACAGTCACTCCAGCTCGGATATCCTGCCGGACAGCTTCTGGGCCAGGAGTTCTACCCTTATTCCCTTCTTCTCCGCCAGCTCCAAGGTTACCTGGGCCCCAGCCCCTGACACCTTGAGCTCCTCCAGCGGAAGAGCAAAGAAAACCCCCCTCTTGAGCTTCTTGAACTTCACCACAACCCAGGCCGACGCCCCGAGGGCGCGAGACAGCCTCTCGAGGGACTCTATCTCGCCTATCGGCACGTAGGCCCTGTCTGACGAGGTGGTCTTCACTTCTATCACGACCAGGCCGCCGGGACCGCCCGCCACGACGTCGGCGGAAGGGAGGCCCGTCGAGCCGCTCCCGGCCACCCTAACCGCGCCAACCCCGTGCCTCCAGAAGAGCCTGACCAGGTCCCTCTCCGCCTGCGACCCCCGGCGGGGCATGCTATCCCCCTCTGGTGAGAGGCAGTGCCCCGGACTCCGTAACCACGTAGGTATCCTCCCACTGAGCCACCGGGGCCCCCCTGGACTCGATGAGCGGCGGGTACTCCCGCAGCCCCCTCTTCTTCACGAGCCTCCTAATTGCGTACTCCACCCTCATGCCTGTGATCGGAATCAGCCACCTCTCGCAGAACGGTAGCCTCTTGAACGTGTCTCTGGCGGCGGCCATGACCCTCCTCTCGGCGACGTCTGAGGTTCGGACGTTCTTGGCGTAGGAGAATATGAACCCCGGGCGCGCCTCTACCACGAAGCCCGAGCCCTCAGGAGTCGTCACGAACGGCTCCACGGCGAAGACGTCGCCCACCTTGAACCTGTACAGGCTGAGCCGCTGGGGAACGTTGGGAATGTCGACACCCGCGTGCAGCCTGTACTCAGTTATCTTGTGCCCTGCGAGGTTCACAATCGGCTGGAGGCCCCTAGACCGGATCTCGTCATAGATAGCCTTGCTCACCGCCTTTACTGGAACTCCCGGAGCCATCGCCCTCCCCGCGGCCTCGAGGGCGGCTCGTGCTGCCTCCACAAGTGAGCTGTAGCTTCCGCTGAGGTCCACGGTCCTGGCGGCGTCCACTATCAGCCCGCCGAGGCGAGCGCCCACATCGACCTTCAGGAGGCCCCCCTCGGGGACGACGGCGTCGTCCTCCGGTGGGGGGGTGTAGTGGGCCGCAACCTCGTTGATCGAGAGGTTGACCGGGAATGCGGGCTCGTACCCTGCCTCCCTGATCTCGGACTCGATGGACTCCGCTATCTCCAGGAGCTTAACTCCGGGCTTGATCTCCCGAACGACCCTGTCGAGAAGAGAGCCGACGAACCTGCCCAGCTCTACGTACTCTGGCGAGAGATGAAACCCCATCTTCCGATCCGCGGGTTGCGGCGATGATTAATTTAACATGGGGCGCGCGGAAGCCGGGAGGGCGCGGTGCGCAGGATCATAGCGAGGTCTGGGTGCAGCGAGGAAGGGTTCAGGATCGCGGTCGAGGTCCTGGAGAGGGGCGGCCTCGTGATCTATCCGACCGACACTACCTACGGGTTGGCCGCCGACTCGGAGAACAGGGAGGCTGTGTTGAAGGTCTACAGGGTTAAGGTAAGGCCGAGGAGCAACCCGCTCACGATCGCGGTGAGTGACTTCGAGATGATGGCCCGGTACGCCGTGTTCGACGAGAGGCTCAAGAGGTTCATGGAGGAGTTCCTGCCTGGGGCGGTCACGTTCATCCTGCCTAAGACCGAGAGGGTCCCGGACGAAGTAAACCCGAGGGCGATAGGCGTGAGGATCCCTGACAATCCGATAGCCATCGAGCTGGTTCGGAGGTTCGGGAGGGCTATCACCGCGACCAGCGCCAACATAAGCGGAAAGCCCCCTGCGTACACGCCGGAGGAGGCTATGATAGCCCTCCCCGAGGTCGACCTGATAATAGACGCTGGCCCGCTCCCCAGGAGGCCGGCCTCCACCGTGGTAGACCTCACCTCCGGCAGGCCGGAACTCGTGAGGGAGGGGCCCGTCCCGTTCGTCGAGATCTTGAAGAAGTTCCAGGAGGTGTTTGGGGGCGCTTGATCGCCCTGGGGATCGAGTCCACCGCCCACACGCTCGGCGTGGGTCTGGCGACTTCCGACGGTGAGATACTGGCCAACGCGAGGTCCGTCCTCAAGTCCCCGGAGGGGGGGCTCAAGCCGGGGGAAGCGGCAGAGCACCACGCGAGAAACGCCAAGTCCGTCATCGAGGATGCCCTGGGGGAAGCCGGCGTCTCGCTGGGTGATGTGGACCTCGTTGGCTTCGCCCAGGGGCCCGGTCTGGGCCAGCCGCTCCAGGTTGGCGCCGTGGCCGCCAGGACGCTGGCGCTCCGACTGGGCGTCCCTCTCGTGGGGGTGAACCACCCCATAGCCCACATTGAGATCGGCAGGCTGGTCACGGGGGCCAGAGATCCTCTGGTGGTCTACGTCTCCGGTGGGAACACGCAGATCATGGTCCACCATGAGTTAAGGTTCAGGATCGTCGGTGAGACCCTGGACATCGGCCTAGGCAATGCGCAGGAGAAGGTAGGCCGCCTGCTAGGCTTCCCATTTCCGGCCGGCCCCCATCTAGACCGAGTGAAGGGGGGCTGGGTGGACCTGCCGTATACCGTGAAGGGGATGGACCTTTCATTCAGCGGGTTGGTCACGGAGGTCGAGAGAAGGCTGAACGAGGGGACCGACAGGGATGACGTAGCCTGGAGCTTCGTGGAGGTGGCCTTCTCTATGCTGGCGGAGGTGACCGAGAGGGCGCTTGCCGCCACCGGAAGGGACGAGGTTCTGCTTGTCGGAGGAGTTGCCGCCTCGCCCAGGCTCCAGGAGAAGATTGGGATGATGTGCGAGGCCAGAGGTGCCAGGATGCTGGTGCCCCCGCCGGAGTACCTCAGGGACAACGGCGCCATGATCGCTTGGACGGCCATCTTGGCCTACGCCCAGTTTGGCCCGCTCAAAATCGAGGAGAGCGCCATTAAGCCTAGGTGGAGGCCTGACGAGGTCGAGTGGAGGCTCTTAGGGCCCGAGGAGTTGCGCTTAATACTGAAGGATCATTCCTAGGCCCCGGGTGCCCGAGCCTTGAAGATATGCCTCACAGGGTTCACCGGGACTGGGAAGAGCACTCTCGCAAGGAGGCTCGCCGCCCACTACGGGCTGGCCTACGTCTCTGGCGGAAACGTCCTCAAGAGGCTCATCGGCGGTGAAGAGGCTCTCCGCGACCCTGGATGGTGGGAGAGGGAGGGCGGAAAGCGTGCAATGGAGCTTAGGAAGCAGGACCCGAGCTTCGACAGGAGGGTAGATGAGGAACTCATCAGGCTCGCGATGGAGAAGGGAGACGTTGTGCTAGACTCCTGGACCATGGCCTACCTGCTCGAGGCCGAGGACAAGGTCGCGATCTTCCTCAAGGCTGACCTCGGGGTCAGGGCTGAGAGGGTGGCCAGAAGGGACGGAACAAGCGTGGAGGAGGCCAAAGAGGCTATCCTCCGGAAGGACGCCGAGACCAAGAGGCTCTACCTTTCCCTTTACGGGTTCAGGCTCGGGGAGGACCTGAGCCCGTTCAACCTAGTCCTCGACACCACCAGGTTGTCCGCGGACGAGACCTTCGACGTGGTCAGGAGGTTCATCGACTACTGGTTTAACATTAGGCTCGGGAGGAGTGATCTCAATGATCAGGAGGAGTGAACTCGTCAAGATGATCGACCACACGCTCCTCAAGCCCCAGGCCACCGAGTCTGACGTAGCTAGGCTCGTGGAGGAGGGTCTAGAGTACGGGTTCCACTCGGTCGTGGTGAACCCCTACTACGTTCCTCTGGCCGTGAGGCTTGCGAGGGGCTCGGACCTGAGGGTCTGCTCCGTCGTAGGGTTCCCACTCGGGGCCACCCTGCCGGAGGTCAAGGCGCGTGAGGCTGAGCTGGTGGGCAGACAGGGCGCCTTGGAGGTGGACATGGTGATTAACGTGGGCGCCCTGAGAAGCGGCCTGGACGACGTCGTCCTCGAGGATGTGAGGGGAGTCGTGAGGGCCTTCAGAGAGGTGGTCCCCGAGGGGGTCGTGAAGGTCATACTGGAGACGGGGCTCCTGAACCGCGAGGAGATCGAGGCGGCATGCGCCCTCGTAGAAGAGGCAGGCGCGGACTTCGTTAAGACATCGACGGGCTTCGGGCCGAGGGGCGCCACGGTCGAGGATGTGAGGCTCCTGAGGAGCCTGGTAGGCGACAGGCTCGGGGTGAAGGCCGCCGGTGGGATAAGGACCTATGAGCAGGCCGTTGCCATGATAGAGGCCGGCGCAAACAGGATAGGGACCAGCTCGGGCGTCAAGATAGCTGAGGGGGCGCCCGAGTAACCGTAATTAACCCGCCCTGCGCAGTAGGGAACTGAGGGCGCGCAGCAGCACAGGTGAGGTTGGACTTGGGAGCGAAGGAGGAGCTTGTGGCAGAGGTCGAGGAGATAAGGCAGCGCTATCAGGTGATCGGCCGGAGGGAGGAACTACGGAGGATCCTGGCCGCCGCCAGGGCCGGTAAGCACATACTCCTGGAGGGGCCAGTCGGAGTGGGGAAGACTTTCCTAGCTAAGGTCGTGGCCTCGCACCTGGGCAGGGAGTTCATTCGAGTCGACGGAGACGAGAGGCTCACAGAGGCTAGGCTGATAGGATACTGGGATCCCCCGATGGTCCTCAGCAGGGGGTACGTGCGGGAGGCCTTCGTCGAGGGTCCCTTGACCAGGGCCGCGCTGAGCGGGGGAGTCCTGTTCATCAACGAGCTCAACAGGCTCCCCGAGTCTGCCCAGAACGCCCTCCTCCCCGTAATGGATGAGGGCATAATCGTGGTCCCCCACTTGGGCGAGTTCAGGGCCAAGGAGGGCTTCCTGATAGTAGCGACCCAGAACCCGGAGGAAAGCATCGGTGTGACCAGGCTCTCAGAGGCCCTGAGGGACAGGTTCGTCCTGGTGAGGCTGGAGTATCAGTCCGAGGAGGAGGAACGCGAGATCGTGAGGATACGGAGCGGAGTGGAGGACCCGAGGATCGTCAGCGCGGCCGTCAGGATAGTTCGGGAGACCAGGAGCGACCCCTCCATAAGGAGGGGTGCCTCACTCCGGTCCGCCATAGATCTTGCCTCGGTCGTGAGGCAGATTAGCGAGGACCCGACGGAGGAGGACTGGGTCACCGCTGCGATAATGGTCCTCAGCCCCAGGGTCGAACTCCGCGACGGCGTGACCGACGACGTCGAGTCCGTGATAAGGGACCTAGTCCTTAGGGCGTTAAGGGGAGCGGTTGAGGATTTTCGGGAGTAGAGGGGCGAACCGACGCCCCGATGACGCTCAGCCCACCTCCGAGCCCTGCCGGCGGGCCCAGCGAGCCTGAGCACAGGCCGGGCGAGTGGCAGGAGATCGACCTGGACTACGAGTCCTTGTACGCCAGGGCTGCCTCGGCGGCGGCGTCGGGCTCCCTGGGCGAACTCATCTCACTGGCAGCCCTGAGCAGCGTGGCCGTGGCCAGGGCCGTCTCAGAGGGTGGACTGGACGGGACCCTCCTGAGATCCGTGGAGAGGAACCCAGCCGCCGGCATGAGGCTATACCGGCAGATAAGGTGGCACCTCAACCCGGAGCTCAGGAGGAGGTTCAGGTCCCTCCTCAGCAAGGTCGCGCTGAGGAGCGGGATGAGGATCGCCTCGGTCGCGCCCGGTAGGTCCATGCGGATTCTGACCCAGTACGAGCCGGGCATGGACTTCGACGCGGAAGAGACGATACAGAGGCTGCTTTCCAGCGGGAAGAGCCTGCAAGACCTCACCTACGAGGACATCGTTGGTGTGAGGATGGTAGAGCGGAGCCGAGGAGCTGTTATAATCCTGGACGCCAGCGGATCGATGACGGGGGGCAAGATCGCGGCTGCAGCGCTCTCTGCGGCCGTCGCCGCACACCTCATGAGGGCGGACGAGTACGCGATTGTCGCGTTCAACACGGAGCCGTTCGTCCTCAAGGGGGTGAGGGACAGGGTCCCTATCGAGAGGGTAATCGAAGAGATCCTGGATCTGGCCCCACTAGGGTACACGAACATGAAGGGGGCCCTGGAGGTGGCCCTGAAGCAAGGCGCCCTCATCAAGAGGCCCGATAAGAGGTACGTCCTGATCACCGACGGGCTCTACAACGTTGGAGGCGACCCCCGATCGGTGGCCAGACGCCTCAGCGGGCTCAACGTGATAGGGGTGAGGGGATGGGGTGGGAGAGAGACCGCGGCGGGCATGCGGCTCTGCGCCGAGCTGGCCAAGATGGGAGGCGGGAAGTTCATAGAGCTGAGGAGTCCCCAGGGAGTGCCAACGGCCGTGGCCAGGATCCTAGAGTCCTGACGCGCACTTTATATCCCGGGTGGAAGGTGCGGCCAGTGGGCGGGGGTGGCCGAGCCAGGTCAAAGGCGCGGGGTTTAGGACCCCGTCCCTCAGGGGTTCGTGGGTTCGAATCCCACCCCCCGCACCACCTGATCGCGATCGTCCTTCTGGTCCTGCTCGCTCTGTCCCTATCCTCCACGGTCGCGCCTGCTGTCCTTCAGACTGATGGATGCTCCCGTCCAAGCTACCGGATGAGGGTGGAGATCTCCCCATCTCTAGACACCGTGTCGGGGTGGGAAGAGGTCGCGTGGCAGAACTGCGGCGGCGAGGCCGTGAGCGAGATCCACATGAGGTTGTATCCCAATGCCTTCTCGTCCAGCGGCGGGCGCATCGAGGTGCAATCGGTATCTTCCCCAGGGAGGAGTGCGACCAGCAGCGTCGGGGGACCGGACAACACAGTCCTCGAGGTCTCCCTCGATCCCCCCGTGGCTCCCGGGGAGCGGGTGACGATCGAGATCGAATTCATCGTTCACGTCCCAGAGGTGAATGACAGGTTCGGCCGCAGCGGAGGGGTGCTCGCCCTAGGGAACTGGTTCCCAATACTCTCCGTGCTAAGGGACGGGTCCTGGGTCGATCACCCCTACTTTCACGATGGAGAGTGCTTCTTCAGCGAGTCCTCTGACTTCCTCGTTGAGCTCGTAGTTCCAGAGGACCTCGTGGTCGCGGCCACGGGTGAGCTGACCTCGGAGAGTCAGCTGGGAGATGGGAGAGTCGTTCAGACGTGGGTAGCTCGGGGGGTGAGGGACTTCGCGGTGGTCGCGAGTCCCCGCTTCGAGGTCTCGCGGGAGAGAGTTGGGGGAGTGACCGTATACTCCTACTACCTCCCCGAGCACGCTGAGGGCGGAGAGAGAGTGCTTGAGTACGCGGTCAACGCGATACGCGTTTTCAGCAATCACTTCACGCCTTACTCCTTCACGGCCTTCCGGGTGGCGGAGGTGCACGGCTGGTTTGGGGGGATGGAGTACCCTCAGCTCATCATGGTGTCCAGCTCGTTCTACGAGGGAGACGAGCGGACGCTCGAGATGATCGTGGCGCACGAGACAGCGCATCAGTGGTGGTACTCCATCGTGGGCAACGATCAGTGGGAGGAGCCGTGGCTCGACGAGTCTCTAGCGGAATACTCGCAGATCCTCTACTTTGAGTGGGTCTACGATCCGGAAAATGCAGAGATGGCATTCTGGGACTTCGTCGGGAACCCCTACAGGTTCTACCTCGACTCGGGCGAGCCGGCCTTGCCGGTCGCGGTCAGCGTCGGGGAGGTCGCCGACGACCCCGGGAGGTACAGGGCGGCGGTGTACCTGAGGGGCGCCTGGGCGCTGAGGATGCTGCGCGAGATCTTAGGGGATGAGGCCTTCTTCCGGGCGCTGAGGATGTACGCGGAAGAGAACGCTTTCGGCGTGGCCACCGGCGAAGACCTCGTATCGGCGTTCGAGGAATCGTGGGGTGGAGACCTCGACTGGTTCTTCGAGGAGTGGGTGTACGAAGGGTGCGTCCCGTCCTATCGGGTGGCCGACGTCGGGTGGGGAGCCGAGGGGGCCTGGATGGAAGTGTACCAGGCCCTCGAGGGCTGCAATGGCGGCGCCCCGAAGTCGATGCCCGTTGAGTTCAAGGTGGACCCCTGCGGACGGGTAGTGTCCTGGATCAACTCTACCTGGGTGAACGTAAGCCTCCCGGAGGGCTGCGAGCCTAAGGTCGTACTACCTGACCCGGACGACGGAATCCCGGGGGCGGACGTCGGGTGGTCGGCTCGGAACGATGGTCTCCCTCTGACGTCCGGAAGCGGTTCGTCTAGCGAGAACCCAGCCAGAGGGAGGATGTCACCCCCAGTCGCCCTGGCCCTAATCCTCGTGGGGGCGGCGCTGACCCTGGCCCTCGTGATCTGGCTGGGCAGGGTCGGGTCGAAGGCCGCATCGGCGGGCGTGGTCGCATCACGGGGAGAAGTAGATGGTGCGGCCGCCGGGATTTGAACCCGGGTCTGGAGCGCTCCGCGCCCCGAGGGGGCTTGGCAGGCTCCCATCCTAGACCAGGCTAGACTACGGCCGCCCGTTCCCTCACCGTCCCCGTGATCGATATAAAAGCTTGTCGAGGGTCTTGGGGGCGGTGCTGACCGTACTGCTGGCGGAGGCCTCCCTTGAGCTCATCCCAAAGAGGCTGCAGGGGAACAGGAGGGTCCTCAAGGCGGCCGCCCGGAGGGAGAAGGATCCCGGCGAGATGCTCCTGGACTCGTCCTACCTGGGGCCGGATCTCGTGAGAAGGATAGACCCCACTGGGAAGAGGGGGAGGCCGGACGTGGTCCACAGGTCCCTGCTCGCGCTCACGGACTCCCCTCCCTGGAGCGAGGGGTGGCTCCGCGTCTACCTCCACACGGTCGAGGGCAGGATGTTCGAGCTTGAGCCGGGACTGAGGCCCCCCAGGAGCTACAATCGCTTCGTGGGCCTGATGGAGGCGCTCCTGCGAGAGGGGAGGGTCGGCCCCCCGGGCAGGCACCTCATAAGAGAGACGGATCACTCCCCCACCGAGCTGATAGGTGAGCTAAACCCGGATCTGGTGCTCGGGCTGACGCCGAGAGGAGGTCTCGCCAACCCCCTCGAGATCCTAGACCCCGAACTCGACCAGCTGGTGGTCATAGGCTGCTTCCCCGCGGGTGAGTTCTCGAGAGAGATCAGAGAGCTCTTCGACACGGAGGTGAGTCTGTACGAGGGCGTCCTCTCCGCCTCGACCGTGGCCGCAGCTGTCGCGTGGGCCTACTACGTCGTGAGGAGGTGGGGCTGTCGGTGAGGAGGGCCGTCAGGCGCAGCAGGCAGAGAGAGAGGAGGATAGCAAGGGAGCGGATAGTCTGGCTCCTCACCCTCGCCGATGCGGTGGCGCCGGAGAGGCCCGACCTCGCCAAGAGGTACGGCGAGCTGGCCAGGAGAATATCGCTGAGGGCCAGGGTAAGGATCCCACGGCGGTGGAGGTGGAGGTACTGCAGAGAGTGCAAGTCTTACCTCGTTCCGGGAGTGAACGCGGTGGTCAGGACTAGGCCGAAGAGGATGCCGCACCTAGTGATCCACTGCTTGGAGTGCGGGGCGGTCACCAGGAGGCCCTATCTGAGGGAGAAGAGGCTGAAGCTAAGGTTTAAAATGCCCGCCGAGGGCGGGCCTGAGTGAGGTAAGCCGCCAGCCGGAAAAGGTGATCGGCTTGCCGACAGCACGGGACGTGAGGGCAGACTTGCTGATAGATCGGGTCGCCGAGGAGCTCAAGAAGCTTGAGGAGATCAAGCCGCCCGAGTGGGCGTCCCTGGTGAAGACCGGGTCCCACAAGCAGAGGCCGCCGCAGCAGGAGGACTGGTGGTACATAAGGGCCGCGTCGGTGCTGAGGACTGTCTACCTGCACGGGCCGGTGGGCGTCGAGAGGCTCAGGACCAAGTACGGCGGCAGGAAGGACAGGGGCGTCAGACCGGAGCACTTCAGGAAGGCCAGCGGACACATTATCCGGCTGATTCTCCAGCAGCTGGAGGAGGCAGGGCTCGTGGAGAAGGTGCCCGGGAGGGGCAGGAAGATCACCAGGAAGGGCGCATCTCTGCTCGACAGGAAGGCGGCTGAGATCCTTAAGGAGCAGGGGCTCGTGCCCGGGAGGGTTGTGGCCCCGTGAGCGCCGAGGATGAGGAGCTGAGGAGAATTCAAGAGCAGCTGCAGGCTGAGATGCTGGCCAGACAGAGGCAGCAGCAGGAGGAGGAAGAGAGGAGGCGCCTGGAGAAACAGAGGATAGACGCCCTGGTCAGGCAGCTCCTCGACAACGAGGCGTGGGCCAGGCTCAAGCGGCTCGAGATGGTGAAGCCCGAGCTGGCGGACGAGGTGAAGATCTACCTCGTCCAGCTTTACACGTCCGGCAGGCTGACCAGGAGGCTTAGCGACGCTGAGCTCAAGGCACTCCTGGCGAGGATCGCCGAGAGGTCGAGCTCAGATTTCAGGATCAGGATAATGTGATTTTGTGAGATGCCCTGTGGAGGTGATGTGGAATGGCGAGGTACCGTCCTCTTGCGTCGAAGCTCAGGTACGCCAGCGCCATGAAGTCCAACCGGAGGATTCCGATTTGGGTGTACATCCGGACCATGAGGGGCGTCAGGCCCCGGCCGCTCAGGAGTTGGAGGAGGAGTAGGCTCCAGCTGTGAACGAGGAGGTGGCTTGAATGGAGGAATTCAGGGACACCCTCTCGAAGGATTCCGACGAGGGTTACCTCACGCTCAGGCTGGGGAGGATAATCAGGGAGAAGTATCCCCCCAAGAAGAGGGCGGCCAGGACTGTCAAGGTCATAGCGCAGGAGGTCCGCAGGAGGCTCAGGCTCGACGACAAGTTCGAGGTGAAGGTGGATCCCGAGCTCAATGAGATGATCTGGAGCCGGGGGGCGGAGAACCCTCCCAGGTTCATCAGAGTCTACGTGAAGGTTGACCGCGAGGAGAAGGTGGCCACGGTCGCCCCTGCGAGGTGAGGGGCGACTTGCCCATTGAGAGGGCCAAGCTGGAAGGGAGCCCCGGCCTGGGAATATTCGCCAGGGTCGTCGGGAGGGCCGCCTTCGTCCCCACCGGAACCACCAAGAGGTTCAGGTCCCAGCTTGAGGAGGTTCTGGGCGCCAGGGCCGTGGAGGTGAGCCTTTACGGCTCTCGCCTTATCGGCGTGTTCATGGCAGGCAACGGCGAGGCGGTCCTGCTCCCGTCGATAGTTAACCCTGCGGAGGTTGAGGCCGTCGAGGAGTCGGGCCTGACCACGCACGTCCTGAACGTCAGGCTGACCGCCCTGGGGAACGTGATCCTCGCCAACAGCTACGGGGCCGTGGTCCACCCCGAGTTCCGCGACTCCGAGCTGGAGCAGATCTCCAAGGCGCTCGGCACGCCGGTCAGGAGGGGGACCATAGGCGGCGTGGGCGTCGTCGGCTCGCTGGCTATTGCGACGGACAGGGGCGTGCTGGCCTCCCCGGACCTGACGGACGAGGAGGCTAGGCTCATAGAGGACACCCTGGGGGTCGAGGTAACCAGAGGCACCGTGAACGACGGGGTCAGGTACGTGAGGACCGGCATGCTGGCCAACGACTCCGGCGCCCTGGTGGGCTACCCGACCACCCCCCTAGAGATAGATGTCATAGCCGAGGCCCTGGGCATAGAACCGTAGCCCCTTTCCAGCCTCGACGGGCTCTGGGCGAATCACGACGCCCGGGTGTGCAAGCCTTTAACTAAGGGCAGGCCGGGTGCATGGGATCCACGTTGAGCGAGGCGAGTCAGGGAAGGCAGGTCGATATCGAGACCCTGCAGGCCATGTATCAGGCCCTGATGGACGCTAGCAATCGCCTAGCGGTGCAGATTGCCGACCTCCAGGGGGCTATCGAGACGCTGGGCATCGTGGAGAAGGTCGGCGGGGAGGAGAAGTTCGGCCCGTTCCTCTTGCCAGTTGGCGCCTTCCTCATGCTGAGAGTCCCAGAGGCGCTGGCTGACAAGGTCCTAGTCAACCTCGGCGGGAACGTCTACGCGGAGATGGATCCAAAGGAAGCAAAGGAAGAGCTGACGAAGATGCTCGAGGAGGCCAGACAGGAACTCGGCAGGGTTCAGGCGACCCTCAGGCAGATAGAGGCGCAGCTGACTCAGGCCATAAGCCAGGCCGGGCGTAGAGGTAAGTAGGATCGCCCATCAGTCGTAATAACCGAGTTCCGTCTGTTCCTTTCCCGTTATATTTTACGCACGTGTGAGGGCTCGGGTGATCCCTCTTGAGGTGGGGTTGGGCGCTCAGGTCCCTCAGGGGGAGGGACTTTCTCACGCTGTCCACGATAACCCCGGCAGAGTTCAGGGCCCTCGTTGACAGAGCCATAGCCCACAAGAGGGGGCTCGTGACAGGCAAGCCCCTCGACGGCATGGTCGTGGCCGGGATATTCGAGAAGCCGAGCACCAGGACCAGGGTCTCCATGGGAACGGCCTGCGCTCAACTCGGGGCTACCTTCATGACGCTCCCCGTTGAGGCCCTGCAGATCTCCAGGGGCGAGACCCTCAGGGACACCGCCACTGTCCTCAGCAGGTACGTCAACGCCATAGCCGCCAGGGTGAAGAAGCACGAGATCCTCGAGGAGCTGGCCAAGTGGGCCGACGTGCCTGTGATCAACATGTTGAGCGACCGTTACCACCCGCTGCAGGCCCTCGCCGACATCATGACTATCGTGGAGAGGTTCGGCGACGAGCGGGTAAAGGTGGTCTTCGTGGGCGACGGCGCGGCCAATACAAGCCACAGCCTTATGCTAGCCTCCGCACTGATGGGCTACGATCACGCGGTCGCCGCACCCAAGGGCTACTGGCCGGACAACTCGGTGGTCAGCAGGGCCCTCGAGATTGCCTCCGAGACCGGGGCGACCGTCGAGATCTATGAGGATCCGGTCAGGGCGGTCCACGGGGCTGACGTGATCTACACAGACACGTGGGTATCCATGGGCGTGCAGGACGTCGAGGAGCGGATGAAGGTCTTCCCGCCCTACCAGGTGAATGACGATCTACTCAAGCACGCCTCAGAGCGGGCTATCGTGCTGCACTGCCAGCCCTGGTTCCTGGGTCAGGAGATAACCGAGAACGTGGCATATGGGCCAAGGTCCGCCGCATTCGACCAGGCTGAGAACAGGCTCCACACCGCAAAGGCGGTTCTGGAGGCTCTCTTGGCCTAGTGTGAGGTCCGCAAAACCTTATATATCGTCCCCCCTACCCCTTACTTGCCGCGACATCCCGGTCGCGGGTCCGAGGGGTGAAGGGTGACCCCCTGACCGGCTGAGGGCCCGTCGATTCCGGTCGCGGCGACAAGTGACGATAAGTGGCCATGTGAGCGCGAGGAAAAGGGCCTCGCCCGACCCCTCGCGCTCGAGAG
>JAOZGN010000001.1 GCA_027491555.1 Thermoproteota archaeon
CGAGCCCACCTAGAATAAAACGCCGACCTCGGGCGCAGAAAGGGAGTCAGCTCCGAGGCGGCGGAGGTACCTCGATCGCGACAATCCTCTGGCCGCGAAATATTGGCTTCCCCGGGACCTGTGGAGCTGGAGAGCCCTTGCAGATGACGAATACCTCGGCGCCGGCGCCTCCCCCCTGTCCACCTTTCGGCTCCATCGGAGCCGTAGAGAGCAGGTACTCGGCCCAGTAGGGCCCGATCCCCCTGCAGAACACCCTGACGCCGGACTCAGGGGGGATGACCCGGCTCAGGGCGACCAAGTCCGACCAGGTGACCGGGTCTATCCTCGGGTGGACGGCGGCGATGGAGGCGGGGACCTGTACGGCGAGTGGGAGCAGGAGCGCAGCCGCCAGGATTGGCCTGAGGGCTCCCCTCACCAGAGCCCCGACGGCCGACCCCACGATGACGGAGGTCGGAACGCAGGACACAAGGAGGAACCTCCAGGCCCACTCCCTGAGCCCGAGCAGGCTTGGGACCAGAGTCCAGGCGCCGACCGCGACGGCCGCGGAGACCGCAACAGCCCTCCCCGACGCGCCCCACGGGTCTCCGTCTAGGTCCCTGAACGCGAGCGCGGCGAGCAGGATACCCAGGGCCAAGTATGCGATCAGGTACTCACCCCCGGGGGTCACGAGCCCGGGCGGGGAGGGCGGCGGCTTTGGGGGGAGCGGCCCTCGGGGCGGCGCTCCGAGCGGGCCCTCCCCGGCGGCGGAGTTGAACAGGTCTCTGAGGAAGGCGACCCCCTTTCCGACGTCTGTGAAGAGCCACGGGAGGGACGCGGCCGTGGCACCAGAGGCAACCCACCCCGGGAGGACCGAGAGGGACCACCTCCGGCCGATCCCTCCCCCGGGACGCGGAGCCCGGGGGCGGAGGGCGAGCGCCGCGGGGGGCAGGTAGGCGAGCGCGAAGGCGGCCGTCAGGGCGAAGTCGAGGGAGTGAGTTAGGAAGGCCAGGTATGAGGCCAGCGAGGACAGGAGGGCCGACCTCCACCAGCCCTCTCCACCGGCGAACGCCGAGTGGAGCCAGTACACGGAGAGAACGACGAAGAGGGTCCCAGAGGCGTTCTTCATGAGGTCCCCCGCCATCCTGAACATCTGCGGGGACAGCGAGAGGGCCAGGGCCGAGGCGGCTCCGGCAACCCGGCTGCCGGTGAGCTTCTTAGCGAGCGCGTAGCTCGGGGCAGCCGAGAGCCCGCACATGGCCGCCACCGTCAGGGACACGCCGAGTCTGAGGTCACCGACCAGCCTACAGGCCGCCGCGGCAAGGTAAAACAGCAGGGGAGGGTCTCCGTAGACCATCCCCGCCCCCGAGAGGATTGACCTCACCTGGATCAGGTAGTAGGGTCCGTCCACCCCGGGCATGAAGTCCCACGAGAGGAGCGCGGCCAAGTGAGCGACCGCCGATGCTAGGGAGAGCGCCGCCGCGAGGAGCAGGTCCCCTCGGTCGAGTTGGCGGGCCACGGGTTCACCAGGGAGAGTGAGCTAATAACGGAGAAGGACGATGAGTCTATGGAACGGCCGAGAGTTCGACCTCACTCTACAGGGGGAGCCTCCTCGGTCTCCTCCGGCGACGCCTCTCCTCCTCCAGCAGGCCAGGTATATACTCGGCGAGCGCCTTCCTTCTCCTCTTGGCCAGCGCCTCTTCTATCGTGCCCCCCGCGACGATCTCGTAGACCTTCGCCACCTTCCCGGGTCTGCCCCTCAGCACCCTGCCGACCCTCTGTGCCATCTGTCTCGGAGAGCCGCTGCCGCTGGCTATGATGGCCACGTCGGCGTCGGGCACGTCGATCCCCTCGTCCAGCACCCTGGTCGTCACTATCACGTCCAGGTCGCACCTCCTGAAGGCGTCGAAGATCTCGGCCCTCTCTCTGGTCTTCCCGACCATCAGGGCCGACCTGATGCCCCGCCTCTCCAGCTCCCCCTGGATGGCCTCGGCCTGGTCCACGTACTCGCAGAACACCAGTATCTTGCGTCCCCTCTCCGACTCCACGATGGACGCCACCACGGGGACCTTTGCCCTCGCCCTCAGGGCGTGCCTCTTCATCACGGCCAGCCTCGCGTTCTCGTCCCTAACCCTGGCCAGCTGGGCCATCATCGCCCTGCGCTCGTCGGGATCCATCCTGACCCTGACCACCCTGTGCTCCACCCTCGCGAGCACGCCCATCTCGACGAGCTCCCTGTATCCCACCTTGTACACCACGTCGCCGGAGGAGAGGAAGATCAGGTGCTCGTTCCCGTCGCTCCTCTCGGGGGTGGCGGACAGACCCAGGCGGTACTTGGCCTTGCTTGCGAAGGCGACCCTCCTGAACGTCGAGGCCGGGACGTGGTGAACCTCGTCGAAGATCACGAGGCCGAACAGGTCCCGGAGCCTGTCGACGTGCTTCGCGACCGAGTTGTATACCCCCACCACCACGTCGGCCGAGAGGTCCTTCTCCCTCCCGCTGAACTCCCCGGCCCTCACCCCCAGCTTGGACTCTATGAGCTCGCGCCACTGAGTGGCGAGCTCCACCGTGACGACGCACACGAGCGTCCTAAGCCGGGTGCGGGCGATGGCCTCCATCCCGACGTAGGTCTTCCCTCCCCCCGTGGGTATCACGACGGTGCCGAACCTCTCAGCCTCCTCCCACCTGCTCACGGCCTCCTCCTGAAACTGGTAGAGCTGGTAGTCCCTCCTCGGGGCGTCGATGGGCTCAGAAGGCCAGGTGACGTTCTCGATGAGCTCGAGCCCCTCCCGCGAGGCGAACCTCCTCAGGTGGTGGTACATGAAGGGCGGGACGAGGTACCTGGCCCTCCCGACCCTCTTGGCGAGCCTCGCCCTCCTCGCCTGCAGGCCGGACCTTGTCTGGACGTTCACCTCAATGGTGAACATGTCGTCCAGCCTGGCCAGCTGGTCCTGGGTCAGGCCCCTCGCCTCCACGAGCAGGCCCTCCGCGTGATCCGAGAGGGCTATCCTCCCGGGGCCGGTCGCCGTAGAGGCGGCCAGTCTGACGAGGTCCTCCCTCCAGTAGCCCTTGACGCCGGATCGCAGGAGCTCGAGCACGCCCTCGACGCCAGATCCCCTCATCACCTCGGCGAGCCTCGAGCCCTCGAGGACCAGGTAGTCCCCTCTGCGCTCGAACGGCTCCGGGGGCCGGTCCCTCCCCGGAGAGAAGATGGCCACGGTCCCCTCTCTGGCCATCTTCTCAAGTTCGACATCCACCGACCTCCGCACATCGGCCACGGCTTCTTCCACCGCTTCTTTGGGGACCTGGATCCTGCGCAGCACCTCCCACCCCCTCGCCAGCGCGAGCCCCGGGTCGAGGACCCACTCTCTCTTGTCCGGGTCAAACCTGCATATCTCCCTGATCTGCCCCAGAATCTCGCTGAACTCTCTGTCGTCCAGGCTCCTCGCGAATACCCGGCCTTTGATCCTGATCTTCAACGAGGCGGCCGCTCGGAGGTGTCGAATAAATCTCGCGCGAGGGAGCCGCGCGGTCGGCTTCCCGAACCGTGCTCGGTTCGCCCTGCCCTTCTACCCCGACCCCAGGTTGAGGCAACGAATTGTGCGCGCCGGCGAGGTGGCAGCAACATTAATGGCTGTGCCTCTCTCAATGATGCGGCGGTTTTCATGGAGGTGCCCGAGTTCAAGACGAGGGAGGAGGCCAAGGCGGCACTCGACAGGCTGGATGAGGAGCTAATTGAGGGGAAGATCACCGAGGAGGAGTATCGCGCCAAGAAGGCGGCCATAGAGAGGCAGATAGAGCTCATGGACCTTGAAGACATGCTCATTGAGGGGAAGATCACCGAGGAGGAGTACAGGAAGGCCAAGGCCTCCCTGCTGGGGGAGGCGCAGCCCTCTCCCCTCGGGCCTGAGGAAGCCTCCGAGGTGGCCCAGAAGATATCACAGATAGCGTCCAAGCTTGCCGAGGTGAGGGAGAAGAGGGAGAAGCTGAGAGACCTACTGATATCCAAGGAGATAAGCGAGCCCACCTTCCAGAAGCTTGACTCCGAGTACGAGGAGAAGGAGAACTCTCTTGAGCTCAAGATCAAGGAGCTCGAGGAGGAGGCCAGGAATAGGCTGAAGGAGATCGAGCAGAAGCTCGAGGAGATCAAGTTGATGAGGGAGGAGACAAAGGCGAGACACCTGCTGGGGGAGGTGTCCGACGGAGAATTTCGACGCAGGGATGTGGAGCTAGCCAGACAGGCAGAGAGGCTCTCGAAGGAGAGGGACTCGATCTCTTCGGCCCTGAAGCTGGCCGGGTTGGAGGGGAGATAATCTCACTAACCTCCAGCGGAGGCCCTGGCGGTGGGTACTCCGTCCGCTGACGCCTCAGGTCGAGTGGGTCCTGTGTGTGGAGTTGCCTGAGGGTTTTTCCAAAAACAAAGGTTTATATTCCAATCATAAGCTAAATTGTATAGGAGATAGCTTGAATATCTCTTTCTCGAGCGATAGAGGGCCTCTGCCAAGCCCAGATGACTACATGCCCCTATCAGAAATCAGATCCAATCAAGAGAAGATGCTGCATTCCTCAAAATTGGTCGAGAGGGCGTCTAAGTCGGCCCTGTATAGGGACGCCTGGGGGCTTCGGAAGGGGGAAGCCCTCTCCGCCGAATCGCTTGACGAGCTGACGGAGATCCCCATGATCTCCTCAGCCGACTACAAGAGGGCTTTCGAGATGCGCGGCGTGTCTGAAATAGTGATCTCTGACGACATAGTCAGTTGGCACAGCACGTCCGGAAGCAGCGGCTCTCCCAAGTGGCTTCCCTACACTATGAGGGACATAGAGGAGACGAGGGTTCAGCTGTTCAGACTATTCGACCTGCTCGGCGTGAGGGAGGACGACGTGATATTCCAGTTCAGCTCTGCCGCGCCCATGATCTCCGACGCAATTCCCTACTGGGCCGTCGACGCCCTGAGAGGCAGGGGCGTGAGAGTTCAGGCGGTAATGGTGTCATTCTACCTCATGCAGTTCGCTATGCCGTTCGCCATGCAGATCCAGCCGACGATGCTCACAGGGCTCCCCAGCATGCTGATGCTGCTGGCGGAGCACTTGCCCGAGACTTCTAGGCGGCGGACCGCCGAGAGGTTCAGGGAGCATCAAACCCCTAGAAACCTCCTCTACGCCGCCCTCACGAGGGTGCGGAGGGTCAGGCCCAAGGACCTCCTTCAGAGATTGAGGACGGGAATCTTCGGCGGGGATCTCCTAGACCCGTACAGGCCGTACGTCGAGGAGGAGTACGGAATGGAGGCGTACGACCTATACTCCCTCACGGAGTCCTCAACCTTCGCGAGCGAATGCTCGGCTCACGAGGGCCTCCACTTCTGGCTAGACAACCAGATAGCGGAGGTGATTCCAAAGAGCGAGCTTGAGCGGGAGGAGCGCGATCCGACCTACACTCCTCGAGCCGTTTACCTCCAAGACGCCCCGGAGGGTGTTGAGGGCGAGCTCGTCTTGACCAACTTCAGGGAGGCCCTCCCCCTCGTCCGATACAGGACGGGTGACCTTGTACGCGTGGTGGGCACCTCAAGGTGCTCCTGCGGACGGACGCATCCCAGAGTGAAGATCTTAGGCAGGCTCGACGACCTGATAAACCTGGGAGGACTCAGGTTCTCAGAAGTTCAGCTCGACAAGTCCCTCCGGAGGATAAGAAAGCACGGTCGGGTGAAGGCCTGGCAGGCCGTCCTGACGAGAGAGGGTTACAAGCCCAAGCTCACCCTCAAGATCAGCGCAGAGACCTCAAATGATAGGGCGTTCGTGGAGGAGCTCAACGACAGGATCCTCATGGACATCCCGGGCTTGGGCACCGCCATCAAGGTTGAGATGGTCCTTCCCCTGGAGGTTGAGTTCCACCCAGACTTGGGAGGCAATCTGACCCGGGGCGGGAAGCTTAGGCGGGTGGTCTACGAAGACAGCTTCTCAGGGGGCGGGCTAGCGTGAGACAGAAGCTATTCGCAGCGACGGTATCCCTCCTGAGAAGGAGGCCCAGGCTGAAGTACACGGCTCGACCAGTCTTTCGCAGGCTAATCGACAGAAATGCCGACTCTAAGGTGAGATGGATACTGCGGTGGGCCTACTCACACAGCAAGTTCTACAGAAACCTGATGAGAGAGGCAGGGGTGACTCCCGATGATATCAGGGGCGCGGACGATCTTCAAAAGATGCCCACGACCTCTCCAAAGGACCTCTCAGCAGACCCGTATCAGTTCCTGTGCGTGCCCGTGGAAGAAGTTGGGGCAGTGTACTCAACAGCCGGAACTACTGGAAGGCCTAAGCTCGTCTTCTTCACTAGGGAGGAGATAGAGAGAACGATACAGCTGGCTGGTACGATCCTGCGGCCCCAGATTCAGGAGAGTCGACGGCGGGCCGTCCAGATAATGTTCGCGTATGGAAGGCCGAGCTGGGGGGCGGGATACATCTCTCAGAGGATCGTCGAGTGCGCTGGCGGCCTGCCCATACCGGCCAGCAACTCTCTCAGCCCCTGGGAGCAGCTGGAGCTGATTGAGAGGTTCAGGCCCATCTCCATAGTGGGGACCGCGTCATATGTCTACAGGGTCACAGAGGAGCTGTCGAACTCGGGCGCGGATCTCAGATCTTACGGAGTTAGGCGAATTGGGCTGGGTGCGGAGGCCTGGCCGGAGAGGGTCCGGACATATCTAGAGGAGAAGTGGGGCGCCAAGGTCTCCGACTCTTACGGTCTGACGGAGGCGACGTTCGCTCTAGGATCTGAGTGTGATGAGAGGAGTGGCCTCCACCTGAACGAAGTTGATCACTATGTAGAGGTGGTGGATCCCGAGACCGGTGAGAGGGTCTCTCCGGGTGAAGACGGCGAAGTCGTTTTCACGACGCTGAGCAGAAGGGCCATGCCCTTCATTCGTTACAGAACCGGCGACGTAGCCTCTCCGGTTGACGGCGCCTGCGGGTGCGGCAGCCCAACGAGGAGGATAAGTCGGATAAAGGGCCGAACCGACGACATGTTCACGCTCGGCACGGGGGAGAACATGTATCCCTCCTTCTTCGACGATGCCATACTGGGGATCCCAAGCGTCGTTGACTATCAGCTGATCATCACCGGGGAGGGGATGAGAGACTCCATCCTTGTCCGGGTCGAGGCGAGGGTCCCCTCCGAAGAACTCAGGGCTAGGATCCGAGACGCCGTCCTTGATGTGAGGACCTTGAGGCATGATTTGGAGGTCACAAGATCCATAATGAAGGTAGAGGTGGAGTTTGCAAGTCCCCCTGAGAATCTAGGCTCAGACAGCTCTCAGATCAAGAGGAGGAGGGTGCTGGACCTCAGGCAGAGGTACCCCGAATAGGAGAGAGGAGATGGAGGGATGCTGAGGATAACTGTCAGGATGATAATCAGGGACTTCTCCAACAGAAAAGTGAGGACGACCCTAACCCTGCTCGGCGTCGCCATAGGCATCGCGATGATGGTGACCCTGGGGGCCATCTCGGAGGGAACGTCGGTTCAGCTCAGAGAGTCCTTCTCAGAGATGGCCGACATCATGGTCTCCCCTTCAAAGGGATTTGCCATGGGAAACAGGATGGACGAGAGCTACCTCCAGATCGTCAGGTCATATCCTGAGGTTAGGACCGCCTCGGCCTATCTTGGCGGTATGATGTTCGTTAACGGGGACATATCCCTCGTGGTCGGAGCCGAGGCGCAGATATTCTCTGTAATCTCGGTCGAACTCGGAAAGGGCAAGATGCCGAACTGGTCGAGGAGAGAGGCAGTTCTGGGCTTTGCCGCGGCGAGAGAGATGGATCTGTCGGTGGATGACAGGATCGAGATATCCAGCGGCGGCGACGAGGCGGAGAGCTTCGAGGTGGTCGGGATCTTAGAGCGAGGCGGGAGCTTCTTCGACAGCTATGTGTTTATCCCCCTGGCCTACATGCAGAACATGACGGGGTACCTCGGTCAGGTGAGCTTCGTCCTGGTCGAACTCAAGAGGCAGGATCTAGAGGCCGACTTCGAGAGGAGGGTGGAGTCGGAGTTCCCCGGCCTTGAGGTTTCGTCTCCCGAGTCCATGATGAGAAGCATTGACAAGATCTTGGGATTCGTAAACGCGGTCCTTCTTGCCGTCAGCGGTGTCGCACTGTTAGTAGGCGGCACCAGCGTCGCTGCGACCATGATGACGAGCGTTGTGGAGAGGACTAGGGAGATAGGGATTTTTAAGGCGCTCGGAGCCACAAATGAGCGCATTCTGGGCATATTCATGCTCCAGTCGTTCCTGTTGTGCCTGTTTGGAGGGATCCTCGGCGTGTACCTGAGCCTCGCGATAACGCCCATCATAGAGGCCTGGGTGTCGGAGGCCGCCGGGTTCACCTTCAGGGCCATCTTCTCTCCAAAGCTCGTCTTGGGAGCCTTGGCGCTTGCCGAGGTCATAGGATTCGTCTCAGGACTGGCTCCCGCCTTGAAGGCGTCGAGAACGCAGCCCGTGGAGGCGCTCAGGTATGAGTGACGAGATAGTCCGGCTGGAGGGTGTCACGAAGGTCTACCCGGGGGCTGTGCCCGTGACGGCCCTTGACGGAGTGGACCTCGAGATCAGGAGGGGGGAGTTCCTGGCCATAATGGGGCCGTCGGGCTCGGGGAAGTCTACCCTGCTACACCTAATCGGCTGCATGGACAAGCCAACCTCCGGGAGTGTGATCATAGACGGGGTGGATGTTGGAGGGCTTGGTGAACGTGGGCTCGCTGGGACGAGGGCCCGGAAGATCGGCTTCGTCTTCCAGTTCTTCAATCTGATCCCCACTCTCAGCTGCCTGGAGAACGTAGAGCTTCCAATGCACATACTGGGACGCCTCGAAGGCGGGGAGATTAGGGCCAGGGCTACGAGGCTCTTGGAAGCGGTCGGCCTGGGGGATAGGGTGAACCACAGGCCGTCGCAGCTCAGCGGAGGTGAGAGGCAGAGGGCCGCCATAGCTAGGGCCCTTGCCAACATGCCCTCCCTTATCTTGGCCGACGAGCCCACGGGCAACCTAGACACGAAGACCGGGATGGAGACCATCGGCATGCTCCGAGAGATTCACGAGGCCACGGGCCAGACGGTTGTCTTAGTCACCCACGACCCAAGGGTGGCCAGCCAAGCGGAGAGGATCGTTCGGATGGTGGACGGCAAGATCCTCCGGGGGGACGCGAGCCGCCACGGCCACCTCAGCGTGGACGGGGGTAAGGAGATAGAGTCGATTAGGAGGGAACTCATGATTCTTGAGGTTCTCAAGGGGGCGATGCCACCCGAGTCCTACGAGGAGAGGCTTAACAGGATAAGGAGGCGCGTCGAGGAGGTCGAGAGGGGGGTGGGCCCATGAGAGTTCGTGGGCTCACCCGCGCTGTTCTGCTGGCCGTCCTGCTGGTTACAGGCGCTATACGCGGATCTTCAACGCCCCCATCCGACGCAGTGAGCCCGAGTGCGAATCAGTATGAGGTCCACAAGACATCTACCTCCCGCGTTAGTATCTCTCCTACGGGTGAGGTCCTCTCTCACTCGCTGGATGTCACCCTCACCCTGAGAAACCCAGGATACCTAGGGGAGGCCTCTATCACCGACAGGGTTGTGATGCCCGACTTGGACACTCTCAGGGTGAATGGAGTTCAACCGACCGCCGTGACGGAGACGCTGCGCGGCCTGGTCTATCTCACTTGGAGCGGGGTGAGAGTTGAACCCGGAAAGGATGTTAGGATCTCATACTCGGTAGAAACCGCCCTCCCCCCTCCCGTCAGGGTCGCTGCAGCGTTTCGCGTAAACGGCACCGAGGCTGAGCCACTGAGCTCCGGGGGCAGATCTTACCTTCCGGTGAGGAGGGGAGACTCCGTCGAGATCTCCCTGTCCCTTCGGAACGATCTATGTGGATGCGTTGACGGTGACAGGGTCTGCGTTCCCCTCTCCTCCCTCTTGCTGATCCAGGTCGATGGTGAGATCTTGGAGGACGCCCGCCTCACCCCGTCAGAGGCGGGCACCTTCAACCTCGGTGGGACCACCGTTCACTTGGTACCCCTGCGGCTCGGCGACGGAGAAGCCACGGCGACGCTCGCCGCCAGAGTGTCTCCCGACGCTGACGTGGGGTTGGTCAGGCTCCGTCCCATCACCGTTTCTGTAACGCCAGCAGCCCAGGGCAATCTATCTGAACTACTCGAGAGGCGCGAGGATCTCGTCGAGTTGAGGGAATCCCTGATCGAGCTTAATGCGAGCCTCGCCTCGTACGACAACCTCCTGAGGTCAATGGGTGACACCCTAGCCAACCTCTCCGGGCTGCTGGACAGCCTCGGCTACCTGTCTAACTCGAGCGCTGACTTCGCGCGTGCGATGAGCGCGCTAAGGGCCCTAACGGAGAAGCTGGAGGTTGAGGTGAGCTACATGGTCCAGGGACTAACGGCCCTGGAGAGGGCGCTCAGGATGGAGTTCTACCTGCTCACGAACAGCACGCAGGGTCCTCCTCCCCAGATCTCCGATCTTCTCGACGGTCTTCAGGAACTCGGGCACACCATGCAGGGCACCGTCGATCTCCTCAACGACACGGTATCAGCGATTTCAAACGGCACGGGGAGGGGGATGGCGAGGATGGGCAGGATCGCGAACGACACGGCCACATCGCTGGTGGAGCTGAACTCCTCTCTCCGAAAGGTCGAAGGGTCAGGTCTTCTGGTGAGACGCCTGGCAGAGGGGCTGACTGGCCAGGTCTTGGATGTAGGGGGTCAGATAGACCGCCTAGACGACCTCATATCAATCTCACGCGTCAGGAGTCTGCTCTACCTCCCGGCGTCCGCCGACGCGCAGCGGGTGAGGCTCCGCACCTTATCGGCGGATGGCGACGGAACTTGGAAGGCGATCCACACCGACCCCCAGGGTGATCCGTATTCCCAGTCGGGCGAGCCCGTAGTGCTGGCCATCACGCATTCGAGCGGGGCGCCCGTGACCATAGACGCGGGTTGCCCGTCACCGAGCGTGATCTCCGCATCTAGCCCCGGTGGAGTGGTGACTACCCTGGTGGCTGTCCCCCTCGGCGCGAGGGTAGATGACGCCGTGTCCGCGTCTGGAGTGGGCGTTAGGGCCGCGAAGACCCCGGCCTCCGACGTGGCCGTGTGGGTCGACTTGGCGGTCCCGGGAGGGACGGAGGCCTCATACTCCGTCGACCTTTCGGCGGCAATGCCGAGGCTGGCAATTGAATTCCTACCAGGGGGGCCGCCCTCGGCTCGCCCGGCCAGCGAAAACATAACGGAACCGTTGGAGGGGGGATTCGAGTTGAGGCCCTGGATGTGGTTCCCGATTCTGGGAGCTCCCCTGCTAGCCGTCGTCCTCCTCGTGCTGTTGGAGGGCGCCCCCGCCGAAGAGGCGGGAATGAATCAGGAGGCGCGGCGTCTGCTGGAGAGATTAGATGTACTCGCCAAGGCGGCACCGCGGGAGGGGGAACGCCGAGAGGTCCGGGAGGAGTGAGACAAATTACCACCTCCTCCCGTCTCCGGTGAAAGGCCTGAAAACTATCTTGTCCTTCTCCCGGAGTATCCACCTGAGGAGCCTCTCGGCCCTGTCTGGGGGGAGGTTCAGGAACAGGGCGGCCAGGTGCTTGCAGAACATCTTCCTCTGAGACTGCCTCGTCCAGTCCGCGCAGTCGTGCAGGATAACGCCCTGCCTGACGTCTATCGTCACGTCGTAGTCCTTCACCCTGGCCATAAGGATGTCCGCCTTGTCCGCAACGACCACCACCTGGCTTGAGGGTATCTCTTTGGCCCTCTCCAGCCTCCTCTCGTCCGTCAAAATCCTGAGCATCTCGAGCACGCCCTCCCTGGGTTTGGGGGCCGACCCCTCCTCCAACCTCTCCACGTACTCCTCTAGGGAGGCCCCGGCCGCCCCGAGGGACTCCCTCCAGGACCTGATCCTCCCGAGGGCCTCTTCGTGCTGTGGGCCCGCCGCCCCCAGCATCTTCAGCATCACGATGGCGTTCTCGGGCGCGTAGGCGTGGTAGTGGTTGTTGAAGTAGCCGTAGACCCTCTTAGCCGACGATTTGGCCTCTTCCACGGCCTTAGCCCAGGGCCTCAGCTCATCCTCGGAGTAGAGGTAGTTGTACGGGACCTTCTCACCCCTACCGTGCCACCTGAAGTAGGCCACGTCCGACGTGACAATCGCCCTCGGAGGGGCCCCACCCCAGTCCGACACGACGTACGCCGCCCCTGCGGACTCCAGCATTCTGAGCACCCTCGGGTCGTCCCAGCTCGGGTGCCTGAACTCTATGGCGAGGGTAGCCCACTCCGGGGAGAGGGAGAGTAGGTGCTCAAGCCTGTCCGTCCTGGCCCGGAAGCTGGGTGGGAGCTGAACGAGGATCGGGCCGAGCTTTCCCGCCGAGCGGAGGGGCTCCAGAGAGTCGAAGAAGAGCTTGAGATCCGCCTTGATCCCCCTGTCGAGCCTGAGCCTCTTCCTGTGGGTCACATCCCTGAGCATCTTGATCGAGAAGTCGAACCCCTCCGGCGTGACCCTCGCCATGCCCTCGAAGGTCTCCCTGTCGAGGATCTGGTAGAAGGTGGAGTTGACCTCCGTGGTGTTGAACAGCCTCGAGTAGAGCGTGAGCCTGGCCCCTTCCGACTTGGGGTAGAAGGGGCCCACCCAGTCGGCGTAGTCCCACCCGGAGGTCCCTATCCTGAGGTCCAATACCCTGACCACGAACACGTCCGGGCGACAAAATTAACGGATTTGCAGACCCAGGTGGAGGACTAGGCAGATCTCCTCCTGCTGGGTCCCCACGTACCCCGCTGACCTCTGCATCCCCGCTCTGGAGTGACCCTCGAGGCCATGGGGGGCCTACCTGCTACTGCAGGCGAAGACTCCCCCCTCAAGCGGGTCTCCATCAGGTGCGCAGAGTTCCTCACGGCCTCGTCTGTCGCGAGGTTCG
>JAOZGN010000032.1 GCA_027491555.1 Thermoproteota archaeon
AGTCGGCAGATCTGCTAGGGGTGGGAGGACGAAGACGGACCCCGAGGTCAAGAGGGGCAGGGTAAGGGGGTGGAGGATCCCGAGGGGGAGGCCCGCGTCGATTCACGTGACGGCCAGCATAGTGTCGTCCATCTCAGCGGGCGCGGCGCCGGTGGAGGAGGTACTGAGGGTGAGGATAAGGCCGGAGGATGTCAGGGAGAAGCTCTACGAGAGGAACGTTCCCCTGACGGCGATTATAGTCCTAGACCTCAGCGACTCCATGACGCTGGTCAGGATGGAGTTTGCCAGGGCGCTGTCCCGGCTGTACAGGGAACTCAGCTCGAGGAGGGACAGGATAGGGGTCGTCGCCCTCAAGGACATGGACGCGTTCGTGGTGCACCCGCCAACCACGAACGTCGCGAAGGTTGCGAGGCTCCTCGGCAGGCTCAGCGTCTCTGGGCTCACGCCCCTCGCATCCGGCCTGATGCTCGCGCTGGCCCTGGCCAGGGCAGAGAGGCTGAGGGACCCGGACTCCGATCCCCTCGTCATCGTGCTGACCGACGGCTACCCCAACGTGCCCCTGCCAGTTAACCCCCTGACCGGGAGGAAGGGGAGGAGGGAGCACGCGGTCAGCAACGTGCAGAGGCATCAGGCGATCGAGGACGTCGCGGCCGTGGCCCAGCTGATGGCCAGAGAGGGGTTGAAGGTCGCCGTGATAAACCCCGACCCCGTGGCATCAGCCCACAGGATAACGCCTCAAGGCGCCGGTCAGCTCTACAGGATCTGCCTCTCCGAGAACGGTTGGTTCAACGCCGAGCAGTTCATCAAGCTGGCTTCTAGGAGGTACGACCCATTTGCGGTGGGGTCTGCCGTTTCGGCTCTCATAGCCCATCTGACGGCTGGGGACTACTACACGGCATCATCTCCGGAGGAGGTTTCAGCCGCACTGAAGGGTCTTCTGGCGGCTAGCTGACGGGCAAATAGAATCGAAATTATTCTGCAAGGTAGAACTCCGTTAGATTTCCCTTCTTCCTCTCTCTAATCATGCCGTGCCTCTCCAGGACACCGATGTGCCAGCGGAGGGTGCCCAGGCTTAGGCCCAGGTCTCTAGAGATCTGCCTTAGATGGGCCCCGGGGTTGGCCCTGAGGTAGTCCACGATCGCCCTCCTCACCGAGTGCCTCACGGCAGGATTGGCAACAATCGTCCTCGCTACAAAGACGCACGCCGGGTCTCCGCGGGAGTAGCACTCTCTCTCCTCGACGAACACGGTCTCACCGAGGACTTCGGACAGGAAGCCAGCCGCGAACCCCCTGGTGAAGTTGCAGCCAGCGCTGGATGAGTAGACGAGCCTCATCTTCCTCGCCTCAAGCGAGCCCTCCACCCTCAGGGAGATCTCCCGCGGAGTCTCGTGCACCACCCTGACATCGTCGACTAGGCCAAGATCCATCAGGACCGACCTCAGCCCCTCCACCGGGTCCGCGAGGCCCATCTTGGCCATCTCCCTCCCGACCCTCTCGCCGACCCTCAGGCCAAACATGTAGATCACAAGGCCACCCTCCTCGGTGGACGCTTGGACGAGATACATCAGGTTGGAGCACATGCCCCTGAGGAGGGAGGCGGAGTCCGGCCCAAGGACGGCCACGATCGCCCTCTCAGCCATTTTTCCAGATCCCGGCTCTCTGGCCATCGTCTATCCGAGTTAGCGGTGCTTCGATAAAACGTTCCCCTCAATCTCCAACCGGCGCGCCAGAGCGTCCAGACGATCGTTCTACTCTCCTTAACACTCCTCCGGGACGTGAACAATCAACGGGAGAGTGATTCTCATGGCCAAGAAGCTGATGATCGTTGCCTCCAAGGGTAGCCTGGACATGGCTTACCCTCCCCTGATCCTGGCCCAGACTGCCGCCGCCTTGGGCATGGAGGCGGCCGTGTTCTTCACGTTCTGGGGCCTTGACATAATCAGGAAGGACAGGGTAGACAGCCTGAAGGTCACCCCGGTGGGCAACCCGTCCATGGGGATGCCAGCGATCCTCTCGATCCTCCCCGGCATGACCGGCATGGCCACCAGCATGATGAAGAAGAAGATCAAGGAGCTGGGGATGCCGACAATAAGGGAGATGCTCAAGGAGCTGAAAGAGCTGGGCGTCAAGCTATACGCGTGCTCCAACACGGTCGAACTCATGGGGCTCAAGAGGGAGGACCTGATTGATGAGGTGGACGACATAGTCGGCGCCACCTTCTTCCTCCAGCAGGCTGCCGATGATGCCATCGTGCTCTTCGTGTAAACGCCCGCGCGGAACAAGTTCAGGGGGAGGAGAGAGTTGGGTGAAGGGGGCAGAGTTGTGGTAGTCGGCGGGGGAGGCGGCGGGGCCATAGCCGCCAACCTCCTTGCTGAGAAGTACAGCGTCACCGTCATCGACCGCAGTGAGTACCACTACTTTCAGCCCGGAAACCTGTTCATAGCATTTCAGGGTAAGAGCCCCACCCTCTACAGAAGGAGGATTGTTGATCTCCTCAACCCAAGTGTAAAGTTTGTTCACGACGAGGTCACCTCCGTCGACCTCGACGAGAGGAGGGTCATAACGGCCAGCGGAAGGGAGTTCACCTACGAACACCTCATCATAGCCGCGGGCGTCCACCTCGACTACTCGGCCTTGGAGGGCCACGAGGACCTCCTAAACAAGTTCGGCGACTACTACCACACCCAAGAGATGGCTGCGAGACTTTACGAGTCTCTGAGGGGGCTCAAGGGGGGCACCTTCGTCATAGCGGTGGCGGATCCTATATACAAGTGCCCGCCGGGGCCGCTCAAGGCCGCATTTCTGTCTAAGGAACTCATGGATCGAATGGGGAGGTCGAGGTCTGTCAAGGTCGTACTGGCCGTCCCGTTTCCGCACGCCTACCCCTCAAAAACCATCAGCGACATCGTAGAGCCTGAGCTAGAGGCAAGGGAGATAGAGGTGAGGACCATCTTTACGGCAGATCGGATCGACCTAGAGAAGAGGAAAATCATCAGCCTCGAGGGAGAGGAGCTTGAGTTCGACGTCGCGACCGTGGTTCCGCCCAACGAGGGCCCCAAGATCGAAGTTCGTCCCGACGGCGTCAGAGACATAAGCGGATTCTTCAAGATAGACAAGTTCACCAGCCAAGTGGAGGGGTACGACGACGCGTTTGCGATCGGCGACTGCACCAACGCCCCAACATCAAAGAGCGGGGTCACGGCGCACCTCCAGGCCGAGACGGTCGCGAAGAGGATAATGGGGATGGACGCTCGGTACAGAGGGAGGACCAACTGCCCCATCATAGTAGACGGGTTGGGAACGTTCGTGATCAGCGACTACGACCATCCCCCGGTGCCGGTGAGGCTGTCCAAGTTCAAGAGGTTCATGGAGGATCTGTTTGTGGCCGCATACTGGAGCAGCATTAGGAATCCCGGGTTCTGGGGGCCTGTTTTTGAGGCTTACTTCAGGTCCACTGAGCCCGAGGTTCTGGAGAAGGTGGGAGGGTGGTGAGTCCAGTTGGCTGACGATTTGGAGGTCGGTTCTATCCGGATAGACGAGGAAGGGGCTGAAGCGCTCATCAAGTTCGTTGACCTTCTCAAGAGAGTCAACGAACTGGGCCTGCTCGATACGCTCTCAGATCTCCTGTCAGAGGATGTTATTGGCGGGCTCGCGAGACTGCTCGTGAACACCGGTTCGCTTAAGGCGCTGGATAACGCAGATAGGCTTGTGAGCCTTCTGAGTCGCGTCGATTACGACTCCCTGGATAGGATGGGTGATCTGATCGCTGCATTCTCAAGCGCGGTAGGTGAGGAGAGCAAACCCATTGGACTCATCGGGCTCGCCACGTCCCTGCGAGATCCCGACATAAGGAGGGGTCTCGGGTTCACCTTGAACATCCTCAAAGCTGTGGGAAGATCGCTCCGTGAGGACTCAAAGGGCTGACTGCCCACCCCCACAATCTCTTTTGCCCGAGGGGGCATAGGCGGGCATAAAAACGAGAGAGGGGTAGGGCTCACTTCTTGGCCGTGATCTTGATGACGGCCTTGATAACTCCGTCCTCCTCTTTGAGTTCAACCAGCTCGTTGCCGGTTCTGGAGATCCACGCCTGGACATCAGGCTTGAAGCCTGGATCGGTGGCGAGGACCTCTATGGTGTCCCCGTTCTTCGCCTTCCTGTAGGCCTTGGTCAGCGCGGAGATGGGTCCCGGGCACGCCATACCCCTTGCGTCAACCTGGATCGTGGCCAAACTCGGTCACCGTTCTCCCTAGCTTCAGGGATTATTTAAGGGTATTAGGCTATACATATGTTGAGGTGTGTAAGAGAAGTCTCCCTGCGGCGGGGTCCGGCACCCGCCGCCCAAGGGGAGAGAGCACGACTGGGAGAGGGGATCACGTGTGTCTGTAGTCAAACCGGACAAGACGCTCGATGCTAGAGGCCTCATGTGTCCCCTACCTGTCATCAGGACGAGCAGGGCAGTGAGGGATGTCCCGATCGGGGGAGTGCTAGAGGTGCTGGCCACAGACCCAGGGTCCATCGCGGACATCCCGGCCTGGGCCAAGTTCCAAGGTCACGAGGTTCTGGCCGTCCAGCGGCTGGGAGGGAACGTGATAAGGTTCCTAATCAGACGAAAGCGTTGAACTCACCACCGAATCCACGCTCCTTGCCACCCAAGCTGACCCTAGCCCCGCCTAGCCTTCCGATAGAAGCCTCCTCAACCCGAGGATCACGTTCAGCGACGTTATGAGGAGCCCGCCATCGTCTCCGACGGCCACGGCGGCCCAGAGGGGTAGGATCTCGGCTAACCCCAGCAGGGCGGCGGCGGACTTGGCGGCGAGTATGATCGCGAGGTTCTGCCAAGTCTTAGAGACAGTGATCTTGGAGATCTGGATGGCCCAGGGCAGCCTCTTGAGCCCGGAGACGAGGACCACATCTCCCGCCTCGATGGCCGCGTCGATACCGCCGACCGCGAACCCCACGTCGGCCTTGGCCAGGGCCGGCGCGTCGTTTATCCCGTCGCCCACCATGGCGACGGGACCGTACCTCTCCCGCAGCTCCTCAATGATCCTGTACTTGTCCTCTGGGGTGAGGTCAGCGTAGAACTCGCTCACGCCCAGCGACCGAACGATCGGCTCGGCACTCTCCTTCCTGTCACCGGTGAGCACTATCACCCGCAGTCCATCCGAGGCAAGTCGCCTGACCACTTCAGCCGAGTCGGGGTTGACCTCGTCCCCGAGCTCGATCGCCCCGGCGACTGAGCCGTCCACCGCGACCAGCACCAAGATACCCTCTGAGGAGATGTTGGGCGGCTCGATCCCCCTGCTCGCCAGGAACTCCTGCCGCCCAACGACCACCACGCGGCCGTCGACGACGCCCTCGATTCCGGCCCCCGGGAACTCCCTCACCGATCCCGGGACTGAGAGCCTCATCCCCCGGCGCCTCGCCTCGTCCACGATGGCACTGGCGAGGGGGTGCTCCGACGCGAGCTCCAAGGAGGCCGCGACCCTGAGGACCTCATCCTTGGCTAGATCCCCCAGACTGACAACCCGCCTGACCACGGGCCTGCCGAGCGTGAGGGTGCCCGTCTTGTCCAAGGCGACGACCTTCACCTCGGCCGCCCGCTCCATTGGGGGAGTTCCCTTGAATAGGACTCCCCTCCTGGCCGAGGCGGCCAGGGAGGTGAGCATCGTCGCCGGGACGGCCACCAGAAAGGCGCTCGGGCAGGCCACGGCTATGAGCACTATTGATCGCTCCAGCCCGAGGAAGGCCGTCGAGAGGAGGGCCAGCGCGAGCATCGCGGGGAGGTACACCCGAGAGAAGCGGTGGACGAGCCTCTCGCTCGACGACTTCTCCTGGCGGAACTTACTCACAAGAGTCAGCATCTTCGAGAGCAGGGTGTCCCCGCCCGCCTTGATGGCCCTCACCACCAGAGACCCGTCCACGACCAGGGATCCCGCGTAGACGTAGCTCCCCTCCGCTACCTCGATGGGTAGCGGCTCCCCCGTCACGAGGGCCTGATCTACACTCCCCCAGCCGTCAACCACAAGGCCGTCGACGGGGACTCGCTCCCCGCGCGCCACCAGGATCGCGTCCCCCGGTCGAATCTCCGAGGGGTCCACCTCTCTGACCTCTCCGTCCCTCACCGCCTTGGCGGAGCGGGGCATCAACTCGATCAGGTACTTTATCCCGGACTCTGCCCTCTCGACCGCGTAGTGCTCCAGCAGCTCCGCCGTCCCGTAGAGGCCGAGAACGAGTTCTCCCTCGACGTGCAGGCCCAGGCGGTAGGTGATCACGCCGACAAGTATCATGAGAGCGGCCACTCCGTGCTCGATCTCCAGCTCCCGCTTCGAGATCACCTCGTACAGGGTGTAGAGCCCGATGGCTGCGATGACAAGAGGGAGGG
>JAOZGN010000033.1 GCA_027491555.1 Thermoproteota archaeon
AGTCGGCAGATCTGCTAGGGGTGGGAGGACGAAGACGGACCCCGAGGTCAAGAGGGGCAGGGTAAGGGGGTGGAGGATCCCGAGGGGGAGGCCCGCGTCGATTCACGTGACGGCCAGCATAGTGTCGGCCGTCTCAGCGGGCGCGGCGCCGGCGGAGGAGGTACTGAGGGTGAGGATACGTCCGGAGGATGTCAGGGAGAAGCTCTACGAGAGAAACGTCCCCCTGACGGCGATCATAGTCCTGGACCTCAGCGACTCCATGACGCTGGTCAGGATCGAGTTTGCCAGGGCGCTGTCCCGGCTGTACAGGGAGCTCAGCTCCAGGAGGGACCGGATAGGGGTCGTGGCCCTCAGGGACATGGACGCCTTCGTGGTGCACCCGCCGACCACCAACGTCGCGAAGGTTGCGAGGCTCCTGGGAAAGCTCAGCGTCTCCGGGCTCACGCCCCTCGCGTCCGGCTTGATGCTCGCGCTAGCCCTCGCCCGGGCGGAGAGGCTGAGGGACCCGGACTCCGATCCCCTCGTGATAGTCCTGACGGACGGCTACCCAAACGTGCCCCTGCCGGTCAACCCCCTCACCGGTAGGAGGGGGAGGAGGGAGCACGCGGTCAGCAACGTCCAGAGGCATCAGGCGATCGAGGACGTCGCGGCCGCGGCCCAGCTGATGGCCAGAGAGGGGCTGAAGGTCGCCGTGATAAACCCCGACCCCGTGGCGTCGGCCCACAGGATAACGCCTCAAGGCGCTGGTCTGCTGTACAGGCTCAGCCTATCCGAGGACGGCTGGTTCGACGCCGAGCGATTTGTCAAACTGGCTTCTAGGAGATACGATCCGTTTGCGGTGGGCTCCGCCGTCTCCGCTCTCATAGCCCACCTGACTACTGGAGAGTATTACACCGCGTCCTCGCCGGAGGAGGTTTCAGTAGCGCTAGAGGGACTGCTGGAGGCTAGCTGACAGGCAGAGAGCCTTGAAACTACTCCGAAAGGTAGAATTCTGTGAGATTTCCTTTCCTTCTCTCTCTTACCATACCGTGCCTCTCTAGGACGCCGATGTGCCAGCGGAGGGTACCTAAGCTGAGGCCCAGGTCTCGGGCGATCTGCCGGAGGTGGGCTCCCGGGTTGGCCCTCAGGTAGTCCACTATGGCCCTCCTCACCGAATGCCTCACAGAAGGGTTGGCGACTATTGTCCTCGCAGCGAAAACGCAAGCTGGGTCTCCGCGGGAGTAGCACTCCCTCTCCTCGACAAACACCGTCTCCCCCAAGACTTCTGATAGGAAGCCAGCCGCGAAGCCCCTCGTGAAGTTGCAGCCAGCGCTGGACGAGTAGACGAGCTTCATCTTCTTCGCCTCGAGCGAGCCTTCCACCCTTAGAGAGACCTCCCGGGGAGTCTCATGCATCACCTTAACGTCATCGACCAGGCCAAGATCCCTCAGGACCGACCTCAGTCCTTCCACCGGATCTGCGAGGCCCATCTTGGCCATCTCCCTTCCCAGCCTCTCACCGACTCTCAGGCCAAACATGTAGATCACCAGGCCACCCTCCTCGGTGGAGGCCTGGACGAGGTACATCAGGTTGGAACACATGCCCCTGAGGAGGGAGGCGGAGTCCGGCCCTAGGACCGCCACGATCGCCTTCTCAGCCATTTTTCCTGGTCTGGGCTCTCTGGCCATCATCTATCCCAGCGACCGGCGCTCCGATAAAACGTTCCCCCTTGAATTCTGATCCGGCGCGCCAGACCGTCCGGACGATCGTTCTACTCTCCTTAACACTCCTCCAGACCGCGATCCTCCAGCGGGAGAGTGGTCCTTATGGCCAAGAAGCTGATGATCGTGGCCTCCAAGGGTAGCCTAGACATGGCCTACCCTCCCCTGATACTGGCCCAGACCGCCGCCGCCTTGGGCATGGAGGCGGCGGTGTTCTTCACATTCTGGGGCCTGGACATAATCAGGAAGGATAGGGTAGACAGCCTGAAGGTAACCCCGGTGGGCAATCCCTCCATGGGGATGCCAGCGATCCTCTCGATACTTCCCGGCATGACCGGCATGGCCACCAGCATGATGAAGAAGAAGATCAAGGAGCTGGGGATGCCGTCAATCCGAGAGATGCTGAGGGAGTTGAAGGAGATGGGCGTTAAGCTCTACGCATGCTCCAACACAGTCGAGCTAATGGGGCTCAAGAGGGAGGACCTGATCGAGGAGGTAGACGACATAGTCGGCGCCACATTCTTCCTCCAGCAGGCCGCCGAGGATGCTATCGTACTCTTCGTGTGATGCCGACCCGCGGAGAAGGTCTGGGGGGAGGGGAGTTGTCTGAAGGGGGCAAAGTCGTGATAGTCGGTGGGGGAGGGGGTGGGGCCATAGCGGCCAACCTCCTCGCTGGCAAGTTCGATGTCACCGTCATTGACCGCAGCGAGTACCACTACTTCCAGCCCGGGAACCTGTTCATAGCCTTTCAGGGTAAGAGCCCCACCCTCTATAGGAGGAGGATCGCAGACCTTCTCAAGCCCAGAGTGGATTTCGTTCACGACGAGGCCGCTTCCATCGACCTTGACGAGAGGGAGGTGGTTACGGCCAGCGGGAGGGAGTTGAACTATGACCGCTTGATCATAGCCGCGGGCGTCCACCTTGACTACTCGGCCCTGGAGAATCACGAGGCTCTCCTGAACGCGTTCGGCGACTACTACCACACCCAGGAGATGGCTGTGAAACTTCATGAGTCCCTGAGGGGACTCAAGAGCGGCACTTTCGTTATAGCGGTGGCCGACCCCATTTACAAGTGCCCGCCGGGACCGCTTAAGGCCGCCTTTCTCTCAAGGGAACTCCTGAATAGGATGGGGAGATCAAGCTCGGTCAAGGTCGTGTTGGCAGTCCCCTTCCCTCACGCCTACCCTTCAAAGACCGTCAGCGACATCGTGGAGCCGGAACTCGAGGCCAGGGGGATAGAGGTAAGGACGATCTTCACGGCGGATCAGATCGACCTAGAAGAGCGAAAGATAGTCAGCCTCGAGGGAGAGGAGCTGAAGTTCGACGTCGCTACCGTGGTGCCCCCCAACGAGGGCCCCAGGATAGAGATCAGTCCCGAGGGCGTCAGGGATGGAAGTGGGTTCGTGAAGATTGACAAGTTCACCAGCCAGGTTGAGGGATACGACGACGCCTTCGCGATCGGCGACTGCACCAACGCGCCGACGTCGAAGAGCGGGGTCACAGCGCACCTCCAGGCCGAGACCGTCGCCAAGAGGATAATGGGGATGGACGCGCGATACACTGGGAGGACGAACTGCCCCATCATACTGGACGGGCTGGGGACGTTCGTGATCAGCGACTACGAACATCCCCCGGTGCCGGTGAGGCTGTCCAAGTTCAAGAGATTCATGGAGGATCTGTTCGTGGCCGCATACTGGAGCAGCATCAGGAACCCAGGGTTCTGGGGCCCGGTCTTCGAGGCCTACTTCAGGGCAACCGAGCCTGAAGTTCTGGAGAGGCTGGGCGGGTGGTGAGTTTAGGTGGCGCGTGATTTGGAGGTCGGTTCCGTCAGGATAGACGAGGAGGGGGCCGAGGCTCTCGTCAAGTTCGTGGGCCTGCTCAAGAGGTTGAACGAGCTAGGCCTGCTTGACGCAGTCTCGGATATCCTGTCCGAGGATGTGGTGAGCGGACTTGCAGGGCTGCTCGTGAACACCGGCACGCTGAAGGCGCTCGACAACGTAGACAGGCTCGCGGGCCTGCTGGGCGAGGTCGACTACGACTCCTTGGACAAGTTGGGCGATCTGATTTCGGCCGTCTCGAGCGCTGTCACGGAGGAGAGCAAACCCGTGGGGCTCATTGGCCTTGCCACGTCCCTCAGAGACCCCGACATCAGAAGAGGTCTCGGGTTCACCCTGAACGTCCTTAAGGCGGTGGGGAGATCGCTCCGAGAAGCCCAGCAGGACTGACCGCCGCCCCTCCCTCTACTACCTTTTTGCGAACAGAATGCTGGGGGGAGTTGTGAAAAAGATGAGGGAGGAGCTGGACCCATCACTTCTTCGCCGTGACCTTTATGACGGCTTTGATAACCCCGCCCTCCTCCTTGAGTTCAACCAGCTCGTTGCCAGTGCGGGAGATCCATGCCTGCACATCCGGCTTGAAGCCTGGATCCGTGGCGAGGACCTCTATAACGTCGCCGTTCTTCGCCTTCCTGTATGCCTTGGTCAGCGCAGAGATCGGTCCGGGGCACGCCATTCCCCTCGCGTCAACTTGGATAGTGGCCAAATGAGGTCACCAACCTTGCCGACACCTCCGAGATTATTTAAGGCTATTAAGCTATACATATGTTTGGATCTGGACACGCTTTTTCCGCCCACGCGTCCCTCCGAGCCCCTGCAGACCCGAGCCACGGACCCGGGACCGATCGCGGACATTCCAGCCTGGGCAAAGTCGCGGGGCCACGAGATTCTGGCCGTTCAGCGGCTTGAGGGGATGTGATAAGGTTCTCTGTCAGGCGGAAAAAGTAGATTCAATTTTGACCCTATCCGTTACTCAGACACCCTATCTGCCGTTCGACAGCAGCTTCCTGAGCCCCAAAATAGCGTTCAGCGAGGTTATGGCGAGCCCGCCGTCGTCCCCGATGGCCACGGCCGCCCACAGGGGCAGTACCCCGGAAAGCCCGAGCAGGGCCGCGGCTGACTTTGCGGCGAGGATTATCGCGAGGTTCTGCCACGCCTTAGAGACGGTGATCTCGGAGATCTTGATAGCCCAAGGCAGCCTCTTGAGCCCAGAGACGAGGACCACATCTCCCGCCTCGATGGCCGCGTCGATTCCCCCCACCGCGAACCCTACGTCGGCCCTGGCCAGCGCGGGCGCGTCGTTTATGCCATCTCCCACCATGGCGACCGGGCCATACCTCTCCCGCAAGTCCTCAATTATCTGATACTTGTCCTCGGGGGTCAGGTCGGCGTAGAACTCTCCCACGCCCAGGGACTCAACTATCGGCTCGGCGCTCTCCCTCCTGTCGCCTGTGAGGACCACCACGTGGAGTCCGCTCTCGACCAGTCGCCTCACCACATCGGCAGAGTCTGGGTTCACCTCGTCCCCTAGTTCGAGCGCCCCACAGACTGAGCCGTCTACTGCAACCATCACCAGTATACCGTCGGGGGAGAGGGGTGGCGGCGCGATCCCCCTGCCAGCGAGGAACTCCGGCCGCCCGACGATCACCGCACGGCCGTCAACGACGCCCTCGATACCCGCTCCGGGGAACTCCCGCACCGAACCGGGAACCGTGAGCCTGAGCCCCCTTCGCCTGGCCTCCTTCACGATCGCCCTCGCGAGGGGATGCTCCGATGCTAACTCGAGGGAGGCCGCGAGCCTGAGCACCTCTTCTTCCGCAAATCCCTCCAGGCTCACAATCCGCCTTACTACGGGCCTGCCGAGCGTGAGGGTCCCAGTCTTGTCCAGCGCCACGACCCTCACCTTGGCGGCCCGCTCGATCGGCGGAGTACCCTTGAACAAGACCCCTCTCCTCGCCGACGCCGCCAAGGAGGACAGCATCGTCGCGGGTATCGCCACGAGGAAGGCGCTTGGGCATGCCACGGCTATGAGAACTATGGAGCGCTCCAGACCCAGAAAGGCGGTTGAGAGGAGGGCGAGGGCGAGCATTGCCGGGAGGTAGATCCTCGAGAACCTGTGGACCAGCCTCTCACTTGAGGACTTCTCCTGACGGAACTTGTTCACCAGGGTGAGCATCTTCGATAGCAGGGTGTCGCCGCCAGCCTTGAGGGCCCTCACCACGAGGGAGCCCTCCTCGACCAGGGACCCGGCGTAGACGTAGCTCCCCTCGGCAACCTCCACCGGGAGGGGCTCCCCGGTAACGACGGATTGGTCCACACTTCCCCTGCCATCGACCACCATCCCGTCTACGGGAATCCTCTCCCCGCGCGCGACCAGTACAGTGTCCCCAGGCTGGATCTCGGAGGGGTCCACCTCTCGAACCTCTCCCTCCCTCGCGACCTTAGCGGATCTGGGCATCAGCTTGATCAGGTACCTTATCCCCGACTCCGCCCTCTCGACCGCGTAGTGCTCCAGCAGCTCCGCCGTCCCGTAGAGGCCGAGAACGAGTTCTCCCTCGACGTGCAGGCCTAGGCGGTAGGTGATCACGCCGACAAGTATCATGAGAGCGGCCACTCCGTGCTCGATCTCCAGCTCCCGCTTCGAGATCACCTCGTACAGGGTGTAGAGCCCGATGGCTGCGATGACAAGAGGGAGGG
>JAOZGN010000040.1 GCA_027491555.1 Thermoproteota archaeon
AGTCCTCGCGACCCCTGACTATCTCGTACTCGGTCGTGACCTCGGCCCCCGATCTCTTCACCATGATGCTGGCGGAGCAGTACCTAGCCTGCGAGAGCTTGATGGCGTCTCTCAGGATGTTTTCGTCCACGTCTCCGTGCACCACGTACCTTATCTTCACCCTCGTGAACACCCTCGGTGGCTCCGGCGCCCTCTCGGCCTCGGCCACGACCTCCAGCCTCTCGAAGACCTGCCCGTTCCTCCCGAGGATCTCGGCGACGTCGACGGCGGTGCACCCCGCCACCCCCATGAGGACTAGCTGCATGGGGGACGGGCCGAGCCTCCCCTTTCTGTCAACGACTATCCCTGGACCGTCGGCATCCCCGACGAAGGTCATCTCACCCAGCAGCCTCACCCTCGCCCTCATCTCCTGTCCCCGGGCGTCGATCTGTCGGTAAGATATTTCTGTGGGGCGCGCTCAGTGGGGCGCGGCAAGATCGCGGTGACGACTCCCCGCATACCCGGTCACAGCGCTGCCTGGGTGGTGGGACTCGTACACGCGACTTCTGTCAGGACTAGGGGGGTTGGAGGCCAGCTCGCTGCGGCCCTCCAGAGCCTCGTGGGCGGGGAGGTGCGCGCTTACGTCACGGAGGTGGAGAAGGCCAGGTCGGAGTGCCTGCAGAGGTTGATCTCCAAGGCTGCAGAGATGGGAGCCAACGCCATCGTGGGCATAGACTTCGAGACGACCGAACTCCTGCAGGGAGCCATCGTGAAAAACGCGTGGGGAACGGCCGTCATCTCCGAACCTGAGGGGCGGGAGTGAGCCTCGGACCAAGGCTTCGCTGGGAAGTGAAAGATGTGGAGGGGCGGCGTCAGAGACTCACGAAGCCCCCTCCCTGCCCCTAAGGGCCGGAGCGACCCTCTCCAGGAGGAGGCCCCTCAGCCCCCTCGGGAGGTAGAGGATGGACACCATCAGGACGAGCCCGTAGACGATGGTGTATCCCTGCGGGATCCACTTCCTCAAGATCTCCTCGGCCAGGTACACCGAGACTGCGCCCATTATTGGCCCCGAGAGCGTGTACAGCCCGCCGAAGATGGGCATTATCATGGCGGCCACGGATATCGCGACGCTGAACACTTCATATGGGTAGACGTACGTGGTGTAGCCGGCGTCGAATCCCCCGGCCGCCCCCGCCAGGGACGCGCTGATTACGAAGGCGAGCACCTTGTACTTGGTCGTGTCGATTCCCAGCATGGCCGCCGCATCCTCGTCCTCCCTTATGGCCGCGAGCGCGTAGTTGACCCCAGTGACCTCTAGGAGCCTGACTACGGCGGCCGAGGCGACCACGAGGCCGAGTATGTAGGCGTAAGACAGGAGCACGTTTCCGCCGAAGAGGGGCTCGATCCCTATGCCCTGTGCCCCGAACGTGTACTTCCTTGCGTAGAGGAAGATGACCTTCAGGGCCTCGGCGAACGCGAGCGTGCCTATGGAGAAGTAGGCCCCCTTGATCCTCAGGGTCAGGAAGCCCAGCCCGACCGCCACGGCCGCGGCGGACAGCCCGCCGACCAGGGGGCCGAGCTCCACCGGCACTCCCTTGTGAACGGAGAGCATGGCTATGGCGTAGGCACCTATGCCGTAGAACGCCGCGTGGCCAACGCTCATCTGACCGGCCCTAGCGAGGATGTCGAAGCTGATGGCCAGCACTATGAACTTCAGGACGTTTATCCCGAGCCGAGCCGGGTAGGGTCCGAGGAATGCGGGCAGCAGCGCGACGGCCAGCCCCAAGACCCAGATTACAGGCGCCCTCTTCTCGAGCCACGCCCCGGAGACCGCCATCTCCACGTCACCTCCTAAAGAGGCCCTCGGGCTTCAAGGCCAGGACAAGCACGATGATCGCGAACGCAACGCCCGGCGCCAGCCCAGAGCCCTGCGGGAAGAACGCGCCCACCAGCGACTCAGAGACGCCGAGCACCAGGCTCGCCACGAGCATGCCCACGTAGCTCCCCATCCCGCCAAGGATCACGACGCTGAACGCCTTCAGCGTGAGTTCCACGCCGACGTAGGGGTGGATGTAGAGGTTGATGGCGACGAGCACCCCCGCCACCCCACCAAGGGCTGCCGCCAGCCCCGACACCAAGGCGTATATCCTGTTCACGTTCACTCCGAGCAGGGAAGCAGCCTCGGGATCCTGGCTCACCGCCCTGACGGCGTAACCCAGCTTCGACCACTTCAGGAAGGCGAAGAATCCCAGGGTGAAGGCTGCCGCTATGGAGAAGGCTATGAGCCTCCCATAGCCCAGCGTCACCGGGCCCACGGACACGGTCTTCGACACGTAGGGTATGTCGAGCGTCCTCAGGTCCGACCCCCAGGCTATCAGGGCTAGGCTCTGGAGGAACACCGAGAGGCCGAAGGTCAGCGCTATCTGGTTGTGGGCTGGCGCCTTCAGGATGGGCTTGAAGAAGAGCAGGTAGACGGCCAGCCCGACGCCGAACAGGATGAGGAACACTATGGGAATTGAGGCGATCGGGTCCACCCCGGCGAGCCTGTTCAGCCAGAGGGTCGCGTACGCCCCCATCATGATGAGGTCGCCGTGGGCGAAGTTCGTGATCTCCAAGACCCCGAAGAGCAGGTTGAGGCCGAGGGTCACCAGCGCGTAGAAGCCCGCCAGGAGGATGCCGTTTGCGACTGCCTGGACGAGAAGGTCAACGTTCATTTGTCCTCGGACCCCCTCTGGATCCCAAAAAAGAGGTTTTGGGGAGGGGCTCACCCGCCCCTCTCGGCCCAGGTGGGGACGGGGTAGATCAGCTCCCCGGTCTTGAACTCATCCGGGTAGAGTATCACTACGGTGCCGCCCTGCCACTGCACGACGTAGAGCTTGTCGACCACTTGGTGGAGCGTGTTGCCCGTCTGCTTGAAGCTCACCGGCCCCAGCGGGGAGTCCATCTGGACGCTCTCAAGGCCAGATATCAGGGCCTCCCTGTCCAGGCTGCCCGCCTTCTCGATGCCCTGGGCGACCATCTTGATGGCGGTGTAGCAGAACGGGGCCCAGTACTCGGGCAGCCTGCCGTACTGGGACTGGAACTTGGCCACGAAGTCCTTGGCCTGCGGGATGTCGAGGTATGGGCTCCAGACATCCACGCCCGCCACGTAGTCGCCGATGTCCTTCGGGTACTCCGGGAACTCAGGAGCGACTATGAAGATCAGCTTGGGGTTGAAGTCGTTCTCCTTGGCGTTCCTGAAGAACACCGGATAGTCCGCCGGGTAGCCTACGATGTAGAACACGTCCGGGTCGTAGTCCTTGGCCTTCAGGATTATGGCGGAGAAGTCCGAGCTGCCGGACTTGAACGGCTCTCCCCTGATGTCCCAGGGGGCGCCGACCTCCCTGCTCATGTTGACGAAGTAGCTGTAGCTGGTCGAGCCGTACACTCCGTCCTCGTAGGCGACGAATATCTTCTGCGGGGTCGGGTTGATGTAGTGGAGGAAGTAGTCGATCACGGTGCCCTGCCTGTGGTAGTCCCACGGGTGCATGTGGAAGAACCAGCGCTCCTTACCGACCAGGCTCTCGACCTTGACCGAGGAGGCCCCCATGACGAACACTATTGGCTGATACTGCTTGATGGCGTTCATGGTGGCGTAGGTCACCGTGGAGGAGTAGAAGCCCACGATTATCGGGACCTGCTCGTTGGTGATCAGGTCCGTGGCCACCGTTATGGCTGTGTTCGGATCTCCCTTGTCGTCCTTGACCACCAACTCGATCGGCTTGCCCAGGACGCCGCCGTCTGCGTTTATCTCCTCGACGGCCATCTGCATGCCCCTATAGCACTCCTGACCGGCCGAGGCGAATGACGCGGTCGAAAGCGGTAGGACGATTCCGATTCTTATGCTCTCCGGTTCCTTCTCCCTGCCGGAGTAGAGGTAGTAGACCCCTCCGAGTATTACGAGTATGGCGACTACGGCCACGACAGGTTTCCAATCCATACGAACCGCCTCCAGAGGGAGTTGTCCGACGCGACTGCAGGCAAATCTTAAAGAGTTCGATCATGGCCTCCCCCAAGATCGGCGGGTGTCGTTGGGACCGTCGAACCAATGGTGCACCGATCCCACCAGTGCGAAAGGATGAGGACGCTGGAGCCGGGAGGGTGCTCGACATGGGAAAGAGGGTGATAGTTGCGATTGCGGGACCGCCGGAGGCCGAATACGACGGCGTGATATTGAAGGTGGAGGACGTCTGGAAGCGATTTGGAGGGCTGCAGGCTCTGCGCGGCGTGACGCTTGAGGTCTACACAGGAGAGGTCCTGGGGGTCATAGGTCCAAACGGGGCCGGTAAGACTACGCTGTTCAACGTGATGACAGGATTCCTGCCGCCAGACAGGGGGCGGGTCCTGGTGTTCGGCAGGGACGTCACGGGCAGGAAGCCTCACCTGCTCAGCAGGCTCGGGGTGGCCAGGACCTTCCAGATCACCAAGCCCTTCGAGGGGCTCAGCGTCTTGGAGAATGTCCTGGTCGGCCTCCTGTTCTCCGGCCGCGTCTCCAGTAGGGTCAGGAGGGGCCTCTCGGATCTGAAGCACGAGGCCGTCAGGATCCTCGAGATGGTCGGGCTCAGGGAGAAAAAAGACCAGCCCGGTCACAGCCTCACGGTGGTCGAGAGGAAGAGGCTCGAGCTGGCCAGGGCTCTGGCCGTCAACCCCCAGATACTATTGCTGGACGAGGTAATGGCTGGCCTCTCGCCTGCTGAGGTGGAGTGGGAGCTAGGGATGCTCAGACAGGTCAAGGAGGAGCGTGGACTGACGATAGTGATGATTGAGCACGTCATGAAGGCCATCATGAACTTCAGCGACAGGGTTGCGGTGCTCCACCACGGCGAGAAGATCGCTGAAGGGACGCCTCAGGAGATAGCCAGCGACCCGAGGGTCATCGAGGCCTACCTGGGTGACCAGAATGTTGTCAGTTGAGAACCTGGAGGCCGGGTACGGGGACGTTCAGGTCCTCTGGGGGATCTCTCTCCGGGTCGAAAAGGGGGAAATCGTGGCGCTCCTGGGATCGAACGGCGCCGGCAAGACCACGACCCTGAGGACGATATCAGGTCTCCTGAAGCCCATGTCTGGTAGGATCGCATTCGATGGCGTGGACATAACGGGCAGACCCGCCCACGAGATAGTGAGGCTCGGGGTCAGCATGGTCCCAGAAGGGAGGAGGCTCTTCCCCAAGATGACGGTCTACGAGAACCTCAGGATGGGGGCCTACCTGGCCGAAGGAGACGTCAGGGACAGGCTGGAGATGGTTTATTCCCTGTTTCCGATTCTCAAGGAGAGGAAGGACCAGCTGGCCGGAACGCTGAGCGGAGGCGAACAGCAGATGCTCGCGATAGCCAGGGGGCTAATGTCGTCCCCCAGGCTGCTGATGCTGGACGAGCCCAGCCTGGGGCTCGCCCCGAAGATAGTCCAGGAGGTCCTGAGCGCCGTCGAGCGGATCCGGGATGAGGGAGTGACCGTCCTCCTAGTGGAGCAGAACGTTCAACAGGCGCTCACCATAGCCGACAGGGGTTACGTGATCGAGACAGGCAGGATAGTATTGGAGGGGTCCGGAGAGGAACTCTTGCAGAACGATCACGTTAGGACCGCCTACCTGGGCCTATAGCTCGCTCAAAGTCCCCTCTTACCGGGCTGGGTGTCCAGAGTTCTCCCGGACCCCATAATCGTTTATAGACTGTCGACAGGAGAAAGTTTGGGTTTGAGCCTTGAGGGTCAAGGCTGGAAGCCTGCTGGTAGCCTCTCTCCTGATCCTGTTCATCGCGTCGTCGGTTGGCGTTGAGTTCTCATCCGCCCCGCAGCCGCCGTTCCCGGAGTACCACGTGACGCCGCTGAATCACATAATGTACCCTCGACTCATATCGCCCGCCTTTGCGGCCTACGGGGACACCTTCACCGCCTGGATCGCTAAGACCGAGGATCTCCCATCTTCCGTGACGTGGAGCGCCTACCTGGAGTCGGTGTTCACCGAGCAGTGGCGCTACGCCCTGGATGTGATTGATCAGGGCTTCGACGAGGGTACTGGCGCCTGGTGGGTGACCCTGAGGGTCCCAGACGGGGTTCCCCCGGGTCTTTACAACCTAACATTGGAGAGTTCAGGCCTGAGCTTCACGGAGCCAAACTCTGTCTACGTGTTCGGTGACGGCTATCCGAACGAGATCGAGGTGATCCAGTTCACCGACACCCACTACGGGACGAGGGACATACCCAAGCACCATAGGAACCAGCAGCTCTTCAGGATCCTGGTAGCGACCATAAACGGCCTTAGGCCCAACGTCGTGGTCCACACAGGAGACTTGATAGACGCCATAGCCAAGCCCGACGAGGAGGATCCCTTCAGGGAAGCCTACAGGGACCTCGTCAGGCTTCGGGTACCCTTGATAGCGGTCGAGGGCAACAACGACTACACGGCCGTCGAGAAGAAGGCCTACTATTGGGAGAAGTACTTCGGGCCGTTCTACGGTGTCGTAGACGTGGGGCCCAACTTCCACTTCATCCAGATCGACTCGGACACGGGCAAGATCTTCGGATACCAGTTTGACCTGATCGAGTCTCTGCTCGAAGGAAAGACCGGTACTGGAGCCGTCCTCACGCATTACCCGCTCATGGACGACGGCATAAGGGTGTGGCTCTACGGCCCGGACGGGAAGTTCCAGGGCACCCTCGACTACGATCAGACGGTGCAGAGGATCGTCGACATAGCACACATGGCCAACGCGCCCGTCATCCTGACCGGCCACTGGCACAGCGACGACCAGAAGACCTTCGACGACGTCCTCTGCCTCGTCTCCGACGCGGGTCAGCACGACCACGGGACCAGTTATGGAGGGCTGGAGGGGGACTTCGGGCACTACAGGCTCCTTAGGTTCTCCGCCGATGGGGGCTTCTGGTACCAGCCTTCCTCGTCCTCCGCCGGGATGCTGGGCGCCGAGTACCTCCAGGCCTACGACGGGAGCTCTTACGCCGTCGCCATCAGGGTCTGGAACAGAGGGTCCAGCGAGGCGACCCTGAAGCTGCCCGTGGTCCTCTCGTCCTTCGACCCCAACCCGACGATTGAGGGCGCCGAGATCTCGGCGGCCTACGGGGCCTCTGGCAAGGGGGCCTACGAGCTCACCGTCAACATGGCTCCCGGTGAGGAGAAGGTTGTGAAGATCTACCTAAAGCCTGACCAGGCCCCGCCGAAGATATCGGCCGACTTGAAGGACGCGAAGGACGGCCGCAAGGAGATCTGGCCGAGGATCACGGACGAGGGTCTAGGAGTGCTGGAGTACAAGGTCTACGTCTCGGCGGACAACTCCAGCTGGAGCGAGCTGGAGCCTGAGTTCGACACGGGCTGGCCAATCTGGAGGGTTTCCCCTGAGCAGTACCACTACTTCAAGATTACGGCCACGGACGCCGCGGGCAATGAGGCAGAGTTCTACGGTGAGATCGCCAAGCCAGCGCCGGCCACGACCACCCCGGCGCCAGCGCCCACCCAGCCCGGCGCCGAGGGAGGGGCTGGCCTGGCCTCCATCCTCGTGCTCTGGATAGCTGGCATAGTGGTGGTCGCCGTCGCTGTCCTCCTAGCCATAAGGAGGGGGTCTAAGTGAGCTGGAGGAGTGGGGCGGCCGCCCTCCTCCTCTTTCTCACCGTAATCGCTGCCTCAGCCCCAGCCGTTGCCACCGAGGAGGCGCCTCTGGCCGGGGTTGAGCTCCCTAGGATCGGTTTCCCGGCGTTCGCCGCCCCTGGGAGTGAGATAACGATTAGACTCGTCGGAGAGGTGTCCGTCAGTGCGGTCAGGATCGAGAACGAGTTCGCCGAATACAAACTCTCCGTCCAGGGAGTGACGGCCGTGGACGGGAGGACTGCGGCAGAGGCGATCATACCGCCGGAGACATCTCCCGGGCTGTACGACCTCGTCGTGGAGCTGGAGGGCGGCGAGGTGAGGCGTGAGCCCAACTCGGTGGCGGTGCTGGAGGACCTCGACCCACCCTTCACAGTCTTCTGGATCTCCGACACCCACTACGACAACAGGCCCGGTCAACTCCACCAGGCGGCCCAGTTCGTGCGAGATATCTGGCTAATCAACTTCCTCAGGCCAGACTTCGTGATTCACACAGGCGACGTGTGCAACAACCCCCACGAAGTCATATTTCAGGGCCTCCGCAGGCTGATGCCCTCGTTTGACGTCCCCGTCATTTTGATCCCGGGCAACCACGACCATTCGATCAAGGGTGTGCCCTTTGTTAGGTACCTCGCCCCGTCCAACGAGAGCCTAGACGTGGGGCCAGAAGTGCACATCGTGAGCGTGGACACTGGCCCAGGCTCGCTTGAGGGTAAGCTGAGCGTCGACCAGATCGCCTGGCTCGACCAGGACCTGTCTGCCACCAACGCGACCGTGAAGATAGTGCTGTTCCACCACCCGCCCTGGAACCTGGAGGCCGTGCCCGGAGCCGACTCTGACACCGTGATTCAGCTGATGGCCGAGCGGGGTGTGACGGCTGCCCTATCTGGACACATGCACGAGAACTACGTCTACACGGAGCCGATACTGATGGTGACGAATCCAAACTCCTACGGGGACGTAGAGAAGGCCGTCGAGAAGGCCATACCGGGCTACAGAATATTCACGATAGGCTCAGATGGGAGCCTCAGGTGGCTTGGAGGCGTTGAGAAGCCAATCCCACTGAACTGGTTCGAGGTGGAGCACTACCAGGTCAACGACGGGAGTGCGGGAGGGTTCTCGGCAAAGGCGATCAACAGGTCTCCGTGGCCGCTCAACGGCACTCTGGTGGCCCGGATAAGCGGCGATGGCAGCGTGCAGGTTGAGGGAGGAACCCTGTTGGAGGTCAGGGAGTCCAGGCTCGGCTACAGGGTGGCGTACGTGGCCGTGACGGTTCCCCCAGGGCAGGAGAAGGTGGTAAAGGTCTGGGCAGCAGAAGACTCCAGCCCCCCGACGGTCGAGTTTCAGGCAGAGCCGAAGGTGGGGGGCACGGTGGTCATTGGAGTCAACCTAACGGTCAGGGACGATGTCTTGGGAGTCTCAGAGGTTAGACTTCAGGTATCGACCGACGGGCAGAGCTGGCAGGAGGTGGACCTCCTGAGGTTCGACGAGGACACCTTCCTCGCGACCACCCAGGTGCCGAGGGAGGCGGGCCAGGCCCGCTTTAGGGTGGAGGCCTTCGACCTGTCGGGCAAGTCGACCACGGCGGAGGAGGTGGTCGGCTGGGGGGCGCCCACCGGCCCGACGGGTGAGACGGGGGTGGATGCAGTCCATCTCCCGCTCTGGGCGCTTGGCCTCGCCGTCCTGGCAGCGGCGGCGATCGTGGCCGCCTTTAAGTTGAGGCGCTAAACAGGAAAAGACGGGAGTCGAAAATCAGCGGCCATGCCACCCCTTTTTTAAGACTTTTTTATTCGATATCTTCAATACGTTCGTAAGACGATCCAACTCCTCCCTTCTCATGGAAATTAGCTACGGACCTGCAACGCCTCCTGCCAAACATTAATAGCAGTCGCTGGGTTACCCCTCCTCAGTGAGGGCACAATGAAGAAGTTGCTTGCTCTGGCTTTGGTGGCCCTCTTCGCACTCTCCGTGGGTGTGTGGTTCGGCACCACCGTCTCCGCCCAGGATCAGAAGGTCGTCGCGCTGGACCTCACCCCCGGCAGGGTCAAGGACATCGACTCCGAGTGGGGGCAGAAGAACCTTCAGTCCCTGAAGGACTTGCTGACCTCCGCCGGCTATCGCGTGGTTGAGCTGACCGAGATTACCCCACAGACCCTCGAGGGAGTTGACGCCCTGGTCATCGGCAAGATGAAGGACTACGACAGCGGATTCTCCTCCGCCGAGGTTCAGGCCATAGCCAACTGGTTCAAGGAGGGCGGCAAGTTCCTGTGGGTTGGCGCCGACTCCGACTATGTCGAGCCATACCTGAATCCCGAGGACACCTCCTTCAAGGCTGGTGAGCCCAACAAGATTCTCGAGGCCATCGGCTCCAGCCTGAGGCTTGAGTACGGCAGCCTCGAAGACCCCGAGTCCAACGCCGGCGCCGGCTACAGGGTGATCAGCTACGAGGCGAACACCCAGGGCTGGGCTGGCCAGATAACCGCGGGCGCCACGAAGGTCCTGTTCCACGGGCCGACCTTCGTCGTTGGCTACAAGAACGGCCAGTTCGTCCCCTTCAACCAGGTGGAGAGCGAGACCTGCACCTGGCTCTACAGGTCCTCCCCAAGCGGCACCGTGGTCAGCCACGACGGCGTTGACCCGAAGGCCCACGCCGTCGGCGAGACCGGCCAGTTCGTGGAGGCCGCCGCCGAGAAGATCAAGGTCGGCAACAAGTATAGCAAGGTCATCGTCACCGGTGAGTCCCTGCTCGGCGACAGGGTGATCATCACCCCTGAGTACCACGGCGTCGAGCTCCAGGGAGCTACCTTCGCCAAGAACGCCTTCGCCTGGGGCCTCACCGAGGAGAGCGCCGGCCCTGCCATCTCGATGACCTACATAGCGATCGCCGTCGTGGCGATCGTGGTCATCGTCGGGGCTGCGCTGGCCCTCAAGAAGAAGTGAGGGCCTCCTCCTTCCCCCTTATTTTTCCACGTTCAGATATCCCTAGCTCTTCATACCCCCTTTCGGCTCAGGGGCAGGCGCCGGTGTCTCCTCTCGGACCTGAGATCAGGACGGGCGCCTTTATAGCGGATGGGTGCGGCTGCCTGCTTGACCGCGGGGTGGTGTGTTTTGGAGACTAAGTACTTTGTAGTGATCCTGGCGGTCGTCATACTCGTAGGCGCCGGCCTCTTCCTCATGAGGGGAAGGGAGGGCGCAGGACCCACCCCGACCGCCGAGCCGTCCAAGGAGGGCATCACCCTCAAGGTGATAACGAGGCACGCCAGCACCATCTGGCTGTTGACCAAGCAAGAGTTCTTGCAGTCCGACCTGGCGAAGCGGTATAACATAGTGGACATCCGCTTCTACGGCCCTAACACTGCCCTGTGGCCCGACGTCATCCAGAAGGAGAAGGTTGACGTGGCATGGGGCGGCGGACCCACCGTGTTCAACGACCTGGCAGACAAAGGCCTCCTCCAACCCATGACCGACCCGGAGCTCCTGCAGATACTCTCTGAAATCCCCGACACCATAAGCGGGGCTGCCATGAAGCGATACGAGGACGGGCAGGTCATCTGGGTGGCCTCTGCAATCTCGTCCTTCGGCTTCACCTACAACAAGAAGCAGCTGACCGAGAGGGGCCTGCCCGAGCCCGCCACGTGGGACGACCTGGCCAGCCCCGTGTACGCCAAGATGCTCCCGATGCCCGCAATATCCTACGCAAGGTCCACCACTTCGACCTCTCACTCTAGGATCTACCAGATCATCCTGCAGGCCTACGGCTGGGACCAGGGCTGGGTCTTGCTCACCAGGCTGGCTGCGAACGGCAGGCCCTACGGCGGCTCAGTGGAGGCTCAGTTCGCCGTCCAGACTGGAGAGGTGCCCATAGGCATCATGATCGACTTCTATGGCTACGAGCTGCAGACCAAGTCCCCAGACTTTGTCTACGTGACCCCGCCCAACAGCATCGTCAACGGCGATCCGATAGCGCTGTGCTCCACCTCCGAGCACCCCGAGGCGGCCCAGGCCTTCATAGAGTGGGTGCTCACCGAGGGGCAGAAGCTCTGGCTCAACCCCAAGATCAACAGGCTCCCGGTAACGCCCAAGGTGTTCCAGACACCTGAGGGCAAGCAGAGGATGGACCTCTACGAGAGGTACAACAGTACGGTCAACCTCGAGACCATAGAGTTCGACGAGAAGCTGGCGGGAGAGATCTACTTCTCCGTCGCCTACTACTTCGACGCGGTGCTCTGCGACAGGCACGACGAGCTTGTCAGAGTCTGGAATAAGCTGGTCGATGCCTACGAGGCTGGCAAGATCACCCAGGAGCAGTTTGAGCAGTTCGCCTACGAGCTCGGGAAGCCTCTCACCTGGGAGCAGGACGGCCAGCAGGTGACCTTCACCTTGGATTACGCCAGGCAGATCAACGAGCGCATGAAGACTGACCCGGCCTTCGCGTCTCAGATGCAGTCCATTTGGAGGGACGCGGCCCTACAGAGGTACGAATCCCTCTACGAGCAGATACCAGACCCGTGAGCCGGACGGCTCGCCCCACACCTCTTTTTATTCCTCCGGCCGCGCTCCCCCGAGAGTTGCCCCCGGTGGTGATGCGATGGATTCACGGTTTGAAGGGCTGGGAGAGAGGCTGAAGAGGGCGTATCGAAGGCTGAAGTGGGAGATGGACCCGTTCTCCTGGAGCCAGCTCTTCATAGTCCTCAGCGCATTCGCGGCATTCATGCTCATCCCCCTGGGAATGGTCGTCCTCAGGTCGTTCTACACCACGGGTGGGTTCACCCTGGAGCCTCTGAAGCTCGTCCTGACGGACGACTACTACTTCCCCCTGAAGGTACACCTGACAAGCGACTTCCCGTTCATCTCCCTCGAGGGGATCAGGGGGAGTCTGTACCACGTGGTCGAGTACACCAGGCCCACCGGAGAGGTCGTCAAGATCATCTACATAACCGGATGGGATTTCGGAGTCTTGGTCAACTCGCTGGTCGTCGCCAGCACGACGGCGCTCCTGTCCACGGCGCTGGGCTTCACGCTCGCCTTCATCTTCGCGAAGTACAAGTTCCCGGGTTCCGAGGCCCTCAGGATAATCTCTCTGGTCCCCCTACTCTCCACCCCCTTCGTAGGCGCCATCGGGCTCAAGAGGATGATCGTCGCCGACGGGGTGCTCAACGTGCTGTTCCACGATGTCCTGCGCATCATGCCATTCAAGATGGAGATCACGGGTCTGCCGGCCGTGATAATGGTTCAGACGCTCATATTCTACCCAATAGTCATGCTCAACGCTTACACAGCCCTGATAAGCCTGGACCCATCGCTGGAGGAACAGGCCATCAACATGGGAGCTAGCGGGTTCCGGCTCTTCAGGACCATCACCCTGCCGCTGGCCACGCCTGGGGTGGAGGCCGGTGCTCTCCTAGTGTTCATTCTGGCCCTGGAGGACCTGGGTACTCCCATAGTGTTCAAGGGGACCGTGGCGGAGAAGGTCCTCACGTTCCAGATCTTCAACAGGATATTCACCCCGGCCGGCCTCATCTCGCAGGAGGCCACCACGCTCGCCCTGATCCTGCTCGTAATCTCGTCCGTCGTGTTCGTGGCCGTCAGGAGGTACGTGAGCCTCAAGAGGTACGCCATGCTCGGCAAGGGCGGCGTCTGGAGGCCTAGGAGGCGCAGGCTGTCCAACAAGACCGTGCTCCTGGTCTACGCCTTCGTTTTCGCCGTCCTGTTCTTCGCCACCCTTCCGCACATTGGCGTGACGCTCCTCGCCTTCTCAAAGGAGTGGGGCACCACAATCCTGCCCGAGAGCTACACGCTGAACAACTTCAAGGCCGTCCTGGCCGACGAGCAGGCCAGGAGGTGCATAGTGAACAGCCTGATGTACTCTGGGATCGCCACGGTGTTTATGGTGATCCTCGGCGTGAGCGCGGCCTACCTGGTGTCCAGGAAGAAGGGGGTGCCGGGTATAGAGGCCCTGGACCTGCTCGTCACCCTGCCCATCGCGGTCCCGGGTATAGCGGTGGCGACGGGCCTGTTCCTCACCTACCTCGGGACGCCCCTCAGCCCGACCATCAGCGGGGCCCCGCTCCTCATAGCTTCCTACACGGTCAGGAAGATACCGTTCACCGTTAGGTCCGTCTTCTCGGGACTGGAGCAGACGGACAAGGCCTTGGACGAGGTTGCGTGGACCGTGGGGGCCAGCAGGACCAGGACGTTCTTCACGATAATCCTGCCGCTGATTGCCCTCAACGTCCTCGCCGGGGGCATGCTGTCCTTCATCTACTCCATGTCGGAGGTGAGCACCGGCATAGTGGTGGGCGACGCCAACCACCGGGACGCCCCCATGACCTGGAAGATGTACGACATGATATTCCACGGCCTGGCCGGGGGCCTGGCCCAGCCTGCGGCCATGGGCTTCATGCTCATGGGCCTGCAGTTCGTCTTCATAGTCGGTGCAAACTTATTGCTAAGGAGGAGGGCGACAGCCCTGATAGGAGTCTGAGGGTGATCGTATGGTAAAGATACGGACTGTCGACCTGACGAAGCGCTTCGGGGAGGTCGTCGCCGTCGACCACGTCAGCCTCGAGATCCAGCACGGCGAGTTCTTCACCCTGTTGGGTCCCAGCGGCTGCGGCAAGACCACGTTCCTTCGATGCATAGCCGGACTGGAGCTCCCGGACGAGGGGAAGGTCTACTTCGACGACCAGGAAGTTACCGAGGTCCCGCCCCACAAGAGGGACACGGGGATGGTGTTCCAGAACTACGCCCTGTGGCCCCACATGAACGTGTTCGACAACATTGCCTATGGCCTCAAAATCAGGGGATACAAGAAGGAGGAGATCAGGAAGAGGGTGCTCGAGGTCCTCAAGCTCGTCAAGCTCGAAGGGATGGAGAGAAGGACCCCACACCAGCTCTCTGGCGGGCAACAGCAGAGGGTCGCGCTGGCGAGGGCCATCGTCATCAACCCGAAGGTGCTGCTGTTCGACGAGCCCCTTAGCAACCTGGACGCCAAGCTCAGGATAGAGATGAGGGCCGAGCTGAAGAAGCTGCAGAGGGAACTCGGGATAACCACCCTCTACGTCACTCACGACCAGGAGGAGGCCATGAGCATCTCCGATAGGATCGCGGTGATGAACCAGGGCAGGGTCATGCAGATCGGCACCCCACAGGAGATCTACAAACACCCGAAGAACGAGTTCGTGGCGAGGTTCATCGGCCAGGGCACGTTCCTCTACGGCGAGGTCGTTGCAAAGGAGGGGGACAGGCTGAAGGTGAGGCTGGAGGCCATTGAAAAAGAGATCTTAGCCGTCCCGGCGCACCCTGAAGCCAACCCGGAGGTCGGAGACAGGGCCTTGGTTATGATAAGGCCCGAGTCGTTCGAGCTGGCCCCCGAGACCAAAGACTCAAACGAGTTCGAGGTGGAAGTCTATCACGTGTCCTTCCTGGGAAACGCCCTCAGGGTCCAGGCAAGGGCCGGGGGCGAGCCCTTCGTGATAGAGGTCGACCCGGACGAGGAGGTTCCCGTCGGAAAGTCGATCAAGGTCTACGTCCCCCCCGAGATGACCCTAGCCATCAAGCTGTAGCCCGACGCCGATGGCGCCTAAGTCCGGATGAGGTGGGTGAATGGCCGGGAGGGGGGAGGAGGCGTCTAGACGCCTCAACTCCCTACTCCTCCTCTCTCTCGTCTTCTTCGGATACCTAGCTCTGGCCTCCGTGGGGGCGATCTCCTCGGGGCGCGCGCTTGAACCTCTCCCCCTGCTCTTAGCCCTAGTCGGGTGGGCCGCGCTGGCTATCGGCTACATGCTATTGCCGTCGCCCCCCAAGGAAGCCTACGTCGTCGTGATTGCACTGCTTGCCTTGGGGACACTGGGCAGGTCCGCGCCTGGCCTGGCAATCGTGGCCCTTCTGGCCCTGACCTTTGTAGCCTTCAGAGGGGCTCTGGAACAGAGGATCAGGTCGGCTGATCCTCGTTCTGCCAGAAGCTTCCTCCCAGCCCTGGCTGCCGGGCTCATTTTCTACGCGGCGGGGGCAATCGCGTTCGGGCTGCCCCTAATTCAGGAGGGCGCGAGCAGGGCCGGGGATGTTCCGCGGGTGTTCGGACTAGCCGCGCTCTGCCTCACGGCCGCCACGGCCCTTTCTGGGAGCGCCCCGCTGGCCGCGGCCTCCTCGGCCCTGGGGCTCCTGACGGGCTTCCGATCGTACGCCGTCCTTCCAGCCTTGGCATGGGCGGCGCCTCGCGGACACCCCAGCGATAGGAGAAGGTTCTGGACGTTCGTGGCCATCGTAGCGATTGGAGGGGCGGCCCTGGGCGCGATCAGGGGGATAACGGGGGAGCCCGACCCTCTCGGAGTGGTCAGCAGGGCCTCCTTCACCTACTGGGTCTACGAGACCATTGCCCTGGCCAGCCTTCCCCTGGGGATGTTCCACGGAGGCCTGCTTATCTCCACGGACCCCCGCTGCAAGGTGGCGAGGCTGTTCGGCAGGGGGGCGACCAGGTACACCTACTTCTTCATGGGTCAGCCTGTCGGCGACTTTGGTCTTCTAGCCCCGCTGGAGACCCTGGCGGTCGGAGTTCTGCTAAGGGACTCGGGTGAAGGATCGTCGGGTGCGCTCACGCTCGCATATCTCACGGTGGCAGTCGAGACCGGCCTCGACCCGCTGGTCCTCGGGGTGGCGCTCGCCTGCGCATACGTCTCAAGGGTGAGGTCCGGGTCAGAGCAGCAACAGCGCCAGCGGGACGAGCCCCCCAACTAGGGCGCCTACGGCCACCTGGGAGGGCGTGTGGATACCCACCCTGATCCTGGCCCACGCCACCACCGGAAGGAGAATGAGGAGCGCGGCCCAGAGGAGACCCTTTGTCAGAACGAGGGCGACGGCGGGTAGCGCGACGCCAGCAGCGTGGAGGCTAACCCTAAGCCTCAGCGTGATAACAGCCAGTAGGGCGGAGGCCACAGCGTAGCACGCCGCCAGGAACGTCATGCTCCCCCAACCCAGTGTGGCGAACGCGACGGCGCCGCCGGCGTAAATGGGAGCTGACCACATCAGGAGCGCTACCCTCTTCTCCTCACTCTCGAGCCTCTGGTCCACCAGAGCGTTCACACCATCTTCTACCGCAATGGGGGCCATAGGGAGGACGCTGAGGAAGACGACGCCCATCAGGAACCCGAACACAGGGGCCACCGCCAGCTCAGTCCAGTCGCCGGTCGTCAGGGCGGCCGCCGCCACGGCGCCCATGGTGGCCGGGGACAGCGCTGTCGATATGGCCTCCGCGAGTCCCTGGCTGGACAAAGCCCGCCGCTCGACGGCTCCAGCCCTTTAAGGCGCGCAAGGCTATGAGCGGAGGGGCTTCAGGCGATCGTTGGCCGCCCAGAATTGGTCAGAAGACCGCAAATCTAGGGCTCTGTGACCCAGTAGGCCAGCCTGAATCCGCCCTCGATCGGAGAAACCCCAAGTACCCTAATCCCGCTGACCTCACCGGTTCGAGTGACGTGTGTCCCGGTGCAGGGTATGGAGTTCCTCCCAGGTATCTCAACCAGCCTGTACACCGCGGCCCTGGGGAGCCTGTCGAGGTTTGGGGCGTTGTAGGCGGACGACTCTAGCTCCTCTGGACCAACGAACCTAACCCCGACCTCCAGGTCCTCGGCTACGATCTCGTTCGCGATCCTCTCGATGCGCCTCAGCTCGTCCTCGGTGGGCATCCTTGCGGCGTAGTCCACATAGGCCTCAGGGGGACCGTGGTTCGCGCCGAGCGTGTTCACAGGATTCCCGAAGATCTCGCTCACGGCCGCGTCTAGGATGTGGCCAGCGGTGTGGAGTCTCATGATCAGGTAGCGCCTCTCCCAGTCCAGCCGGCACGTGACCGCCTCTTCAGGTCGGGGATCCCCGCCGCTGATGGTACCGTAGTGGGCGACGACGCCCCCGGAGGACAAGGCCTTCTTCATCGTGAGCCTGAACTCCTCCCCGACTATCTCACCCCTGTCGCTGGGCTGGCCCCCTTCCAGCGGGTGGAACACGGTCCTGTCCAGCACGAGATACCTCTTTGCGCCCCTGTCCTTGACCACCCTGAGCACCTCTGCCCTGCACTCCCTCACGTAGGAGTCCCTGAGGTAGATCCTCTCGGTTTGCGGGAGCCCTGTCACCACATCGACGATGCGGGTCAATCCGCCTCACCTCACCACCTCGGTGGTCGTTAAAATCGCTGGCCAGTACTTGTCCAGGGTCGCGCTTGAGGCTCTGGAGAGGAGAGGTCAGCGTGAGATCCTCCCTGAGACTGGAAGTCATCGACGTGACCCGGGAGGTCCGCCAGCTCGTTAGAAAGAGCGGCATCTCTGAGGGGTTGGCAAACGCCTGGATCCCACACACCACAGCCGGTCTGACGGTCAACGAGCCCGATCCGGACCTCTGGAAGGACATCCTCGAGACTATCACCAGGCTCGTGCCCCTGGAGGGCAACTACAGGCACAACGCCAAGTACTCCGGCCTACCTGGAGAGCAGAATGCGCACGCTCACATTCTATCTTCGCTGATACAGCCGGGAATCACGATCCCCGTGCGCTCAGGTGATCTCGGCCTGGGGACGTGGCAGGCTGTCCTCCTCATAGAGCTGGACGGTCCCCGGACCCGGCGCGTCATGGTCACGGTGCTGGGCGAGTGACCGAGGGCAGAAGGCGTTCTGGTCCATAGACGTTCTTCAGAGCTCCACCTCCTCGACCTCGAGACCCTCAACGACTCGCCTGACGAGCACTGCGGACCAGTTCCTCACGGGGTTCCAAGGACCCCACCTCTCGAGGGGCTCCGATGAGAACACCAGCGACTCTGTTCCGTCTTCCCACTCCACGCCGGACCAGTTGAGGGTGTAGTAGTCATGCTTCTTCGACGCCCCCCGGCAGGCCAGCAGGGACGATCCGTCTGTGAGGAGACAGGAGATCGACTCAACCCCGAGGCGATCAGAGTCATCCTTAAGCTTCGAGAGCCTCTCGATCGCCGATCGGAGGTCATCGGCCTTTGACAGGTAGATGAGAAGGGCCTCGGTGTCGGTGTCCCCCAGCATCGCCTCCCCCTCGCCCTCCTCTAGGAGGGCCTCCCAATTGTGTATGGTGCCGTTGTGGGCCAACCCCCAGAGCCTCCCGCCAGCGAGCCTCAGCATTGGGTGGGTGTTCTCCAGCCTGACCTCCCCCTTCGACGCCCTGCGGGCGTGCAGCATCAGGAGGTCAGCCTTGAAGGCATCGTCAAAGCTCGCCCTCCAGGCCGGCTCGGTGGACCTGTAGTACTCCACTATTTGCCCCTCCCTTAGGGCGATGATTCCCCAGCCGTGGGGATGACCCAGGCCGTCGCTGCTCCTCCCGCGCAGCGCAAGGTAACCGAGCGCGTCGACGAGTTCGAGTGGGGCGTAGATGGGCATGGGCGACGGCGATATGGTCGCAATCATCCTGCACATCGATTCTCCCCTGGCCGCTCGGGTTGCTCAGAAAAGAAGGTTACCAGCCCGTCCATCGTTGAAGTCGGAAGAGCGTTAATACGGCCCAGCCCCTGATTGCGCGATGAGCCGCATAGTGAAGACAGTCTGGGTGATCCTCATCCTGGCCATGCTGGTCCTGACGCCGTCGGCGCCCGTCGCTGCCAGGACGTCCGGGCCCCTGGCCGTGATAGTGTCCAACGAGGCGGACGCTAGGGCGGCTGAGGCCCTCTCTCAGTTTCTCTCTGGCAGGGGCGCAGAGGTGCTGGTGGTGTCAGCATCCGAGCTGAGTCAGGTCGATGGGCAGGCGACGGCGGTCTTCGTCCTCGGAGGCCCGAAGGCTTACGAAGGAGTCGGGGACATCTCATCCCGGATTCTGACGGAGTTGGAGAGCGATCTGCTCGTGAAGAGGCCCGGCTACTTCAACTTCTTCATCAGGAACGTTGACGGAAGGCACTACGTGGTCCTGGCGGGCCACACGAGGGTTGAGACCTACCAAGCCGCCATGCTCTTCGAGCAGGGAGGGTACCAAGACTGGATACTCCACCCGAGCAGGATCTCGGAGGTCTCCCCCTTCGGCTATAAGACAGCCGAGGTGGCCAGCAGGGAGTTCAGGTGGACCTACGCGGGCCAGGAGTTCTCCATGGGGCTGACTGTCCCCAAGGACCTCTACCTCTACTACCTGACGACGGAGCACGAGATACCTTACGAGGACTGGGCCGTCTTGGCCTCGGATCCACTCTCCAGGCCCTACCTCCGCAGTCTGCTCAACAAGCTCCTCTCGATGGCCAGCTCTCAAGGCTACGACGAGATCCAGACCCTGGAGTTCCTTGCCTCCTTCGTCCAGCACATCCCCTACAATCTGGAGAAGGACGTGATCATGGCGTCGGGCGAGTACCCGAGGTTCCCGATTGAGACGCTGATGGACTACGGAGGCGACTGCGAGGACCACGCGATTCTCCTGGCGACTCTATACATGGAGATGGGATACGATGTGGTTCTGGTGATCGTTTGGGGGAAGCCGGGATTCTCGTTAGGACACATGGGCGTCGCCGTCGCGCTTGACAGGGGGAAGGGTCTTAGATGGGACATCAACGGGACCACGTACTACTACATCGACGCCACTCAGCCGGGCCTGCTGCTCGGGGAACCCCTCCTTCCAGAATACCTCGACTACGAGCACCCGATCTTCCTCTTCCCGAAGCTTGAGAGCATCCCCATGCCCGTCCTCGTCAGGAACAGGGTCGGCGTGATCTGGCACTCCTCCACCAGAGTGGCGACCGTGGTGGTGACCGTGGCCAACTTCGGGCAGGACTGGGCGAACCTGACGATAACCGCGGGCGTCCCGATCATGGGCGGGAGGTACCTGAACAGCACCACCCTGGAGGTGAACGTTCCGCCGTCTCGGGTGGCGGTGGTGACCCTCACGTTCCAGGGACCCCCGAGGTCCGCCGTTAAGCTGGAGGTGAGGATGGGGGGCAAGCTGGTCGATCAGATAGGAAGCCTCCCGATAGTGGGCGAGCTCCCGTGAGCCCTCTCAACTTTTTTACCCCCTCCAATCTCCTGAGCTTCGAGTATGCCTACCAGAATAGAGAACTTGGGCAGGCTCCGCTTCGAGATGGTCGGGACGCTTGCCCTGCTGATAGGACTGGCGACGTTGGCCTTCGCGGCGCTCACGAGGTTCGTCAACCCCCTCGCCGCCGTGGTCCTGGCCGTGGCGTTCAACGTCCTCATGTGGCTCGCCTCCCCATCGCTGATCGAGCTCATGTACAGGGCCAGGGAGCTCAAGCCCTCGGAGGCCCCGTGGCTCCATGAGGCCTTGGAGAGGATTTCGGCCGAGAGCGGGATCAGGAAGCCGAAGCTCATGCTGGTCCCGCTCAACGTGCCAAACGCGTTCGCCTACGGGACGCCCCTCTCCGGCTACAGGGTGGCCGTGACGGAGGGGCTCCTCTCGACCCTCTCCCCGCAGGAGGCCGAAGCGGTCCTCGCGCACGAGGTTGGGCACATCGCCCACGGCGACATGCAGGTGATGATGCTGGCCTCAACGCTGCCCGCGATATTCTACCACGTTGGCAGGTCGCTCTACTACTCCTCCTACCTGGGCGACAGGAGGGACAGGGCGCAGCTGGTCTTGGCCGGCGGCCTGGCGATGGCCCTGGCCACGGTCCTCTGGCTCTTGTCGCTGAGGCTCAGCAGGCTGAGGGAGTACTACGCCGACGCGCACTCCGCCACGGTGGTTCCAGGAGGGGCCAGGAAGCTCCAGGAGGCCCTCGTGAAGATAGCGGCCCACTCCAACCCTCGTCTCGGAACACAGGTTGCCCAAGCGAGGCCGCTCTTCATCTCTGACCCCATGCTGCCTCCGGTGGATCCGGCCGAGCTGAGGAGGACGCTGATGGAGAAGAGGCTGACCGTGTCACAGAGAATTCTCGGGATATTCTCCACCCACCCAAACATCGTGGACAGGCTCAGGGCCCTGGAGGACATAGCGAGGCAGCTGGGCCAGTAGGTTGGGTTCACAGGTACCTGGATAGGGTCTCCTGCCTGCCCGCCCCGAGGGTCTCTGAGACTCTCACCCAGAAGCTCAGCGGGAGACTGAGGTGCCGACTGGCCTCCTCAAGCGCCTCCTCCACCGTGTCGAACTTGACTGGCCTCCTCCGTAGGGCGGCCCTCACGCTCTCCCTCACCAGCCAGACTCCGAGGGGCATGAGCTGATCTCTGTGGATCTCCCTCTGGATCAGGACCCTCGCCTGCCTCCTCTCCCTCTCCAGCGCCTCTGCCACAGCTAGCCTGGCCGCGTAGTAGCACCCGCCCATGCTGGCGTACCTCGTGCGGCCTAAAGGACCCTCCCAGTCTCCCACGAATGCCACGTCCTCGGTCGGGTTCCAGGTGGTGCCCGGGTACCACGCCTCGATGGACTCGTAGGTCCACACGCCCGGGGACATCAGGATGACCCACCTGTTCCCCAGCGCCTCAAACGAGTAGACCCTGTGCTCGGAGATCCAGTCGTAGGTCTTCGCTCGCTCCCTGAGCCTCGCCGAGATGATGTCGTCCACGGCCGTAATGCTCCACCTGGTGGGGACCAGCCTCCTGAGGCTGGAGATTCCGAAGGCCCCCACGCTGAAGGCCCTCTGGATCTTCGAGACATCGACTCCCCCCTCGTAGAGTTCCTGCACCGCCTCAGAGGCCCTGAGGTCGGTGTCGTAGTACGCCCTCTCGAGCCTCGGGTCCCAGCTGGCTGGAACGGCCCTCAGGTCCTCTACTGGGGCCAAGGGGCCCATCGGCTGGACCTCAGCGTCCAGGAGCAGGGAAGCCCTGGGCGGGGACGACAGCCTGGCCTCGGCGTCCACAGGCTTGGAGGACATGGCGGCCTCTAGGGTCCCCTCGTAGAGCTTTCCCGTCTCCCAGGGGCGCCTCACGTCGGCCCTAAACGAGGCCCTGACGAGGGACACCCTGAACGACACTATCCGGTCTACCGGAAGCCCCAGCCACGACTCTGGCCGGTCGAACAGGGAAGTATCTCCCCTCTCCGGCGGGATCAGGGGGCCGAGGTTGACCTTGGGATATCCGAACCTACCCACGAATACGCCGGGCGGAGAGGTGCCCTCTAGGTCCTCTCCCCGAATCATCTGAACGGTCCTGCGAAGATTCGAGGCCCTGATCAGCAGTGGGCACCTGCCCTTACCGCACAGGAGCCTCGCTCCCCTACAGGAGAGGCACAGAGTTCCCTTCCTGGTGCGGATCGAGATGCGACCTGAATCTCGCGGCAGAATCTCCAGCAGGGCTGGGTCATCGGCTACGTGCTTAAGCCAGGGCAGCCTCGCCTTCACTCTTTTGGTGAAGAGCTTCCGGCGGCGGGTCAACCTAAGTACGTCTACGTGCCTAGAGCTAAAATGCTCCATCCCGAACTCCTGCGACACCGTTCCCCTCAGTAGAGGAGTAAGTTCGAAATCTTTTCCTACAAGCTGCGCCTCTAGCGCTGACGCGATCGGGCCTTAAGACCGGTCAACCTCGTAGAGAGGCCGGGGGGCTTCAAGAAGCTCCGGGCGGCGATATTGCCTTTCACAGGTACTCTGGGACCCTCCTGAGGAGCATCCCCTCGACGGTGATTGGCCTCAGCCTCGTGGCCGCCTCGTAAGCCTCCGTCAACTTAGACTCCCTCTCGGCAAATATCTCCAGGAGCACATCTCCCTTCCTTACCTTGTATCCCTGCTTGGCGTGCAGAAGAACTCCAGCCCCCTTCTCGCTTGGGGCTCCAGCCAGCCTGGCGATGGCGACAATCGACGCGTTGTCCACGTTGGTCACGTAGCCGTCAGCGGGGGCCTTCAGCTGTATCCTGTGCTCCCCCACTGGGATGTCCTCTGGCTTGACCTTTGGATCTCCTCCCTGGGCCTCGATGATCTCCCTCATCTTCTTCAGGGCCCTTCCCGTCCTGAGAGTCTCCTTCGCCGCCTCTTGGCCGGCGCCCCTGGTCGTGACGCCGGCGAGTTCCAGCAGCAGGCCGGCGAGGCTCGTGGACTTCTCTATCAGGCTGGCTGGCCCCCCACCCATGAGGGCCTCGAGAGCCTCCCTAGCCTCTAGAGCGGGACCAACGGCGTGCCCCACGGGCTGGCCCCCATAGGTTATGCCGCACTGGACCCGAACGTCAAATCTCCTGCCCAGCTCAATGAACTGGCTAGCGAGGGCCTCGGCCTCTTTGATATCTTCGACCTTGGCCCCTTTGCCCGTTGGTATGTCCATGACAAGCCCCCTTATCCCCACTGCCAATTTCTTGGAGAATATGCTGGCGAGCATCTGACTCCTAGGATCTATGCCGAGGGGGTGCTCTATCCTGATGAATATGTCGTCAACCGGTGCCAGGTCGAGCTTTCCACCCCAGACTATGCACCCTCCTGCTTTGAGGGCCACCTCCTTGTACTCCTCTAGGTCGAACTCCACCGGGGCCAAGACCTCCATCGTGTCGGCGGTGCCGGCCGGGCTGGTTATCGCCCTGCTGCTGGTCTTGGGGATGAAGACTCCCAGCGACGCGACTATCGGGACTATGAGGAGGCTGACCTTGTTTCCGGGCACGCCCCCTATGGAGTGCTTCTCGAAGACCGGTCTCCCGAAATCCACCGTGGAGCCGGCCTCGACCATGGCCTTCGTGAGGGCCACTATCTCGTTCATGTTCATACCTTTAAACTCCTGAGACAGCAGAAAGGCGGCTATCTCGAGCTCACCGAGTTCATAGTTCGCCGCGTCGAAGACTATGGCCCTTATCTCTTCTGGGGTTAGCTCCTCCCCTCTCATCTTCTTTCGGATTGCATCGAAGGACTTTGGTCTGCCCGCGAGCGTGACTTTGACCTTGACGCCGGACTGAACTCCCAAGGCAGCCCTGAGTTCGAGGGAGAGAATGGCCTCGCCTGGAGGAATCATACCCTCAACGACTGAGAGCAGAGCCGTAGCGCTCTTGCCATCGAGACTTACTCTGACCCTGTCATAAGGCCTCAAGCCGGACGACCTAGCGTCTTGGGCCGAGAGAAGTATTATTCTGCGGCCGGCTGGGAATCCCTCGGGCCTGACCTGAACCTGAACTTCGACTCACCTCGACTCTGTTCAACTTAAACCTCAGCTAAATAGGCTGAGGCCGGATGCGGTTAAAGCAAGTAAGCGCTCGCGCGTATTTAAGGGGAGGGATGAACGTCTCAAATTTAGTAGAAATATGGCCTGGGGGTGCAACACCCGCCAAGCCACTCAGTGGGCCACAGACCTAGCCTCATCCTGGGGTGGGTTCAGCAGGTTCCATTGGTACCGGACACGCATCTTCGCCGCACCAGTCCGAAATGCACTCGGGCGGGCACATTAGGCATGAGAGTTTTCCCTCCTTGGTGAGAGTGGTGTGAACTTTCTCACAGAAGTGCGCTCTGTCGCAATCCTGCCAACATGTCCACTCATAACTCACACACTCCTGCCAGCACACGCATGCTTCTGAGCCCTCGACCTCGAAGCAGTCACACACCCACTCTTCCTGAACGCACTGATATCCACATCTCTCCTCACAGCACGCTTCGCTGTCCATCAAGCATACTGGACAACCCTGATCCCAAAATTCGGCCACTATCTCCGGGCACTCTGAGCACTGCGAAGGACACCCATAGATGGACACAAGCCTGTGGATCAGGTCGTCTATCAGGTTGGACCAGCTCGAGGAGCCTGCTGGAGGCGCTCGCTCAATCATGCCCCCCTGGTCAATCGGAGCGGATGGAACGGCTAGGGCTACTGTCGTGGTTACAAGGGCTCCCAAGAGGAGCACGGAGAGGGGTCTCTTCAAAAGTTGTCGCACCTTTGCCAAGTTCCTCATGCTAGCATTTAAATGTTGGCTTAACACAGTTGTTATAATCCAAACTTCCTCTAGATCTGCCTTTCGTAAAAACGGGTATTTCCGTGAGCCCAGACGTCAAATCGACACCCCTGGTCTCCCCAACTGTGCCCCCGTGCACGTAGTAGCTCTCGTGAAAGAGCGGTTTCTGAATGATCGAGCCGAGGCGGAAGCCGCTTAAGCGGCTTCCGAAAAGCTTAGGGGCACATCTAGCCGACGCGAGTTAATAATTGACTGCGGGCATCGTATGAGGGTGAGGCCCCCTGAGAATCAGGGCCGTTGCCTATCACTCTACGTGGCATGATTCGACCGTTCCCCCAGCTGAGCGTGTGGTCTCTAACGCTCAAAGCGTCTTTTCGGCTGTCAAGGAGCACGCTTGGACTCGCCGAGTCGTTCTACCGATTGGCGCTTGGACTGCCGGTCTGGGAGAGCTTGAAGAGCTGGTCTACGAGCTAGAGGGGGTTGGAGCCGACTACGTCGCTATCCCCTTGCCGTGGAGCGCTAGGTCTCTCGCTGAACCCCTTCTCAGGTTGTCTGACCGCGTGTTCGTTGGAATATCCATCCCGAGCCCGGAACCCTCGCTGGCGCCGGCCGCGCTCGAGGTTCTGACCCAGGTCTTCAACTCTTTGGGACCGCTTGGACTGACGAGGCTGGCCTTTGGGCTGGGAGGATTAGTTGAGACCCCCTACTTTCCCGCCACTCACTCCACCAGAGAGGGGATTAGTCTGAGTGTCCTCTACGCTGCGGATCTAGATGAGGCGGCCAAGGAAGGCGGCCTCGGTAGAGTGGAAGAGAGGATGGTCTCCATCGTCACGCGGGCAGCTGAGTTTGGAAGGTCTGTCTCTAGCGACGCCAATGTTAGGTTTCTCGGCATCGACCCGTCGCTGTCCCCCTGGATGGAGGAGTCGGTGGCCAGGCTGGTGGAGACCCTGACGGGGGAGGAGTTCGGCGGTCCGGGCACTTACTGGGCGGTCTGGTGGCTGAACTCGAGGCTCTCCTCCCTGGGAAGCCGGACACCAACGATCGGATTCTCTGAGGTCATGCTGCCGGTGGCAGAGGACGATCGACTGAAGGAACTGGCCTCTCGGGCCAGACTCAGACTCCGAGAACTCGTCGGCCTTTCGACCGTGTGCGTGGCAGGCGTCGACATGGTTGTGCTTCCACTCTCCGAACCAGCCAGGCTGGCCAGAATTATGTCCGACATCTTCGCCGCTGCCATGTCCAAGGGTCGGCCAATGGGGGTGAGACTGATTCTCGCCGAGGCGAGGCCCGGCGATTGGGTGGACATAGACAAATTCGGATCCGTTCCCGTATTGAGCCCCTGACTCGGAACTGGGTTTCACGCGACTCAAGAGTAGAGGTGACAGGCCACCCAGTGTCCTGGCCCAACCTCGACCATCTCGGGCTCGCTTTGGCGACACACCTCTCGAGACTCTGGGCACCTGGGGTGGAACCTGCAGCCGGTCGGGATGTCAATGGCTGAAGGTATCTCGCCCCTGAGTTCCACCCGACTCACCCTCCTCGTCGGGTCGGGAACCGGTACGGCGGCGAGCAGGGCCCTAGTGTAGGGGTGGGCAGGCCTTCTGAAAACCTCCCTCACCGGACCGAGTTCCACCACTTTGCCGAGATACATGACGGCTATCCTGTCGGAGATGTACTTCGCCACCGCGAGGTCGTGGGTAATGAAGAGGTAGGAGAGGCCGAACTCGTCCTTGAGGTCCATCATTAGCTCGAGTATGGATGCCCTGAGGGAGACATCGATGGAAGACACCGGCTCGTCGGCCACTATGAACTCCGGCTTCGTGATGACCGCTCTGGCTATTGCCACCCTCTGCCTCTGCCCTCCTGACAGCTGCGCGGGTAGCCTGTAGTAGAACTCCTCTGCGGGGACAAGCCCCACCCTCTCGAGCATTCTCATGACCATGTCCCTGCGCTCCTCACCCTCTGAAATGCTGTGAATCTCAAGGGGGTGAGCTATTGCCTCACCAACCCTCATCCTCGGGTTAAGAGAAGCGTATGGATCCTGATAGATTATCTGCATCCTTCTCCTCAGCCTTCTGAGGCTTTTTCCTCTCAGGCTGGTTATGTCCTCTCCGTCGAAGAATATCCTTCCAGACGTCGGGTCGATCAGTCTCAGGATGAGCTTACCCGTAGTGCTCTTTCCGCTTCCCGTCTCGCCAACGAGAGACAGAACCTCCCCTCGCCTCACGCCGAAAGTAACTCCATCTACGGCCCTCACGTACTTCCTCCTGCGAGTGAGAAGTCTCTCGACAAACCCCCTCTCCACTGGAAAGTACTTCTTGAGATCTTCAACCTTAATCAAGAACTCTCCCTCGCTCAACTGTCCTCTCCTCCCTTTGAGGCCGGCCTGATCCGGCTGTAGAGGTGGCATCTCACGAGTCTACCGTCGAGTTCCATGGTTTGAGGCTCCTCACGATCGCAGGGCTCGAACCTCTTGGGACACCTGGGGTGGAACCTGCAGCCCGGGGGAGGCGACCTGAGGTCTGGTGGGGAGCCAGGTATCGAGACTAGCCTCTGATCCTCCAGCTCCACGTTGGGTATAGCCTTCAGAAGTTCTTCGGTGTATGGGCTAAGCGGGTCGCGGGCCATGTCCACCGAGGGCGAGTACTCCATCACCCACCCTCCGTACATGACGGCTATCCTGTCGGCCACCTGCATCTCCAGCGCCATGTCATGGGTGATCAGTATCACGCTCATCCCCATCCTCCTCTGGAGTTCCCTGAAGAGCTGCAGTATCTGGGCCTGAACAATCACATCTAGGGCGGTGGTCGGCTCGTCCGCGATGAGGAGGTCAGGTTTCAGGGCTATAGCCGAGGCTATCATAACCCTTTGCCTCATCCCGCCGCTGAACTGGTGTGGGTAGTCGTCATACCTGTCTCTGGGAATTCCCACGGATTCCAACAGCTCTTCTGCCCTCCTCCTCGCCTCCGACTTAGTGATGTCTTCGTGTGCTAGGATCGTCTCCGCAACTTGATCCCCCACCTTCATGAGGGGATCGAGGGAGGTCATTGGGTCTTGAAAAACCATTCCTATTCTCCTCCCACGGATCTTGCGCATTTCCTCCTCACTCAGGCTGGTCAAATCGATTCCGTCAAAGACCACCCTCCCGCCAACTATTTTTCCCGGGGGAGGAATCAGCCTAGGGATGGCCAGGCCGAGCGTGCTCTTCCCGCTGCCCGACTCGCCCACAAGCCCCACCAGCTCCCCTCTCTTTACCTCGAGATCTACTCCGTCCACAGCCCTTACGACTCCACTCGAGGTGAAGTAGTAGATCTTGAGCCCCTCCACCCGCAGAAGCTCTCCTCCCAAGGGTCACGCCTCCCTGGGGTTAAGAACCGCCTCAAGCCCCTCTCCGAGCAGGCTGAATCCGATGCAGAGTAGTATGATCATGAGTCCGGGGAAGGTGACGAGCCACCAGTACCCCGAGAGGAAGTACCTCTGACCGTTTCTCATGTCGAACCCCCAGTCAGGGGTTGGAGAAGGGACGCTCAGCCCCAAGAAGCTCAGGCCAGCCTCTGTCAGGACCGCGTCCGCCACGTTCAGAGAGAACACCACTAAGATGGTCGGTAGGACGTTCGGGAGGAGATATCTTCGGAGTATGGTTCGATCCCTGGCCCCTAGGGCTCTGGCCGCCTCGACGAAGGTCCTCTCCTTTAGGCTCAGGACCTCCCCCCTAACCATACGAAAGTAGGTCGGCATGTAGACCACCGCGATGGATATTGCCGTGTTGTATACTCCGGGTCCCAACATCGCAGCGACCGCTATAGCGAGGATGAGTCCCGGGAAGGCGTAGATGCTGTCCATGACGAGCGAAAGTGCCCTATCAAATATCCCACCCCTGTAACCAGACAGGAGACCCAGCGGTACTCCCACGGAGAGGGAGATGAGAGTTGATAAGAAGACGACGGTCAACATGGTCCTCGAGCCGTGAAGCACCCTGCTGAACACGTCCCTCCCAAGGGAGTCAGTGCCAAGAGGGTGTTCGCGCGACGGAGGCTGAACCGGACTGTCCACTATCTGTATCGGGTCGTACGGTGAGAGGACGCTCGCCAAGGCAGCCATGCCTACCACCACCAAGACCACCGCTAGTCCGGCTACCAGCATGAGCCTATCGATCCCCTTCGCGCGTGCTAGTGCCGACAGGCGTCCCCCCAAGAGCCCATCCACCATCCCGGACATGAGAAGCCCCCCTTAGTACCTAATCCTCGGATCGATGTAGGCGTAGATCAGATCCACAGCCAGACTCACGAAGGCGACGAACAGGGCGTAGAACACGATCGTGCCCTGCACCGTCGTGAAGTCTCTGTATATGATTCTCTCCATCAGGAAGGTCCCCATCCCGGGCCAAGAGAAGGTTGTCTCCGTGAGAACGGCGCCTGCAAGCAGGAGAGCGAACTGGAGCCCCATCATCGTCAGTATCGGTATGAACGCATTCTTGAGGGCGTGGCGCAGGAGTACGACCCGCTCGGAAACTCCCCTGGATCTCGCCGCCCTAATGAAGTCCTGCTCCAGCACCTCGCTCAGGCTTGTCCTCACCAGCCTTGTGTAGACCCCGGACAAAACGACCCCCAGCGTGATGGAGGGGAGCGCGAGGTACCTCACCGCGCTCACTAGGCTATCCCAATCCAGCGTTAGGATTGAGTCGAGGACGTAAAGGCCCGTCACGTGCCTGGGCTCCATCATAGGCCCAATCCTCCCGCCCACCGGGAACCACCCCAGCCTCACCCCAAACACGTACTGCAGCATCATGCCAAGCCACGGGATGAACAGAGCGTAGACGACGATGCTATAGAGCCGCATAGCTAGGTCCCACCCGCTCCCCCTCCTCACGCCCGCGACAGTTCCCGTAGCCAGTCCCAGGAGAACGCTCACAATGAATCCCGCCAGCGTGAGTTCTACTGTTGCGGGAAAGTGATCCATGATCTCATCTATTACGGGCCGGCGGCCCCATATCATTGAGTTGCCGAGATCTCCCCTCAGAACCTGTGAGAGGTAGTCGAGATACTGCCTCCAGAGCGGCTTGTCTAGGCCGAGCTGATGCATCAGCTGTTTGATCTGCTCCTCCGAAGCCTTCATGCCGACCATCGCTATTACTGGATTGCCAGGAAGCACCCTCATAACGAGGAAAACCACGGTTAGCAGGATGAAGATCATGGGAATAGTCAAGAGGATCCTCGTCAAGATGTAAGCCCGCAGCGAGGCCAATGGACCACCACACCCCCGTCAGCCATAGCCCTGCCTAAAAAGCAGCCGTGTCCGGAGAAAAAGGGGAGGATGGGAGGGGGTCAACCCCCCACCAGCTTTACGAGCAGGTAGTACCTCAGCAGCATGACGGGATCGAGCACTATGCCCTGAACGTTGTCCTTGGCAGCCAGGACGAGCTTACCCTGGAAGATGGGTATGATCGGGGCGTCCTCTGCGAGTATTTGCTGGACCTGCTGATAAAGCTGAGCTCTGACGTTCTGGTCCAGCTCGACCTGAGCCTGCTCGAGCAAGGCGTCGAGGTCAGGGTTGCTGTAAGGCTCGCCCAGCCAGCGGTTCGACCCCGTGTGCAGGAACGGGTAGAGGAAGTTGTCAGGGTCTATGTAGTCGGGATACCACCCGTATAGCGTCACGGGTAGCTGGCCCTGCCTGGTGAGGTCGAGGTAGGTGGACCACTCGGCGCTGTGGACATTCACCTGAATCATTCCGGTCTCCTCCCAGGCCGCCTTGATCAGCGCCGCAACGTCCGCCTCGGTGTCTCCGTAGTGGGTCGTGGTGTACCAGAGGTCCACGACCAGCTTGTTCTCCTCAGAGTATCCGGCCTGCTGCAGGAGCTGCCTGGCGAGTTCTATGTTGTGATCACCGTACTTGTCCTTGAAGGCGTCAATGTGGCTCCACATACCGTTCGGCACGAGGCTGTATAAGGGCTCGGTGGTCCCCATGAACACGGTGTCGCAGATCGCCTGCCTGTTCAGGGCGGCCGCCAGAGCCTGCCTCACAAGCTTGTTGTCGAAGGGCGGGATGTTCGTGTTTATGACGATGTACCTGATGAAGGAGCCCGGATTCTCGTAGATCTTGATTCCTGGCTTACCCCTAAGGTCCTGAATGTCGGTGGGATTCAGCGTCCTCCAGGCTATGTCGATTTCCCCTGCCTCTAGGGCCATCCTCAGGGATGTCGCGTCCTTGTAGAACCTGACTATGATCCTCTTCGTCTTCGGCGGCT
>JAOZGN010000041.1 GCA_027491555.1 Thermoproteota archaeon
CCCTGTCCGCGTACTCCCTCATCTTCCTCCTCACTTCTCGCGGCACCTTGAAGCTGACGACCTCCGACATCGGGCGGTATACCAAATGTGCGATTTTAAGTATTACCTAAATGGTATACTCTCTCCCCGGGCCCGTTCGTCACGCCAGGATCGGGTTCCCTTATAGTACCTCCACGCCCCTGCCCTGAGAACTCCGCAGTCTGGGCATGTTTGCTCAGGAGCTTCCCGTCCTCCTGTCTCAGCTCTGCAGATTGGCCGCTTCTTACGGCAGGGTTGAAAGCCCGGGGCGCCATAAACACACTCACCGGTGATACCTTCCCACCAACTCAAACTCAGCCAGCTAGACGCCCGGCAGGAGGCCGGCCCCAATTCGGCCGCAGCTAGATTTTTCACTAGGGTAGTCTAGTATGAAAGTTCTAAAGTATAGAACTTAAATAGTCTTTGCTTTTCAGCAAATAACTAATCTTTACCATAGGAATGCAGGTGATATTCTATGCCAAATGCAAGACATCCCGCGTTTCTGCTGGGACTGCTTGGAGCCGCCTCCTTGTTAAATGGATTCATCGTAATAGGTCTACACTTGAGCCAAATTAGTCCCCTCCTAGAGAGAGCTTTGATCCTCCTTGAGGCAGCGTTCCTGCCGGCACTCGTACTCCTCGCCTACAAGGCCACGAGAGAGCGTTGTGAGTGTGAACGATCGGCCGTGGAGTTTGAGGGGGGAGGCCTGAAGCGCAGAGAATTCCTATCGATGGGATTCAAGCTCCTCATCGTGGCGACCCTCGCACAGCTGGGACTCGGGAGGGTCGCCAAGGCGATGGCTGCTCCCCAGGTGGCGAAGGTCAAGAGACTCGAGGTGTTGGATTCTAGGAGGTTGGACGAGGATCTGGCGAGGGATTTCGCGGAGAAGATAGTTAAGAGAGAATTCGTAAGGTCGCTCCTTGGTAAGACCGGGCTAGGAGTTAAAGTGCCTGCAGAGGGAGTGTCGGCTGGCGAGCACATAGTCATGGTTGACGGAGAGCCCGCGAAGCTCACCGCCGTAGGAATCCCCGTAGACGAGAGACATGTGGTCTTGGCCAGGAGGTTCGAGTTCGACGACGGCGATGTTAAGGAAGACGCCTTTCTCTGGGAGATACGTGGCGACAAGCTTATTCTCAAGGCCGTCTCTTCCGAGGACGGAGGAGTCAGCATCCTAGGCGGCTGCGGCATCTACTGCCGATATGACTCCGAATGCCCCCTCAATTATTACTGCAGTTGGTACTGCTGCGACATAAGCTGGACCTGCGTCCTGAGAGAGTGTGCACAGGCGGCGTACTGCGCTATTCCATGTGCAATAAGCACGTCGGCTTGCATCGCATGTATACTGGTCTGGTGCGCCTACTCAACCATCGGGAGGTGCTGTGAGCGCTGGGGGAAGAAGTGCTTTAAGGAACCCCCTTACGGGTGAAGCAGAGATGAGCCGGTCGACGAGGTCCCTTCCGAGGCTCGTCCCTCCCCTGTACTTCTACCTCCTAGCGTGCGCCCTGTACGTGAAGTACGCCGTGGCTCCGGCCCTCAGGGCCCTCCTCGGGTCGGAGTCCTGGCCGCTCGGCTCGGTGACCTCGCCTCCGACTCTGCTGTTCGCCGCCCTCACCCTGGGCCTGGGGGGCTTCCTGATCTACTACCCGAGGGCGCTGGCCAGGGCAGTCAGGAGAGGCGACGCCTGGTGGAGGACCCCGGTGGTGGGCGTCAGAGTCGGCTCGCTGGCCGTTGGGGCCTGGCTCGCCTGGCTGGCGCTGGCTCACGCGATCGGCCTGGCCTGACCGGGGGCCGAACGGAGGGTTCCAGGGCTGGACGCCTCGGGGGGATCGATGTTCACCCAACCTCCTAGTCGAGGAGAGGGGAGCCCCCTGGGCGCGAGCCTGGAGGGGGTCGACAGCCCACGCACGGGCCCATTTGGCGGGGGGTCGCGCGCGGGTGGTGCACCTGGGTCCGGTCGATCTTCGCCCCCCAAGGTGGGAGGGTCATCCTCTAGTCCGCCGACCTCTCGTCCGTGGGCTCGCCCGTCAGTGTGTCGGCCTGGGTCTCCGACGAGGGGACCGGGAGGAGGTACAGGACCTGAGCCGTGGCGTCCAGTGTGGGCGGGGCGTACCTGGTCTCGGCCGCCTACGCAGAGGAATCAAAGGCCTGGAGGTTCGAGCTCTCCCTGGCCATGGTCCTCATGCTGGCCCGCGACTCCCTAAATCTCGCGGCGGGGACGGCGTTGGCGCGCGTCGGGAGGCGGGAGGACTTATACAGCCGTCCGGGGGATGGCCCCCTCTCAAGGGGACGGCCTCGCCAGCCGCATGGAGAGCCCATTCAGGGCCCCCAGGAGGAACCTGGGAGCGGCCGTCCCCCGGCTGATCCAACGCGTGGCGTGGAGGTTCTGGCGTCCCTGGGCATCGCGGCCTCCCTCATGGGGTTCCCACGGGGCGCTGTGGCCCTCGCCAGGTGGAAGGGGGCCGGAGCTCCTCTCGTTCCTCGCCCTCGCCCCCCTCCGGGTAAAGTACGGCCTGAGCAGGCCCTCCGCCGAGCGTGGTCCGGCGCCGTCCCCTCGATCAGGAACCTCTCGTAGTCGTCTGCCCTCTCGACGGGGACCCTTCCCAGCGAGCATGTTTTTCGCCCTCTTCACCGCACATGGGGACGATATCAGCGACGCGCCCTTTCCACTCATCCCCGCGAGGTGGCCTCTCAGGGCTGCCCGATGGGGAGAGTGTCCGCCCGACTTTGCGTCTGGCGAGTCCCACGTGAGGGCGCGCGAAGCAAGGGAAGGCAGGGCGAGAGCTACCTGAATTTCACTACTTCCACGTCCAATCCTTCAAAGTGCTTGTCATCTGTCACGACCTTAGCGCCAACAGAGTAGGCACTTGCCGCTATCAGGGCATCGGCAATCGGGATCGCCCTCGCCTTATACTCTCCTGCCTTCACCGCCACCCGCTCGTCTATTGGGACCACCTTTAAATTTGATAGTTTTATCTGTTCTACCCTCTTTCTTGCGACCTTCTCTCCCAATCTTCTAAAGTAAAGGTAGTAAATCTCCGTTATAGTGATGGAACTTAGGAATCCTTCCGCCACACCCTCGTCAACCTTTCCCAAGAGTTTCTCGACGAATTCTGCTCCGTCCTCGTCGTTGAAGAATGCGACGAGCGCCTTGGTGTCGAAGAGATACTTCATGCTCTCGCCTCGAATTCTCTGTCCCACTCCTCTCTAATTTCTTCAATCTCCTCCGAAGCTCTCTCTATTTTATCCACGCCCCTCAACGTGGATAGTTTAACGATTGGCCTTAGAATTATTACATCGTCCCTCCTCTCAAGCAACAATTTATCACCTTCTGAGAGTTTCAGTTCTTTCCTGATCTTTGCGGGGATCACGATCTGACCCTTTGAGGACAGTCTTACAATCTCCATTTTTCCCACATTACACGAAGTGTAAGAAGGACCATTTAAGTTTCACCTTCCCCACCTCCAGCCTTCCCGACTCGGCTCCTCCAAGCACGGCCCCCTCCAAGACCCTCAGCCCAAACCCGTTCGGGCTGGGGTCGGAATCTGCGTCCGGGCATCCCGGATCCTCACTGCGCAACGCGGTCAGGACGAGGTTGGAGGGAAAGGTGACTGGCCTGGATGTGTAGCTCGGCCTCCTCTCGGCCCACCACGAAGAACTCGAAGGGGTGCCTCCTCGAAGGCCAGCCTCCTCTCCACCTCGCGCCTCAGCCGCTCCCCCGGGCTCTGCCAGCGATTTCAAGCTAGACCCCTGCCTCTCCGCCGGGCCGGGCGGGGGCGCCAAGCCTAAGTAATCCGCCTGTCTCGGGGCGCGGTCCGCCTTGTGCTCCGCCGTTCAGAGGGTCAAGCTCTCCCTGGGCGACGTCCCGATCGTTCCGGACTCCCAGGTCGCTGAGGTCCTCTCTCCGACCGTGGAGACGTTCCGCTGGGTCAACCTCCTCACCAGGGAGGTCCTCTCCAGGGTCAGGGAGTTGGTCTTCGACAAGCTCTCCATCTACGTGCCCACCTCAGACCCTGACTACCCCACCAGGGTCAGGACGATGGCTGGGGCGTGGGGCAGGTACACGTGCGTCCGCTCTTTCGCAGCCAACGAGAGGAACAGGGCCAGGGGGAGGAGGCTCTCCACGAACCTGTGCGCGATCTTCGACACCGAGACCACCGAGCTTCTGGCGGTGATGGAGGGAAACCTGATCTCCGATTTCAGGACCGCGTCAATAGCCGCGGTAGGAGTGGAGGCCTGCGCCAGGGCCAAGGGCCTCCGAGACGCGGAGTACGATGCCTCCGTCCTCGGGTCGACCGGCTCGGTGGGGAGGCGCGTCATCTTGGCACTCTCCGCCCTGGACCTTAGGCCCGGCAGGGTGCTGCTCTCAGCCAAGAGCCCCGGGAGATTCGGGAGCGTGAGGGAGCGCCTCGCCCACGTAGCCCAGGAGCTGGACCCGGAGGTGAGGAAGACCGTGGAGCTCACTCCATGCGAGGCCCTCGACGAGGCGCTCGCCGCGGACGTGGTCGTGGACTGCATAGCCCTTCCCAGGCCGACATCCCTGGTGAGGGAGCTGAGGGAGGCCGTGATCTACGCTGACGTCGGGAAGCACGCCCTCGACCTGAACCTGGCTTCAAAGTTCGACACCTACGTCTTCGACAGCCTCGACCTGAGGAAGATGCCCAGCCCGGCCACGTTCGCCCTGAACATCAGGACCATGCTCACCGACAGGAGGTTCCGCGTGCTGGAGCTGGCAGAGGTGATGAAGGGCGAGGAGGTGGGGAAGAGGACGCTGTACACGGTCCTTGGTGTGCCTTCGGTGGACGCGGCCCTCGCTGAGAGGGTGCTGAGGGGCCTAGGGCTAGCCTGACTCAGCACGCCCCCTGTCGCCGCCCCAAACTCTCGAGTCGCGACGCTCCCTTGCTGACACTCGGCCGGTGCGAAAGTGCGTTGACCGGGAGTTCCTTCCAATTGTTAACGTAAATAACGGCGTAACAGTTATTATAAAATGGTTTTACGGCCGTTATCTCTGATCCATTTTTATAGGACCTGGCCCCAAACGGCCCGAGGTGTCTGAGTGACAGACACGCTGGAGGACAGGAAGGAGCAGATCAAGGCGCTCCTAAAGAGGATCCACGAGGGCGAGGACATGGAGACCCTAAAGGAGAGGTTCAAGGACATCCTGAGATCCGTCAGCCCCATGGAGATCCCCCTGATCGAGCAGGAGCTCGTCGCGGAGGGCGTTCCAGTTCAGGAGATCGCAAGGTTGTGCGACGTGCATGTCGAGCTGTTCAGGGAGGCGGTGGCCGGCGGCCTCACGCCGGGCGACGTTCAGCCGGGCCACCCGCTCCACACGCGCCTGCTGGAGAACGAGCAGATAGTCAAGGACGCAGAGGTCCTGAACCTGTACGCCCGCTCCCTGGGCATGGTGGAGGGAAAGGCCAGGGAGAACTCGCTTAAGGTTCTGAAAAGCCTGGCAGGGGAGTTGAGGGGGGTGTCGAGGCACTACGCAAAGGATGAGATGATCGTCTTCCCGTACATCGAGAGGCGGGGCCTCACGGCCGTTCCCAGGGTGCTGTGGACCAAGCACGACCAGATAAGGAACCTGATCAGGGGGTTCAACCGCCTCGTCCAGGGGGACGCGTCCGACTGGAAGAGGTTCTCCTCGCTGGTCTCAAAGAAGGCTGAGGAGCTGTCCAAGGCCCTGGTCGACATGGTGTTCCGCGAGAACAACATACTCTACCCGACGCTCAGGGTCCTGCTCTCCGAGGGCGAGTGGGCCGCCATCCGAAAGATGGACGACGAGATAGGGTACTACAAGGTGCGGCCCGCCGAGGGTTGGACGCCGAGCGCAGAGCCCCTGCTCCCACACCAGGTGAGCCCCGAGATCACCGAGGAGCAGAGGGAGAGGCTACCCCAGGAGGTGAGGGCCATCCTCTCGTCCAAGGGGGCCGGGCCGGTGGACTTCTCGATCGAGAGGGAGGGTGACCTGAAGCTGGAATCGGGGTACCTCTCGCCCGAGGAGGTGGAGGCCATCTTCTCGGCCCTGCCCGTCGACGTAACATTCGTCGACGCCACCGACAGGGTGAGGTTCTTCTCCCACGGCCAGCCGAGGATATTTCCTAGGGCCAAGTCGGTCCTGGGCAGGCCGGTGCACCTCTGCCATCCGCCCAAGAGCGTCCACATCGTCGAGAGGATACTAGAGGAGTTCAAGGCCGGCAGGAGGGACGTGGCGGAGTTCTGGATAAGGGTGGGCGACCGAATGGTCCACATCCGCTACTTCCCCGTCAGGGACAGGGACGGGAGGTACTTGGGCACCCTGGAGGTGGTCCAAGACGTCACCGACATAAGGAAGCTGGAGGGCGAGCGGAGGATACTGGACTGGAAATGATTCCGGCAGGGCCCCTAGGTGGGGGTGAGGGGGCAAGGCCACCTCACCCTCGGGTCTCCCGCCCAACGCGCACCTCGACACCGATCCCGCGGGCCAGGAGAGTCAGGTAGCCCAGGGCTATCCCCAAGGTCATCACAATGAGCCCAGGCTCGACCAGCAGCCTCAGATAGGCGTTGTCGTAGGGATTGGGGCTGTAGGGGCCGGGCGGGTTGGCCAGCATGTAGAGGTTCACCGTCACGGCCGCGAGGGCGAAGCCGCCCATGGCGAGCCACAGACCCACCCTCGCCACCCTGGACCGGGTCAGGTCCTCCGGCCAGTGCAAGTAGACGAACATCAGCGCCACGCCCCAGGCGCCGAGCAGGACGTGCCAGTGGCCCACGTTGAAGGCCAGCTCGGCCCAGTCCCAGGCCGGGTCCCTGAAAGGTGGATCGAAGACAAGCGGCTTCCTGAGGCTCATGGCCACCAAGGCCCCGGGAACCACCACCGAGGCCCACAGTGTGAAGTTGCCTACGACGAGGCCCAGCCTCAGGTTCCTCGCCCCTCTAGCCTTCAGACTCGCCGCTGTGGTCGCCGCCACCAACAGGAGGGCGGCCGGAGTGATGACTAGGTGCGCCACCTTGCCAACAGGCCACACGGCGAAGCTCGCCGCAGCGGTGAGGACCTGGCCAACGAGAATCGCGTACATCACCCCCCTACCCCACTCGCCCTTCGGGGGTTCCAAGAGGCTCAGGCCCACGAGGAACACGGCCGTCAGGGCAAGGGCCACCATGGCGTGCTCGTGCCCGGTCAAGGCCCTCCAGAAGACGTTCTCCTCGGCCAGATCCGGGTTGAACCTCGCGGCGGAGACGGCCTCCAAGAACTCCCCGCGGTGCTCCATGAAGCTCGACCCCAGCCACCCGCCGAGGATCCCCCCGACGAGCAGGAGGAGCACCGTGACCCAGAGGTTTACCTGGACCAGCCCACGGGGTCTGAAGTTGAGGAGAAATATGAGCCCAGACGAGAACAGCAGGGCCAGCCCGGAGACGAACACTCCGTGCCAGAAGAACCCGCCGCCGTAGGCGTAAAGCAGTCCACCAGAAGCCGTCGCCAAGGCCCCCGCGCACGCGAGGTCCAGCGCAGACCCCCTCGCGCCCTCGGGCAGGAGCCTGGACGCCGGGACGAGGGTGGCGTAGATCAGGGCGGTGAAAACCGCGTGGTAGGTGAAAGCTATCCTCCCGAGGTAGTCGAACCCGGCCTCGCCCGGCGCTATGATCTCTGCGGCCCCTACCTCCGGGTTGAACCTCGCCCCGGGGAGGTGCTCTGGCAGGCCCAGCGAGACCCTCAGCGAGGTGAACTGCGGTGAGAGGAGTACCAGGAACCCAACGACCGCCACTAGGAGTGTCGAGGCGATCAGCGCGTGCCTCTCGGCGGGCATCGGCGACCCTCGACAGTGTGGGGTCAAAAAGGTTTGTTCGGCTGTCTCTCGCGATCTCAGGCCTTCCTGCCGGTGATTAGTTGGTCTGGCACGATCGAGCCTATCACAATCACCTGATGGGTCTACCGGGGATCTTGTCTCAAATAGCACCGTTATATCGTAGGAGAGGGCTTTGGCCAGCCAGTTTAGGATTGTAACCCGTTTTCCCCAGACGAGATAACGCCTGAGAGTCCCTTAAGTTCACCTGAAGTGGCTGCTGCGTCTTCAATAGAAACCTAAAACTACGTAATTTTTCGGAAAAATAGTTCTATAACACCCTTTTATATCCAACGTTAAAATTACTTGCAATAGTTATATTTGCTCAGTAATTGACGCGCGCCACTCCGGGCGACCGGGGCGGTGATCCCGATGGGAATAACGAGACGAGGCTTCCTGAAGGCCGCGGGAGTCACCGGGGCGCTTACCCTGATAGGGAGCGGCCCCGGCAGGGCGGTCATGAGGACGCTCACCGAGGCGGGGAGGCGCAACGTCACAAAGGCTGGCGAGGTCCGGTACATCAAGTGCGGCATCTGCGGTGCCGGGTGCGTCCTCGTGGCGCACCTCAACGAGGCCGAGAAGATAGTGAAGATCGAAGGCGATCCGAGGGACTGGGTCTCACACGGGAGGCCGTGCATAAAGGGGAGGACCTCATTCAGGATGCTCTACGATCCCGACAGGCTCAAAAAACCCCTTAAACGAACAAATCAGCGGAGAGGACTCGTATATGACGATAGCGGCGCCGTGGTCAGCGTGATGGACCCAGGGTGGATCGAGGTCTCCTGGGACCAGGCCCTCGACGAAATCGCGGAGAAGATAGCCTGGGCGATCAGGGAGTACGGACCACAGTCGGTGGTGTTCATCGGGCACGGCAAGGGGAGCGACCTCGCCTCACTGATCGGGACCCCCAACGTCGTCAAGCACCACTCCACCTGCCACTCCACGAGGGACGCTGTCATCAAGCCCATGTTCGGCGGCGGGCTCCCGGTGGCCGACTTCGAGAAGTCCAAGCTGATCCTGTCCTTCGGCCACGACATGCCGGGCAAGTCGAAGAACCCCTTCGTCTGGGAGTTCGCGGAGGCCAGGAGGAAGGGGGCTAGGGTGATCGTGTTCGACCCCAGGCTCTCGGCCACCGCGAACCTCGCCGACGAGTGGATACCGATCAAGCCAGGGACGGACGCCGCGGTTCTGCTGGCCATGCTGAACGTCGTGCTCTCTAAGGGCCTGTACGACGAAGACTTCGTCAGGAAGTACACCAACGCCCCGCACCTCATCGGGCCAGACGGCCAGCCCGTGAGAGACGAGCAGGGCAGATTTCTCGTCTACGACGAGGCCTCCGGCTCGATTGTGGCCGCCGACGAGGCGTCCAGGCCCGCCCTGATGTGGGAGGGCGAGTACGAGGGCAAGGCCGTGAGGACCGCCCTGAAGGTCATCGCCGACGGGGTCAGCCAGTACACGGCAGAGTGGGCCGCCGAGAAGAGTGGAGTACCGGCCGAGAAGATCGTAGAGATCGCAAGGGAGTTCGCCTCCATTAAGCCAGCCTGCATCCCCTACTGGAAGAGGGACGGCGGGCTCGGGCCGAACAGGGGCCAGGGAGTCGAGGCCTTGAAGGCGGCCGCGATCCTGATGACGGTCACCGGGAACATAGAGGTCAGGGGAGGGTGGGTGTTCAACAGGACGGCCAAGGGGGCGGTAGGGAAGGTCGTGAGCACCAAGGCCAAGAAGAGCTTCGCCAGCATCTACCCGATCCCCGATCAGTACAGAGGCAAGGTTGTCGACGAGGGCGAGAAGTTCCCCATCTACCACAAGTACACCAAGGAGGGGCTCTACCAGAAGGTCTGGTACAACATCCTGCACGACGAGCCCTATCCGGTGAAGGTGCTGATCATCACCGCCCAGAGCCTCACGTCCACGATGAACTACAGGCTGGTCGAGGAGGCGGTCAGACACGTCGTCGAGAATGGCGGCATCGTGGTCAACATCAACATCTACCCAGACGAGATGGCCACCCTAGCGGACTACGTCCTGCCCGACAGGACCTTCTACAGCTCCAGCGGCATAGGGTTCTCTAAGTCCTTCGACATCACGGCTAGGATCAACTGGATCGAGGGCGTCTCCGACCCCTTCCCCGACACCAAGAGCAACAGCTCCATCTTCAAGGAGCTGGCCTTCAGGATAGGTGCGAAGCTCGGCATCGACGAGGAGACCCTGAAGGCCGAGTACCTGCCGGAGTCCATGGTGATCTCCAAGGACGAGAAGTTCCAGAAGCAGATCGAGGCCTACTCGAAGAAGTACGGTATGCAAGTCACGCTGGACGAGCTGAAGGAGAAGAAGGTCATCAGCGTCGAGTGGAAGCCCACGGACCTGGGCTCCATCGGCACCGAGAGCGGCAAGATCGAGATTTACCCGACCATGCTGCTGAAGTACGGATACAACCCGATCCCGTCCTGGCGTGAGGAGTTCACCGCCAGCGGACTTGGAGATGGGGAGTTCATCCTGATCTCAAGCGTGTTCTCCATGAACAGACACGCCAAGAACGTCAACATAGAGGCCGTCAGGTGGGCTCTCGAGAAGCACCACGCCAACAGGATCTGGCTGCACCCCGAGGCCGCCGAGAGGATCGGCGTCACGGAGGGCGACGAGGTGGTCGTCGAGGCTGTGAGGTCTTTCTATAGCCCGAGCGACAACGAGTTCGTCGAGATGTCCCCCGTTAGGATCAGGGGCAGGGTGCACGTCACCAACCTCATCAGGCCCGACTGCGTCTTCGTGCCGCACGGACTGGCCCAGCTGTCGCCGTTCATGTCATCCCACGGCTTTGCGCCGGCCGACGGCGCCATAAAGCCGGTTTACACCAACTACAGGGATCCAGCCGCCTCCTCCGCCGACCAGGACGCGGTGGTGAGGGTGTACAGGGTTGGATGAGGGGGGTGATGGACTGTGGTGAGGTTTGGGATGGTAATAGACCTCCGGACCTGCATCGGGTGCAACGCCTGCGCCGTGGCGTGCACCGACGAGAACACCCAATCGCTGGGCGCCGAGGTCCCCCTGGGCGGCAGGACTGAGGTCAGGGTCGTGGAGCGCGGAGAGTTCCCGGCCGTCAGGATGATCTTCGACCACAGGATGTGCAGGCACTGCGACGATCCACCGTGCGTGCACGTGTGCCCGACAGGGGCCAGCTACAGGACCCCCGAGGGCGTAGTGCTGCTAGATCACTCCCTCTGCATCGGGTGCAAGTACTGCATGACCGCCTGCCCGTTCGACGCCAGGTACATCAACGAGGGGCTCAGTGTGCCGGACAAGTGCACGTTCTGCTACCACAGGATCTCCCAGGGCCTCAAGCCCGCCTGCGTCTCCGCCTGCCCAACCGAGGCGAGGGTGTTCGGAGATCTGGATGACCCCAATAGCGAGGTCTCGAAGCTCGTGGCCTCCGGGGCGGTTGCCGTCGGCGCCTGGCATGGGACGGAGCCGAAGGTGTTCTACGTCCCGCCGGTCAAGGGGAGGTGATCTCAGGTGTATGAACTCGTGAGGCAGACGTTCTGGGGCTCTCTCATAGCCGTCTACCTGTTCTTGGGTGGACTCGGCTCCATGGCCTTCGTGACATCCTACCTGACGTGGAGGCGCAAGGGCAGAAGGGAGATCGTCGCGGCAGGCTCGCTGATAGGCATAGTCTCGGTGATCGTGGGCATCCTGGCGCTGATACTTGACCTGGAGCACCCTGGGAGGTTCTACCTCGTTCTTACCAGTCCCAGGCTGAACTTCGGCTCCTGGATAGTCATTGGCTCGCTCCTACTGACGCTGTTCACGATATTCGCCATCCTGTTCGCCGTCCCGCTGCTGTCAGAGGGCCCGCTCGGCTTCCTGAAGCCGCTCACGTCCAAGTGGAGTGGAGACGCCGCCATGAACCTCCTCGGGGGGTTGGCATCTGTAGCGGGAGTCGGGGTGGCCATCTACACAGGGATTCTGATAGGGGTCGTCGAGGCCGTGCCGTTCTGGCACACGCCCGCGCTGCCTCTGCTGTTCCTGGTGTCAGCCGCCTCCACCGGGCTAGCCGTGTACGACGTGATCCTCGCGCCGTGGCTCCTAGCGAGGAGCAAGTTCTCTAGGGAGGACAGGGAGATCGCAGAGTCCCTGCACAAGATGACGCTGCTCGACGGCTACGTCATTCTGTTCGAGATGGTAGTGCTCTTTACCTACCTGCTAGTAGAGTCCTACGGCCCGGCTGGCGCTTCGGCTTCGGTGAGCCTATTGATCAGCGGGGAGCTGGCACCCATCTTCCTGGCCGGCGTCGTCATCGTGGGACTCGTGGTACCCGGTGCCGTGATCCTCGGTTACCTCAGAAGACCGCACGAGGTGGAGAAGTCGAAGCTCTACACCGCTCTCCTGCTTGGCCTCATGGTTCTGATCGGCGGGCTCGCCCTGAGGTACTGCGTCCTCTCGGCCGGATTCCTGCAGGTGCCAACGCTCTGACCCTCCCCCATCTCTTTCTTCCCCCCTCCTTTTTCTCCATGTCTGGGCCTACCGTAGGGGTCCCGGTCGGCGACCTGACGACCATGCAGAAACGTTATGACTGGGTGGGCGGGAACCCCAGGCCAATGCGCGCTCTATCGGTGAGGGCGATTGTACCAGTTCCAAGGCTCGTCTCAGCAGCCCTGAGCCTGTCTAGGGCTAGAGAGTACATCCTTCAGCTGGCGCTCGTGTTCCCGGTGATCGAGGTGGTGGCACCGGGCCTCCTGCTCAGCGTGAGGGCGATACTCGCCTACGCGGCCAACTTCCTGTACACGGCCTTCGCCTACTCCTTCAATGATGTGGAGGACGCGGAAGACGACGCCCTCGATCCCGTGAAGGGCGCCAGGAACCCGGTGTCCTCCGGCGTCATCAGCAGGAGGGCCGGGTACCTGATCAGCCTGGCGTTCCTGGCCGCAGGTCTCGCCCTGATGGCCGCCCTCAGCCTGGAGTCCCTCCTCTCCGGCTCCCTCTTCTCGGTAAACTCGGCTGCCTACTCCTGGCGCAGGCTCAGGCTCAAGGCCGTCCCCGTCTTGGACCTCGTGTCCCACGCTGCCACGCTGGGAGTCCCGCAGCTCACGATCGCCTACCTGGCGTTCAGGCCTCCAGACTCCAAGCTCCTCGCGATGGCCGTGATGGTAGCCCTCTTCTCGATGGCCAGCCAGCTCTCGCAGCAGATCAGGGACTTCGAGGTCGACAGGCTTGCCGGAGTCAGGAACACCACGCAGCTGCTGGGAGTCAGGAGGGCGAAGGCTCTGATGATTGCGCTCCTCGCCGCCGCCTCTGCCAGCTACGTCTGGCTGGTGGGCCTGCTCCCGGTCCCCCAAGTGGCCGCCCTGGCGGCCCCGATTGGAGTAATCGGGCCCCTCGCCTACTTCAAGGCATCGGGCAGGATCTGAGGGACGCCGCCAAGATCAGCGCCGCCTCCTTCTCCCACCCCTCGCCCTCCTCTTGGGGCGGACGCCAGCAGCCCTCTCATAGATCTCCTTCATCTTCACGGCGTCCCTCTCGAGGAGAGGGGTCTCGCATATCACGACCCACTTGACGCCCCTCTCGACCATCTCCCGCGCAAGTGGCTCAAAGTCTGGGCCGTACCCTGAGCTCAGGTCGTGGTGCATCTTCTCTCCGACCCCGGACTTGGTGAGCTCGATCTCCGAGAAGTGGATCACGAGCCCGTCCAAAGTGCCCAGGCCCCCCTCCAGGCGGTCGAGTATGCGGGCGTAGTCCTCCCTTCCCTTGATTATACCACCCTCCCGGGCGTGGAGATGGGCGAAGTCGACGGTGGGCCAGACCTCGTTGAACCTCTGGGCAAGGTCGATAACCTCGTCCAGTGACCCCACCTGGGAGGGCTTCCCCGTGGTCTCCGGTCCGAGCTCGACGAGGAAGCCAGCGTCCCTCATCATGGTGATCACGCGCTCTATGGCGTCGACCGTCCTCTCCATGGCCTCGGAGGAGTTCAGGTCCCCGTAGTAGCCCGGGTGGAAGGTGACGTGCTCAGCCCCCATGACATGGGCGGCCCAGCAGGCCCTGAACAGCCTCTCTATGCTTCCCTCCCTCTTCTTCTCGTCCTCCGCCGCTAGGTTCAGCGCGTAGGGCGCGTGCAGGGTCAGCAGGATGCCGTTCCCCTTGGCCTCGTCTCCAATGGCGCGAAGGGTCTCCTCCTTCTTCGGAACAGAGCGGACCGCCTGGTACTCCATGGCGTCAAGCCCGATCTTCTTGAGGTGCTTGAAAGCCTCCTGCCTGCTGGCATCTATTGGGAAGCCCGCCGGCCCGAACCTCACCCTGTCAAGCTTCAAGGCTGAGACCCCTACTCCCTTCGCCGAGCGTCGCAAAAAGAATTAACTCAACCTTCCGGAGACCCCCCGGAGCCTTTATTACCCCCCTCTGTCCCTATAGACACGGGCCGCCGGCGGTCTGCAGGGCCCGCAGCCCCACAGGGGCGGCCAGCGCACGCTGCCCCCTCGGGGGTGAAGGGGGCCCGTCATTGGCCCCCCCTCTGCGGGGTCACCCCGCTCAGGACACGGCCCTCTCTGAGGGCCGCCGGCGGCCCTCCGGGGGGTCGCCTCCGTCGTCCGCCCGGGGGGAATTTCCCCCGGCCCCCTGGGTTCCTCACACGATCGCGGCATTGACGGGGGAAGGGTGTCTGTTTGGAGGTTGCCGGCTGGTGGGTGCTGCGCCCAGACGCGGCCATGGCGTTTCGTGACCGCGAGATCCTCGAGGCGCTTCCCAGGTATGTTAAGGCTGCCAAAGGCGAGGTTCAGGCCCAGTTCGTCTTAGCAGCAAGGCTGAAAGCTCCTGCAGGCCTCTCCGGAGAGCACGCATGGGCTGAGCACCGCGCCCTCATCGGGGAGCTCAGGGACCTGATCAGGGAGGTGGACTCAGGCTCGGCCCTGCCTGACAGACCCGAGTTCAGCCTCCTTGACCTGAAGGTCAAGCTGGCGCGTGAGCTGACGAGCCGCTGTGAGCTCTGCGAGAGAATGTGCGGGGTTGACAGGCTCTCCGGGGGGGTCGGGGTCTGCGGCGTTGGGGAGACGCCAAGAATAGCCTCGGCCTTCATCCACATGGGAGAGGAGCCGCCCATAACCCCCTCTGGAACGATCTTCTTCTCGGGCTGCAACTTCAAGTGCGTCTTCTGCCAGAACTGGGACATCTCCCAGGAGCCAGAGTCTGGCAGGCCCGTCGATGCCCCCCACCTCGCGTCCCTGTTCGAGGCCCTCCGGGAGCGAGGTGCAAGGAACGTCAACCTAGTCGGCGGGGAGCCCACGCCGAACCTGCCCTGGATACTCGAGGCGCTGAGGCTGACCAAGGTGAGCGTGCCCGTCGTGTGGAACTCCAACATGTACATGAGCGAGAAGGCCACGGAGCTCCTCCTGGGGGTGATCGACCTCTGGCTGCCGGACCTCAAGTACTGGGATGACTCCCACGCCCTCAAGTACAGCTCAGCCCCCAGGTACAGGGAGGTCGTGACTAGGAACCTCAAGTCGGCGTACGACTATTGGCCGGAGATGGTGATCCGGCACCTGGTCATGCCCGGACACGTGGAGTGCTGCACGATCCCGATACTCCGATGGATAGCCGAGAACACTCCACGGGCGCTTGTGAACGTCATGGACCAGTACAGGCCGGAGTACAGGGCCCACAGGTTCCCGGAGATAGCTAGGCGCCCCAGGAGGGAGGAGATCGTCAGGGCGCGGGAGGAGGCCGAGCGGCTGGGCCTCAGGTGGAGATCCGTCTGCTGATGGCCGGGACGGTTGGTTGGGGGTCAGCCCCCGGTTATCCTGAGGACGACGGCCAGGGCCTTCGACTTCAGGTCTTCGAGGGAGCCGGAGTTCACTATCAGCTCGTCGGCCAGTATGAAGGGTTCGCCCATCCGGAAGAACTCCACCTCTCTCCTGTCCTGCCTCTCCATCTCCTCCATGGTGGGAGCATCGAAGCCACTCCTCCCCCTCCTGAGCATCCTGAGGTACCGGAGCCTCTTCGGGGTGTGTATGGCTATGCAAATCGCCTCGTCGCCGAAGGCGGCCTTGATCTCGTCCACCTCCTCCTGGTTCCTGATCCCCGAGATCACGTAGCCGGGCCTGGGTGAGTCCCTCTCTAGCTCCTCTATCCTCCTCAGGACGAGCTTGGCAACCGCAGAGCGACCCAACTCTCTCCTCAGCGCCTCTCCCGTCTTCCTGAGGCTCTCCCTATCCACGCCTAGGCCCCTTCGCCTGGCCTCCTCCTTGACGAGGTCGCTCATGTCTATAACCTCATACCCCAGCTCGTCTCTGAGAATCGAGGCCACGGCGCTCTTCCCGCAGCCAGGTAAACCGACCAGCATGACGTATCGATAAGCCCCAGGAACGCGACGTTGCACGCTCCTCAACGCGAGGCGGGTGATAAAAGATTAATGGAAAGGCCCGTCCAGCACCGGCACTGGAGGGTGAACTAATTTGGGGCAATCCCCGCCAATATGGACGATCTTTCTGGAGCTCACTGCCCACGAGGACGGAGAGCTGACCGCCACAGGAGAGCCACTGAGGAGGGCGGTCCTCAGGGTCATGTCCTCCGCCGACCCACTGACGGCCAGGGCCATTAGGATGGCCGGGCCGAGGGGTCAGATCATAGCGTCCCCGCTGTACACAGGCTCGCGGCCTCTGGTGGAGTGCAGCGAGCGGGCGGTGGGCATATCGCGGGGGGCCACCTACAGGGCGAGAATAGTGACGTTCAGCGACGCGGCCTCCACCATGATCAGGAACTGGGCCGCCAGGAGCCCGAAAGTCAGGCTCTCCGGCATGGAGTTTGAGGTCAGCTCGGTGGAGGCCGAGAGGCTCGGCTGGGAAGAGATAGATGTCGACGAACCGGTCAAGGCCTTCAGGGTAAACTTCCTCACCCCAACCCTCTTCAGGCGGCAGTCGACGCCCTACTGCCGGCTCTTCCCGCTCCCGTCCATGCTGATTCACAGCCTGGCAAGCAGCTGGGCCAGGCTCAGGGAGGACGGACCGAGGATCAGGGACATCGTGTCTTGGGCGAGGCTCAGCGTCGTGGAGACGGGTCACGAACTCTGTACGTCGAGGCCCATAGAGGTGAGTGGGGAGAACGTCGTGGGATTCGTCGGCTGGGCCCACTACAAGTGCATAATGCACCCCAACTGGTCGCCCAAGCAGCACGAGGAGATGGCCACCTGGGCCAGCAGGCTCCTGAGGCTGGGGGAGCTGGTGGGCGTCGGCGCTCACAGGCAGAATGGCCTGGGGATAATCAGGTTCTCCCCGAAGGGGTGATTAGAGAAGAGCGGGCGACCCGATGAAACAGCCCCCGTGGAGGCTGGGGTCACTTGGGAGGGCGCGGGTCCGCGCCGAGTTTTTCGAAGCTCAGGCCGTGGTTCCGGCTGCTCCCTTGAGGCTCTCGATGAGGGCTATTCCGCTCCTTAGGTCCACCGCGCTGTAGGACTCCGCCCCGAAGGCCTCCCTGAGCAAGGCGAAGACCTCCCAGGTGCTCTCGGGATCCTTGCAGGACGAGACCTCGACGGTCACCATCCGGTGCTCGGGCCATGTGTGAACCGCCACGTGACTCTCGCCAATGACGGCCACTCCGATGACCCCCTCGCCCCTGCGGTGGACGTAGACGTCGAACAGCGTCAGACCCGCCTCCACCACCGACCTGACGAGCGCGTCCCTCACGAAAGCCTCGTCAGTGAGCAGGCTCCTGTCCACCCCCCTGAGTTCGCCAATCACGTGGAACTCAAAGGCCTCGGGCATGGGGCATCACCTCCGTCGTCCGCACGTTGAAGCGCCGAAGTAGGGCAATAAAAACTTGATGTTACCGCGCCTGGCCCGGCCAAACGTGGAATAGAGCGGTCAAATGCTGTCTTTTCTTGCCAAAGTGGATTTCCAACGAGACCGTGTCGACACAGGGGGGACCCCCCTCCCCCCTCCCTCCGAGAGGGGCACGTTGAGAACCGCTCAGGTCAAATCGGGTCACGATTTGGTCAGCTCTTCTATCATTTTCAGGCGGTCGGGGCGATGTCGCTCTCCAGGGAAGTCACCAAGATACGCCTGATGGCCTTCTTCAGCTCGCCCAGCCACCCGTCCAGGTCCTCGCCACTCGAAGGCAGCAGACCGAGCCTCGCGCTGCCCAGCGTGACCCTTCTCTCGACCATCTTGGGCTGCCCGGATACTCCGCTCTTGAGCTCGAACCCTATTCCCTTCAGGGAGACCTCCGCCTCCACTCTCGTCCTGTCGCTCTCCCAGTCGGCCCTGAAGCTGAGCCTGCCCACGAGGACGAACTCGGAAATACTGGATACCTCTGCGTGGCCCACCTCCCTGCGAGCGGCCGTCTCGACGCGATCGGTGAACTCCGCGGATAGGTCGTAGTCCCGCCTGAACTCCTCGGCAGACCACCTGCCCAGCACCAGAGACAGGCTGGCCTCCACCCTCACCTCCTCATCCCTGATCGCCCCGAGCTCCACCACCCTCCTCAGGACCGACCGGACCCACCTCGAGTCGGCCTCAGCGAACCTAGACAGCTCGGGGACGAACCCATCGAGGTCGTCGATCTTCACGCCGGTGGTCGGGAGCCACTTGGCCCTCTCCGATATGTCGCGGAGGACCTCGCTGGGGAAGAGCATCAGTTCGGGTGAGTCAGTCACTCTCCTAGCCAGGTAGTAGCCAGCCCATCCGTGGAGCGACTCGAACCCGACGGAGGCATACCAGCCGTCCTTACCTCTGTAGAAGACTAGGGGCGCAACCCTGCCGCCCGCCCCCTCCTCGACCTGACCGTTGCCAACCGCTATCAGGAGGCCGACGATCAGCCTGTCCGGCTCCAGCCCCCTCTGGAGCCTGAAGGTCGACAGCTCGTGAGGGTCAAGGATCCAGGGGCCCTGGTCGGAAAGCACGCCGAGTAAGAACTCCTCCAGCTCCAGCCTGGTTATCTCCGCACCCCTGGATCCGCGTCTCGTATTCACGGGGCCACCTCCGGGAGCGTTGGGGGCTTAGGAAGTATATAACCGACTCGCGACGTCGGCTTGACCATACCCTCTCCTTTTATCGGCGTGCCTCCCCGGGGTCCAGACCTGCCATGGGGAGGATCAGGACCTTCGTCGCGGTGGACCTGGAGGACCCCAAGATCGCCGCCAAGATCGAGGAGGTCCAAAGGGGAATCGAGGCCACTGACAACGGAGTCAAGCTCGTCGAGCCGGAGAACCTGCACATCACCCTAAAGTTCCTAGGCAGCGTGGACGAGGCCCTAGTGCCCGAGATCGTGAGAGTCCTCGAAGGGCCCGACATCGGGCCCTTCAGGGCCAAGCTCTTCGGGGTCGGAGCCTTCCCGAACATGACGCGTCCGAGGGTTATATGGGTCGGCGTCGAGGAAGGGAGGGAAGAGCTGATCAGGCTCATCAGGTGGGTGGACTCTAGGTTGAGGCGGTTGGGGTTCCCGAAAGAGGACAGGGAGCCGCACCCACACCTGACTATCGCGAGGGTCAAGTGGTTGAGAGACTCCCAGTCCCTCAAGAGAATACTGTCCTCCCTGCTCTCGACGGAGTTCGGGGAGATCGAAGTGAGGGAGATCAGGCTAAAAAAGAGCACTCTGACGCCGAAGGGTCCGATATACGAGACGCTTGCCTCATTCCCGCTCCCGGCCGAGGAAGGCTGAGGGGCCCTCGGGATCAGGTTTATTACCCCAGAACGCGAAGCTGATAACAGGCCCCATGATCAAGAGTCTGGCTCTCGCGCTCCTTCTACTCTTGATCCCCGCGGTCGTCGCCGCCCTTGAACCCGCCAGAGGAGTAGTGGTTAAGGTCACCGTTGACGGAACCATAACCCAGGGCGTCGCCGACTACATCAGAGAAGCCCTGAACTATGCCGAGTCGATCGACGCGGTCGGCGTGGTGATCTCGCTCAACACGGATGGCGGCTTCCTCGCGGCCACGGAGGATATAGTTCTGGCCATTAGGGAGTCCGAAGTGCCGGTGGCGGTGTACGTGCCGTCGGGAGGGAGGGCCTTCTCAGCAGGATCCATAATCCTCATGGCGGCCGACCACGCCGGGATGGGTCCTGGCGCAGCAGTAGGTGCCGCAGAACCGAGGCCCTACGACGAGAAGGTGGCTAACGCGGTGGCGAGTTGGCTGAAGAGCCTTGCAGAGAGCGCGGACAGAAACGTAACAGTCGCGGAGGCCTTCGTTCAGGAAAACCTGGCCCTCTCGGCCGAGGAGGCACTTAAGTGGGGCGTTGTCGAGTACGTGGCCCAGAGCCTCGACGAGTTCCTGGTAAAGCTGGGCTGGCCCGCGCCGGCCACTGAAATCAGTCCGAGCCCGAGGACATCTATCGTGATCCTGATAACCGAGCCCCTCCATGCCTGGGCGCTGGTGATCCTCGGGGGGCTCCTCCTACTTGCAGGCCTTTCCCACCCGACCTTCGTGATGGAGGGTGTCGGCACGGGCATGCTGGTCCTGGGGTTGGCTGGCATGGGGCTGATGGGCGTAGGCCTGGCCGCCGCGGCGCTAATGCTAGCTGGCGTGGTCACCATGTTCCTCGAGCTGAAGATGGGACACGGCGCACTGGCCCTCATGGGAGCGCTGATGACCGCCATAGGCCTCATGATGGTCTACAGGTCGAGCCCTCTCCTTACGGCCGACGTCGGGGTCGAGGCGACCGTCGCCGGGGTGGTCGTCGCCTCTGGGATAGTGGGCTTCTACCTCTACAAGATCAGGGAGACCCTCAGGCTCAAGAGGGTCTGGGGAGACCTGAGCGAGCTGGTCGGCAGGAGGGGGATCGTCAAGAAGGCCATAGAGCCGGGAGGGGAGGGCGTAGTCCTCGTAGGTTCCGAGCTGTGGACAGCCGTCTCGGAGTCCGGCGAGGGGGTTGGGGAGGGCGAGGCCGTCGAGGTCGTGGGGGTCGAGGGGTTCAAGCTCGTGGTTAGGAGGGCGAGGTGAGGTTAGATGCAGCAGGTCGTCGACGCGCTGTTCGGGAACCTGTTCCTGATATTCGTGGCCTTGGTGGTCGTGGCCCTCGTGGCCTCGGCCATCAAGATCGTGCCCGAGTTCAAGAGGCTGGTCATACTCAGGCTGGGGAGGTTCATCGGCGTCAGGGGTCCAGGTGTAGTCCTGAGGATCCCGATAATCGACCAGTTGGTTTGGGTCGACCTCAGGGAAGGCTACTTCACCGTGCCGCACCAGACGTGCATCACGAAGGACAACGCCCCGACCGACATCGACTTCATCGTCTACTACAGGGTGGTCGACCCGGCCGCGTCGGTTCTGAATGTCTCCGACTTCAGGGGCGCGGCCATAGGGATAGCGACCACCACTCTGAGGGCTGTGATAGGAGAGATGCTCCTGGACGAGGTCCTTGCCAAGAGGGACGAGATCAACAACATCCTGAGGGTCAAGCTGGACGAGGTCACCGAGAGGTGGGGCGTCAAGATCACCAACGTGGAGATCAGGGAGATCCTGCCACCTAGACCGGTTCAGGACGCGATGATCAAGCAGATGGCCGCCGAGAGGAACAGGAGGGCCATGGTCACAGAGGCAGAGGGCAGGAAGGAGGCCGCGATCCGGGTGGCGGAGGGCGAGAAGCAGGCGGCTATCCTAAAAGCTGAGGGAGACAGGCAGGCCGCCATACTCAGGGCCGAGGGCTATGCAATAGCGCTGAAGACCATAGCCGAGGTAGCGAGGGAACTCGACGAGAACACCATGAAGCTCCAGTACCTGGAGGGCCTCAAGACGATCGGCGCCGCCGAATCGACCAAGATACTCCTGCCCGTTGAGCTCTTGGAGATGGTCAAGGACTGGCTCAAGAAGGCGAGGGCGGAGTCTGGCTCCGAGTGAGATCCCGAGAGGCGAGGCCGGATCTCATGAGACCTATAATTACACTGCTTACGGACTTCGGCGAGAGGGATTACTACGTCTCGGCGATGAAGGGAGTCATCCTCAGCATAGCTCCAGACGCCCAGATAGTCGACATCACGCATCATATCACCCCTTTCTCAATTTTAGAGGGGGCGTTCGTGCTTTGGCAGGCAGTCAGGTGGTTCCCGCGAAGGACCGTCCACGTGCTGGTCGTCGACCCTGGTGTGGGAAGTGAGAGAGATACGATAGTCGTGAAGGCCGGCGGGCACCTGCTTGTGGGGCCGGACAACGGTGCACTCGCCCCGGCGGCTGAGGCCCTGGGCATAGAGGAGATAAGGCGCATTGAAGAAGGGGGGTTCACCCTGCCGAGGTCCGGCACCTTCGACGGGAGAGACGTGTTCGCCCCTGTGGCGGCTCACCTGGCTGCTGGTGTGCCCCTTGAGAGGATTGGACCTAAGAAGAGTGACTTCATTAGGCTAGAGCTGTTCCGCTACGAGGTCACGCCGGGATTCATTTCAGGACACGTCCTGCACGTAGACCGCTTCGGGAACGTCGTGTTGGACATGCCGAGCCGGGCCCTGCCGTCTGACTGGCCGGCCTCGCTGCTGGTCGAGCTGGAAGACGGGAGGCGCATCGAGGCTCGACTCGCCTCCCACTACGAGGAGGGGGCCCCGGGAGAGCTCCTAGTGATCCGAGGAAGCAGTGGGCTGCTGGAGCTCTCTTTGAGGAGGGGGAGCGCCGCAGAGATCGTGGGGCTGCCGCCCGGCCGTAGGATCAGGTTGAGTCCCGCCTGACGTCGTCGTTTCACGTCATGCGGGTGAATTTGAACCGGCTCGGGGCCCATTGATTTATTACTCCTCGGCGAAGGCCGAAACCCGAAGGTCCTCTACTTGCCAAAGATAGTGACCCTGACGACCGACTTCGGGACGCGAGACTACTACGCGGCAGGGGTCAAGGGAGCCATCCTGCGAGAATGTCCCGACGCATTGATCGTGGACGTGACGCACGATTTGGAACCGTTCAATCTCAGAGGCGCCTCGTTCATCCTCTGGCAGGCGGCGCCCTGCTTTCCAGAGGGCACAGTCCACGCCGCCGTGGTTTTCCCCGAGACGGGAGTCGAGAGAGTCGTCGCCGTTAGGGCGGGCGGACACTACCTGGTGGGGCCGGACAACGGAGTCCTCTACATGGCCGCCGAGGCCCTGGGCATAGAGGAGGTCAGGGCGGTGAGGGAGATATCCCGACCCCCGGGCTGCCCCAAGACCTTCGACGGGAGGTTCCTGGTGGCCCCCGCGGCGGGTCGACTGGCCGCTGGGAGGCCGATATCGGAGTTGGGGCCAAGGATTGAGAGCATAAGGAGATTGACGGTCCCCAAGGCGGTTGTCTCTTCAAACTCTGCTCGGGGGGAGGTCCTCCACGTAGACAGATTCGGAAACCTCATAACCAGCCTGTCGGCCGAGGATCTTCCCCTTGAGTGGGGAGATAGGTTCGCTCTGAGGGCGCTGGGCTCTGAGTGGGCCGTGAGGCGCGCGACTTGCTTCGCGGAGGGCCGCCCCGGCGAGTTGCTGCTGGTAAGGGGCAGCGTGGGGCTGGTGGAGATCTCCTCTAACATGGCGAGCGCGGCTGCGGTATCCGGTTTGAGGATAGGTGATGAGATAACTATCGCAAAGGGCGCGCCAGACCACGCGGAGGAGTAATTGAGTCTCGCTACGGGCTATAGGGTCGCTAAGCTCAGCCTACGTCCGCGAGAGGACGATCAAAATCCTTTATAAGCGTGGTAGAGTCGGCCCTGCGGTGAGCTACTTGAGCCTGGCGAAGGAGAGGGCACTCATACTCTGGTTCGACGAGGTCAGGAAGGAGGACGTCCGTCTGGTCGGCGGCAAGGTGGCCAACCTGGGCGAGATGAGGTCGTTCGGCCTCCCAGTCCCGCCCGGGTTCGCAGTCACGGCCTACGCCTACGAGAGGTTCATCAAGGAGACCGGGATAGCCCACGAGATCTACCGGATCATCAGGGAAGTCGTTAGGGAGAAGAAGCCCCAGGAGTATCAGGAAGCCTCAAGGCGGATAAGGAAGCTGATCGAGAGCACCCCGATCCCGCCAGACATTGAGCAGGCCATCCGGGCCGCGTACAGGAGGCTCGGAGACATGATCGGCATGCCCAACCCACTGGTGGCGGCCAGGAGCTCTGCAACTGCCGAGGACCTGCCGGACGCCAGCTTCGCCGGCCAGCAGGACACCTACCTGGGCATCAAGGGGGAGGAGGACCTGGTGGACAAGGTGAGGAAGTGCTGGGCCAGCCTGTTCACCGCGAGGGCCATATCATACAGGGAGGATAAGGGATTCAGGCACGAGGACGTCCTGATCTCCGTGGCCGTGCAGAAGATGGTCAACTCCAGGAGCGCGGGCGTCATGTTCACCATAAACCCGGTCACGGGCAATGAGGACGAGCTCGTCATCGAGTCGAGCTACGGCCTCGGGGAGACCGTCGTGGGAGGCAAGGTGACCCCGGACACGTTCGTGGTCGACAAGAAGACGCTCGAGATCAAGGCCAAGCATCTCGGAGACAAGAAGCTCGAGATAGTCCTCCTCCCCAACGGCGGCACGCTCGAGCGGGAGGTTGAGCCGGAGAGGAGGCAGCAGTTCTCGCTCTCCGACGAGGAGATCAGGAAGCTCGCCGAGTTCGGCATCAAGATAGAGGAGCACTACGGCAGACCCATGGACGTCGAGTGGGCCATAGACAAGGACCTCAGCTGGCCTGAGAACGTGCTCATACTGCAGGCCAGGCCCGAGACCGTCCACAGCCTTAAGGTCGCCGAGGCCCCGGCCGAGGCTGAGGTCGAGGAGGCGGAGGCCCCGAAGGGTGAGGCCGTGGTCAAGGGCCTGCCCGCCAGCCCCGGCATAGCCGCCGGCGTGGCCAAGGTGGCCCTCACCGTCGACGAGGCCGCCCAGCTGATCAAGGAGGGTGACATCCTCGTCACCAAGATGACCACGCCCGACTGGGAGCCTTACATGAAGATCGTGGGCGCCATCGTGACTGACGAGGGAGGCATGACCAGCCACGCGGCCATAGTCAGCAGGGAGCTGGGCATCCCGTGCATCGTGGGCACCGGCAACGCCACTCAGGTGCTCAAGACCGGCAAGAAGTACACCGTCGACGGCCGCACCGGAATGGTGTACGAGGGCGTCAGAGAGGACCTCGTCAAGAAGCCCGTTGCCCCCACCGCGGCCGGGGAGATGGTCATGGTCGCCGGACCGACGCTCGAGATCCCCGTGACCGGGACGAAGATCTACATGAACCTGGGTATCCCCGAGAAGATCGAGCAGTACAAGGACCTGCCCATCGACGGGATCGGCCTCATGAGGATCGAGTTCATCATAGCCAGCTGGATCAAGATGCACCCGCTCTACGCGATAAAGATCGGGAAGGAGGACTTCTACGTCGAGAAGCTCGCCGAGGGAATAGGCACCGTGGCCAGGGCTATCTACCCGAGGCCCGTCGTGGTGAGGCTCAGCGACTTCAAGACCAACGAGTACGCCAAGCTCGAGGGCGGAGCCGAGTACGAGCCTGAGGAGGCCAACCCCATGATCGGCTGGAGGGGTGCCTCCAGATACATCAGCAAGGAGTTCGAGCCCGCCTTCAGGCTCGAACTCAGGGCCATCAGGTCCCTCCACGAGCAGGGCCTCAAGAACGTCTGGGTGATGATACCGTTCGTCAGGACCGTCTGGGAGGCCGAGAAGACCATCGCCATCATGGAGGACGAGGGTCTCAGGCCAGGCAGAGACTTCCAGGTGTGGGCCATGGCCGAGGTGCCCAGCATAGTCATGCTCGCAGATCAGTTCAACAGGTACTTCCAGGGCTACTCCATCGGGTCTAACGACCTGACCCAGCTCACCCTGGGCGTCGACAGGGACAGCGGCGTCCTTCCCGCGATAGACCCGAGGTACTTCGACGAGAGGGACCTCGCCGTGAGGAGGATGATCCAGCACCTGATCAAGGTGGCCCACAGGGACGGCAGGACCGTCAGCATCTGCGGACAGGCCCCCAGCGTGTACCCGGACTTCACCGAGTTCCTAGTCAGGGCGGGCATCGACAGCATAAGCGTCAACCCCGACGCAGTAATCAGCACCAGGAGGCTGGTCGCCAGGATCGAGAGGAGGCTCGTACTCGAGAGGCTGGCGAGGCTCGAGGAGGCCGAGGACGTCTTCGAGTTCGACCTCCTCTGAGCCCGAGGGGGTCCCTCAGACCTCCTCTCCCCTTTCCTCTTTCTCTCGCCTCAGGGCGTAGTCCACGAGTTCCTGCTCGGGCTCAGACCTCCTGGCCCGTGACACCATGTTCCTGATCATCCTCCCGTCGTAGATCCCGGACCCTAGGTAGACCTGCCCGCACCTCAGGATGACCGGCCCGGGCTCCACGCCTGGGAGCTCGCCCACCTCCAGGTCGGAGCCGGACATCCAGGCGTCCATGGACTCCGCGGGGATCTCCACGACATTCTTCGTGGCCGACGGTCCCAAGAGCGTCGCCCCCTCTATGCTGAGGTGAATTCCAAAGGGAGTCTCCCGGGCCACGTACACCCCCGCCACAGCCGCAACGTCGAGGAACTCGAGGGCCTCCCTGGCGACCAGCCTCGCCCTCTTCGCAGACGTGAGAAGCGTGAGGCCGTCGGGCGTCCTCTCGATCCCGAATCTGTCCCTCAGCGCCGAGAGTAGCTGCTCCTCCCTCTCTCGCTCGCGCTCCGTCCCGTTCAGCTTGAATCACCTCCCCCTGCCAGCGTCGAGGGGCTTCTGAAGGAGGGCGACGTAGAACGCCTGAGTGTCGTTGTCCTGAGGGTAGATCCTGAGCGTCCTCGCCAGAGAGGGATCCAGCTCGGCCCCCTCCCATCTTGTGAGCCCGGGCCTTGACTTCAGGCCTGGGATCTCGGGCCTGACCGGCTCGGCCCCCTCCTGAATGAGCCTCTGAACCACGAACTCGTTCTCCTCCGGGTCCAGCGTGCAGGTGGAGTACACCATCAGCCCGCCCGGCTTGAGGAGCCTGTAGCCAGCCAGGGCGAGCGACCTCTGAAGCCGGGAGATCCTCCTGACCGCCCCGAGGCTCCATCTCTTCAGGGCCCCCCAGCTCCTCCTGGCCTCTCCGATGGCCGAGCAGGGGGCGTCTACAAGCACCCTGTCGAACCTCCTCTCCCCTAGGACCTTGGAGAGCACCCTGCCGTCCCTCACGGTCACGACCACGTTTGGACATCCCATCCTCTGAACGTTCGCGGAGAGGGCGTTGGCCCTGCCGGGGTTCGAGTCGTTGGCCAGCACCACGCCCCTCCACTCCATCATCTCGGCCATCTGGGTCGTCTTAGAGCCCGGCGCCGCGGCGATGTCCAGCACCCGCTCGCTGGGCTCGGGGGAGAGGGCCACGGGCGGGACCATGGAGGCCGCCTCCTGCACGTAGTATAGCCCGAGCTGATGCTCCGACGTGGCCCCAAGTCTCTCTGGCCCCCTGAGAACCCAGAAGCCGGGCTCGTACCACGGCACGCCCCTCAGAACCCACCCCCGGGACTCCAGTCTCCTCCTGAGGGAGTCGGGGTCGGCCTTCATGGGGTTCAGGCGCACGGAGGGGATGGGCCTGGTGGCCATGAACCTGAGGAACACACCGTACTCGCTCCCCATCAGCTTGCGGTACCTCTCCTCGAATGACCTCTTCAGGACGCCCTCTGGAAACCTCTCCAAGGCCCTCCCACCTCTCGGGACGGGGCGGCCGGTATTATAGGCCGCGCGTCGGGCGGGATAGTGGGGCAAAATCATTTACAGATCGACCGGACCGCTGGCCCGATCCGCCATGGGGATCGAGTTCAAACCCCCGGTCGAGAGCCCGGAGGTCAAGGAGATCCTGACCAGGTACAGGGACGTGTGGGCCCTCTACTACGGCCTCTCCCTGATAGGATGGGACATGGAGACCTACATGCCACCCGGCGCAGCGGCGGAGAGGGGCGAGGCGAGGGCGACCCTCAGGAAGATGGTGCAGAGGCTCATGACCCACCCTGAGTTCGTCTCGCTCGTCGAGTCCGCCAAGCCGAGGAACGACTTCGAGGCGGGCGTGATCAGGGTGCTGAAGAGGGACATCGAATACTACACCAAGCTGCCTCCGGAGTTCGTGGAGGAGGAGGCCCGGGTCACCACCAAGGCCTATGCGGAGTGGGTGAAGGCCAAGCAGAGGGACGACTTCCAGTCGTTCGCGCCCACCCTGGAGAGGGTGTTCGAGCTCCAGAGGAGGAAGGCCGAGTACCTCGGCTACGAGGAGCACCCCTACGACGCTCTCCTGGACAGGTTCGAGGAGGGCTTCACCGTCAAGGACTGCGATCGCCTCTTCTCGGTCGTCGACGAGCTTTCTGACCTGTTCAAGAGGATTACAAAGAGGAGGCAGGGGGAGCACCCGCTCGAGAAAGAGGAGTACGACAGGGAGAGCATGAGGAGGCTTAATGACCACATCCTGCACGTGCTCGGATTCGACTTCAACAGGGGGCGGATGGACGTATCGCCCCACCCGTTCACCTCTGGGATAGGACTCGACGACGTCCGGATCACCACCTGGTACCACTCGAGGGACTTCAGGAGGTCTCTGTTGGCGGTGGTGCACGAGTTCGGGCACGCCACGTACGACATGAACATAGACAGGGCGTACTGGGCCACGCCGGTTCAGGAGGGCGCCTCCTACGGGATACACGAGTCCCAGTCGAGGTTCTGGGAGAACGTCGTGGGCAGGAGCAGAGAGTTCGTCGAGGCCACGTTCCACGAGATGGCCCTGGCCCTTCCCTTCCTGAGGAGGTACGCGCCTGGAGATGTCTACGAGTACTTCACGCTGGTGAGGCCCGAGCTGGTCAGGGTCGAGGCCGACGAGGTCCACTACGGCCTGCACATCTACTTGAGATACGAGATTGAGAAGTCCGTGCTGGAGGGGTCGCTCAAAGTCGAGGAGCTTCCGGAGCTGTGGAATGAGGAGATGGAGCGCCTGATCGGGGTGAGGCCCAGGGGATACGCGGACGGCGTCATCCAAGACGTCCACTGGTCGCTCGGGTACGTCGGTTACTTCCCGACGTACTTCGTGGGTACGGTTCTGGCGGCCCAGCTGGGCTCGAAGATACCTGAGCTAGGGGAGAAGATAGCTCAGAGGCGGTTTGGAGAGATCATGGAGTTCCTGAGGGAGAGAGTGCAGAAGTGGGGCTCTGTATACTCGCCAAAGGAGCTAGTGAGGCGCGCAATAGGCGAGGACATCGACCCCGAGAGCTTCGTGAGGTACGTCAGGCGGAAGTACTTGGGAGGCTAAGAGTACTCCCGCCAGAAATGTAGCTTTCAGTTAGTACTATTACGAGATATCACCATCTGGGACGGGGGTTTAGGCAGACTGCGGATTGTTTCGGGGCCCGCGGCGGCGGAGGGCGCACGGCCTCGGGGGGACCAGTTCTCTCAAGGGCCTCCGGCGCGGCGGGCGGCGTACTCGGCCAGGCCGAACAGGAAGAATGAAGCCGCCATCAGGATCGCCCCCTCCCTGAGGCCCTCTGAGACCCCAAGCGACAGGGCCCACAGTAAGACCCCCAGGAGAATCGTTCCAACGGAAAGAGCAACCGCTGCTAGGATGGTCAAGGTCTCGAAGTCGGACCTCGCTCTGTCCAGCAGCCCGTCTCTTAGAACGTAGCTTACGCTGCCCAGGTAGTTCTCTATGGAGGCGATGGGAAATCTAAGGAGGATCATGAGCAGGGCAACCACGGCAAGGACCGATAGGACCAGCCCGTAGGTCCCCAGTGAGAGGGGCGGCTGCTGCCAGCGGAAGATTGGAATAAGAGAGGCGGGTGGGATTAGCCCGTATATCAGGTAGATCACGCCCCTGACGGCCTCCCGTGGATCCCCCTGCATAGTCCCCCTCCAGTACCCCACGTAGATGGGCATCGCCAAGCTTGAGATCACGAGCGAGGGGAGCAGGACGTGCGCGAGAAGGCCATTGGCTATCGCCTCGATGATGGCTGGCACAAACGTTATGAGGCCAGCCAGTGTTAGTATTAGTTGTCCCAGCGCGTCGAGGCGTCCTATCAAGTCCCTACGCCGGCGCACGACGGCCTTCTGCGAGCAGGTGATTAAAAATATTGCTGTCTTTTCGAGCTTTCGCTCAGAATTATGGGCAGTTTTATGCCAGCTCTATGAAAAGCAGACCCCCTAGAGAGCTATCTACCCGTTGTAGTGAGATGAGGGTTTCACGCTTATTTCTGCTAGGCTAGGCGCCATGCGCGGTTAATCGGCGCAAAATCTCTGGGGGGCAAGGATTCCGTCGAAAGCGCTCATCCTCGGTTTATAACACCCGTTCTAAAAGGCGCGAGATCGCGCAATACGCGCGGTGAATGTCGATCTACGATCAGAGAGCCTATCTCGGCTGGAGGGACGAGGAGACGGCTCCTCCAGATCATGTGGAGAGGGGTGTAAACAGGCGGCTCAACTGGGCTCTCGACCCTTGGGGTATCTGCGGGGGATGCGCGGGAAATCTTAGCCTGCGCCGCCAAAAAAGTGTAGGAAAGAAGCCATCAGCACACAGTAGTAAATGGAATTGAAGGATCTCCTGGCAGCCAGATTAAGCAGCCAGATTAAACACTTATTTAGAAATGACATAAGCTTCTCTATTGGGGAGCGGTAAGCCCACCCCTTACGGGGTGGCTCCGCGGGAAAGGATGAGAGGCGCAGCCCGACGAGTACCGCGGGGCGCGATGACCTCCTCCCTGTGCTCGCTACCACTTCACCTCAATGTAGATCCTCTTCCCGGATCGATCTATGATGTCCGCGTACTCCGAGTTCCCCCTCTCGTACTTCTGGAAGTAAGAGCCAGCCACGAAGTCAGCCATCCAGATCCCAGGCTCTTCGCTCGACGCAACGTGCTCTATGTTCAGGGAGTTCAGCTCGTAGTGGATGTAGCCCCAGTCCCTGAGGAACTCGTACTTCCTCCTGGAGTAGTCGTCGAAGGCCCTCTTGGCCTGTCCCCTCAGCCTCTTGTCCACCATCACGGTAAGCTCGGGGTCAGGCTGAACAAGTTCAAGGAAGCCGAAAAACAGGTTGTGAACGATCATGTAGTTGTAGAGCCTGTCGCTCGTCCAGCTCGGATACGCCTTCGACTTGTCCACTATAACCACGCCGATTCTGACGTCGAGTGTAGTGATCACGCTCAGAACTCTCCTCCGAACCTCGGGCATCTTCGACAGGTACAGCCTGTGCTCCTCGGCGCTGAGAACCCGCTTGGTCGATCTGCTGGGGAGGTTGAACTTCAGCTCATCCATTTGTGGAGGATACAGATTCCTCCTCTTGAGCCTCTTGAGGATCCTAGAGAGAACTTTATCCACCGACGGCTTGTCCCTTCCCCTGACGTGGACGAAAGCTAAGACGAAGTGCCTAGTGGCCTTGCTCGTCAGCATCGGGTCCCCCGACTCGTCCACAAACACGTAGTCCAACGACAGAACCCCCTGGGCAGATCCAATTTATGAAGCCCCCCACGTAGGTTAGTTCGGCTGGGGGTCACGCGTAGGCCGTCTGCTTGGAGCCTTAGAATTCTCGATCCGCCTGAGCGCGGCGGGGAGAAGGAATCCGGCGAGCACCTCCACCGCTCGCTCCGCCTCCTCTGGGAGAGGGGAAAGACCCTGCTCTCGCGCCTTCAGCTCAACGAGCTTTACGTAGACCGCGGCACGAGCGACAGTCCTCACGACCACAGCCGCAAGCTCCTCCTCGCTCATCTCATCGATTTCAAGTAGAATCTCCAGTATCTCCCCCGTTAGAACCTCTCTAATCTTCTCACTCTCGTCGTCCAAGATGCTCCTTCCCCCGGAAAGCGAGATGAGATCTCTGGTTGGACTTCCAGTACTGAGTGGAACCTGCCCTCAGAAAATATAGTTCCCCTTTCATATTGGGACTCACCTACACATGATCCAAGTAGGCCAGGAAGTAGCCCCTTTCGCAGAGATAGCTAGTCTAATCGTAGATCTACATACATCGCGCGAATTGCGCGATCTCCGAGCTTTTAGAACAGCCGTTATAATAGGCTTCTCCTCTTCCCTCTCAGCGAAATGACGACGGATAAACGTCGTGAGCGTCACGCCAACCCAGGTCTTCCTCCCTGCCGGTGGGCAGGCCACGATAACCGTGGACGTCGATCTCCCCCCAGGGGGACAGGCCAACGTCACCGCGGAGGCTGATGGAGGAGCTGACACGTCCAACATAACCGCCCAGGGGGAGAGCGCGTTCATCGACGTCGAGGTCTACCCAGACCTGGTGGGCAGACTCGACTCCGTGACCATAGACGTCCACAGCAGCGAGAGGAACGTCACCATCACGATCTACGACCCCAGCGGGAACGTCTGGAAGCAATATGGAGTCACCCTGAACAAGACGGGGAGCTGGAGGGACTCCGTGGCTGAGGTCATGCCACCCGGAGGCTACTTCGCCTGGGAGGACAAGAGCGCGAACCTGGGGACCGTGAAGTCCAAGAATAGGTGGAGCTGCACCTACTGCTACCGGGATCTCCCCTCTCTCTGTCGGTCTAAAGCGGAAGCCTACCTCCAGAACCTTGAGGCGGAGGGCGCTTACATGGAGCGTCTCCCAGAGCGGAACCTACCACGGCTACACTAGGGTCACGGCGACCAGCTCTGAGCTCGCGGGATGGCAGGGGGTTAAGGTGGCGGACGACTACGTTTACGTGGATGGAGGCCAACTCAGGCCTTCCGGGCGGTCACTGGGAGATAATACTAACAATTAGGAGTATTCCCGCCAGGTGTACTTGCACTTAACGCACGTGTATATCCGGGTCGGCGGCTCGTCCGCCGACCTGGTCTGCTCTATCCTGAGGTAGGCCTCGGTGTGCCCGCACTTGGGGCAGACCGCCTTGACCTTCGGGAGCGAGATGAGCTCCTCGGGGTGCTCTATCACGACCACCTTGTTCTCCGGGCCCGCGGACACCCTCCTGGTGATGTTGAGGGCTCTACCCTCAGTCCCCTCGTACCCGCACCTAGGGCACTTGAACACGACCTTGCCGTCCTCGACCCTCGGCGACATCAGGGCCCCGCATTTCGGGCAGATCAACTCTATCCCTCGGGTGCGTCTCACGGGCGTAGCGATTAATCTAGTTTGCGCGGCCGCCGGGCCAACCGTTAATTAGGTCCAGAAGAGGGGAGGTCCGATGAGCCACCGCCGGGTCTCTGTTCCCAGGGTTCCACTCAGACTTCCGTCGAGGCACAGGAGGAGGCGCGTCGCCGTAATTGTGGACGGCCCCAACATGCTCAGGAAGGAGCTGGGCGTGGACCTCGAGGAGATTTCTAAGGTGGCCTCCGATCTGGGCAACGTGAGGGTCAAGGTGGTCGTGCTGGACAGGAAGGCCCCAGAGAAGCTGGTGGAGGCTGTGATGAACGCCGGCTACAAGGCGCTAATTTCCCCAGGCAAGCCAGAGGTGGACTTCACAATCGCCGCGATGGACGTGATACACGACGACAAGATAGACGCTCTGGCCCTTGCCACCAGATCAGCAGCCTACCTCCCGCTGGTTTACCGAGCGAAGGAGGCAGGGAAGGAAGTCGCAGTGATAGGGGCCGAGCCTGGGTTCAGCGTAGCCCTGAGGAAGGCGGCGGACGCTTCATTCACCGTGGGATCTCCTTCTCCTTCCTACGAGGGCCCTGAGGAAGAAGAGTGAGGCTATCGAGAACAGAAGGGATGCCGTGAGCCCCAGGGCGAGCACCACTGCGCCTATCCCTCCGAGCAGGTACTCGCCCGCGTAGTAGGCCACCAGCCACGCGGAGAAGGATACTGCCACGGCCAGTAGCTTCTCCATGTAGTCCCCGCGCTTCATCGCGTACGACTCTATTGCGCTCCCCAGGAAAGCTGCAGAGGTGAAGAGGAAGAACAGGTGGGACGTGTTCCTCAGCACAGTCCCGACGACCACGCTCGCAGGGTTGCTTCCTATCATGCTCGAAGCCGTCCTGTAGGCCTGGAACGCGCTGACGGCTATGCCAGCGAGCCCGAAGAACAGCGAGAAGATGCCAGTGGCCCCGCCGAAGTACTTGACGGCCTTCACGATCCTGCTGGTGATCGAAAAGCCCTTCTCCATCAGGAGTACTCCTAGGAAGAGTATGAATCCAGTGGCGAGGTACCTCTGGAGGTTCAGCAGCGACAGAATCCCGGCAAGCGCCAGGAGGGCCCCAGGTATGCCGAGGGCATAGGCCCTGGCCTCCGGGCTCTCGAGCAGCCTCTCTATGTATCTCCTTATGAGGAGGTAGGTCTCTTCCAACTGGGGGCTCTGCTGAACCACGATCCGCCTGACGCTGATCGTGGGGACGAACTTTAGCAGGAGGGGAATCACCCTCTCGTCGTCGGCGCCGTCGGATACTAAGATGGCGTGGTCCGGCCGGAACGTGGAGGTTACCTCGGCCATCTGCCTGATGATCTCCTGGTCGGCAATCAGCTCGCTGGTGTGGTGCCCGGTTATGGTGGCCACGAGAACCTCCGCCTCTGGGAGCTCCCGCTTGACCTCCTCAGCCACCTTGACGGCCCCGAATATGGCGTTGGCGTCGGCCTCCTGCGGGTCGGCCAGCGCGAGCCTCGTCGCAGCCTCCGTGTTGGCCTCGGCACCAACCACGGGGCCCCTCAAGCCTGTCTTGAGGCCGAGATCGTCATCTCGGTCGACGCACAAGACGAGCACTCGCCGCGGAGTTCCCTCGGGGCCCCTGGTGACCAATCCTATCGCATGCCCCCAAACGTTCGGGAATTAAAAATGTGGATTGAGGCGGAGGCTAACTAGAAGAGGCCGGGCTTCCCTCCAGGAGGCCAGCCTCCATGAGGGCCCTCAGCTCCTCGAGGGTCAGCTTCTCGCCGGCCTTATACTTCTCTAGGGCCTCCTGGGCGAGCCTGGTCTTGATCTGCTCCTCCGTCATCCTAGCGGCGGCCTGCACGTCCTCGTACACCTTCTTCAGGAGCTCCCTGGTCTGTGTTATCTCCTGGAACAGCTCGTCCATCTGGGCCTTCATCTCGTCAACCTTCCTGCTCTTCTCCTCTATCTCCTTGCTGAGCTCGTCTATCTGAGGCCTGATCTCGTCGAGCTCCTTGATCAGTTGGGAGATCTCACCGTTGATCTCCGAGATCTTGGCCTTGAGCTCCTTGATCTTCTCACCGGTGTCTCTGATGAAGAACCTCCACCTCTCGGCCTCCGCCATGATCTCGATGTAGCGCCTCTTGAGCTTCTTGGCCTCCATTAGGGTCTGGAGCTGAGCCTCTAGGTGGCTTATCCTCACCACGAGGTCCCTCTCAGCTTCCCTTGAGAGGGGCTGGGTCTCGATCCTCCTCTCCAAGGCGGCTATCCTCCTCCTCAGAACCCTCTCTGGGACTCCGACCTCCGCCATGAGGCTCTCGTACTTGTCCTTTATCTCGGTGGCCTCCTGCCTAGCCTTTCTATACTCCTCGATGACCTTCCTCCTCTCCTCGAAGAGCTTTTCGACCTCCTCCCTGATCTTCTTCCTCTCCTCGATCAGCTCCCTTATTTTGGCTCTCTTGCTTCGTACCTGCTCGATGAGCTCCCTGCGCTTCTCTCTCAGGCTCTTAAGGTCCTCTATTATGGCCCTCCTCTCATCCCGGATAGAGAGAAGTTTCGCTCTAAGGTCTTCAACCCTACGCCGAAGAACGTCAAGATCCTGCGCCTGTGCTGCTCCCATGGGGGCTCCTCCTCTCTCAGCTGTTGCGTTGCCTGTAAGATCGCTCGCCACCAAGCGTGCTCGGATCGGGCCGGTGTTAGGAGATTAAAAAGGTTCGCCGCCGGGGGCCGACTCACACCGACACGAGGATTATGTCGGCGCAGGCCCTTATAGCGGAGTAGGGGATCGTCTTCCTCTCCTTGCCCTTTTCATCCAGCGCCACGACAATGGCTGCGAGTCGACCCTCGGCATCGTCGAACACTATGTCGTCAACCGTGCCGATAAACTTCCCGTCGGTGGTGTAGACCTCGATGTCGTATAGCTCGGACACCCTCCTGGCCAAGGCATCACCCTAGTATGACTCTAGCGTCCACCACTTTAAGGCCGCTGGGGTATGCCATAACAGGGTTGAGGTCCATCTCCTTTATCTCCGGATTCTCGACTCCTATCTGGCCCACCTTAACGAGGGCGTCTATGAGCGCCTTCTTGTCAACGGGCCCCATTCCCCTGTAGCCCTCCAGGAGCTTCCTGCCCTTTATCTCGTTGATCATCTCCTCGGCGTCCCTCTCGGTCAGCGGCGCGACCCTGAAGGACACGTCCCTGAAGACCTCGACGAACACGCCTCCCAGACCGAACATGACGGTTGGACCGAACTGCGGGTCCTTGATGAGACCTATTATCACCTCGACGCCTGCCGGGGCGAACTCTTGGATTAAGATGCCCACGATCCTGGCGTCTGGGACCTTTGACTTCACGGACTGTATGATCTCGTTATAGGCTCTCCTGACCTCCTGCTCGGTCTTCAGGTTCACCTTCACGCCGCCCACGTCGCTCTTGTGCAGGACGTCGGGGGAGACTATCTTGAGGACGACCGGGAGGCCGATCTCCCTGGCGAACTGGACCGCCTCCTCCTCGGTCTTGGCGACCTTTACCCTAGTCACCGGAATGCCGTAGTCCGCGATCAGGGCCTTAGCCTCTGGCTCGAGTAGGACCTTCCTGCCCTCAGAGATGGCTCCCTGGATTATCTCCCTCCCCTTGGACATGGACGCACGTCACCGCGGCAGGCTTTGGCCCAATCCGTTAAAAGATTATCCCACAGAGTCTCAGCGCCTCCTGGTCCGCCTGAGGAGCTTTTCTATGGACTTGGAGACTTTCTTGGGCCTCTTGGCCTCCTTCGGCGGCGCTCTGGTGGGCCTTCTCTTCGAGGGCTCCTCGCGTGCGCCTCCCGACTCCAACACCTCCTTGGGTATGTAGTACATGCCTGCGGCGTCCTTGGAGAGGTAACCAGCCGCCACGAGAGTCTCCAGCCTCCTGTACTCCTCGTCCACTGGCACCTCTGCCGCGAGAGCCAGCTTCTCCAGCGTTATCGGGCCGCCGCCAAAGTCCCTCACCAAGGTCTCGACCTCGCGCCTGAACCTCTGCGGGACTCTCTCCAAGAAGTCCAGGAGCGGCCTCTCGGGCTCCATGATGTCGTCCACGATGACCTCGGTCACGGTCGTCCTCCTGAGGGCCACTGCCGCCTCGAGAGCTTGGGAGAGTATATCCATCAGCCTCTTGGGGACTCCGCGGGCGTACCTGTTGGCGGCCTCGACGGCCTCGGGCGTGAACGGGTCGAGATCAAACCTCGGCTCCCTGACCCTGAACGCCGACACCCTCTTCTCGACTATCTGGATGGCCTCCTCGTCGGTCAGCGGCTGGAGCTCCACCTTGTCGTGCATTCTAGAGATCAGGGCAGAGTGTCTCTTCTTCAGGGCGTTAAAGGCGTCTGGGCTCATGGTCATTACTACCATGATTCCCTCGGGCATGACCGATACCAGTTCCCTGATGCTCTCAAAGAAGAAGAACGACCACCTGTCCCCGCTGAGGAGCATGTTGTGGGCGTCGTCTAGTAGGAGGGCGACGGGCCTTATTGGGTCAAGGTAATCCACCAGCGCCTCTCCGACGCTGGCGGGGGATCTCCTCAACCTCTCCAGCTCCTCCTCGCTGAGCTCGGATATCCCGAGGACGAGCTTCTTCAGCGCCTTCCTTATGCTCCTGCTGCGCTCATATGTGAAGCTGAGGAGGTCGTCTATGGCGTCAGGCCCCTCGAGGGGGTTGACCTCGTAGAGGATGTACTCCCCCTCAGACTCCCAGAAGTCGTGGGCCAGGACGTTGAGTCGGGTCGTTCGGCCCATCCCGGGCTCTCCCACCACGGCTATGAAGGCTGACCCGGTGCCAGCCAGCGTGTCGCTCGCCATTGCAAGGAGGCTCGAGTCTGGAGGGAGCGGAACGAACATCTGCCTGGCCAGCTCAGGGTCGAAGTCAGCCAGAGGCGTGAACGGGTTCCTGGAGAGGCCGAGGATTACTTCGAGGCTCCTCTCCCTTCCAGCGAGGCCCGCCAATCAATCCACCGCGGAATGGGTGCCTGGGCCTATATAATAGGCCCGCGTCTGCTGGCGGCGGGGGCATTCTTTTTTTAACGCAGGCGCGCGGGCTGGCCTTGGAAGGGTGAAAAGGCGTTGCAGAAGTACAAGAAGATCGTAGAGCACCTCCAGGGCCTAATGATGGACCCCCGGAACATAAAGAACATCGGGATCATCGCTCACATAGACCACGGCAAGACGACACTCTCGGACAACCTGCTCTCCTCGGCTGGCATGATCAGCACGAAGATGGCGGGCGAGATGAGGTGGCTCGACTATCACGAGCTCGAGCAGGCCAGAGGAATCACGATAAAGGCCGCGAACGTCTCTCTGTACTACAAGTACGAGGGAAAGGAGTACGCCATCAACATGGTAGACACCCCGGGCCACATAGACTTCACGGGGCACGTCACTAGGTCGCTGAGGGTGATAGACGGCGCCATAGTTGTGGTCGACGCGGTGGAGGAGGTCATGGTCCAGACCGAGACCGTGACCAGGCAGGCCCTGGAGGAGAGGGTCCGGCCGCTCCTGTTCATCAACAAGGTTGACAGGCTCATCAAGGAGCTCAGGCTCACCCCGCAGGAGACCCAGAAGAAGATCGCCAGGATCATCACCCAGTTCAACGACCTCATAGAGGCCTACGCGGAGCCTGAGTTCAGGGACAAGTGGAAGGTGAGGTGGGAGGACGACACCGTCGCCCTCGGCTCCGGGCTCCACGGCTGGGGCCTCAACGCGTCCATCTCCAAGAGGAAGGGCGTAACCTTCGGTGAGATCCTGAAGGCCTACGCTGAGGATGACCACGTCAGGCTCAAGCACGAGCTCCCGGTGCACGAGGCCATCCTCGAAATGGTCGTGAAGCACGTTCCCAGCCCGATCGAGGCCCAGCAGTACAGGATCGACAGGATCTGGAAGGACAAGCACGACGAGGAGATCCTCGAGGCCCTCAAGAGGTGCGACCCCAACGGCCCGCTCATAATAGGCGTCAACGCCGCCAAGCTCGACCCGCACGCCGGAGTAGTGGTCACCGGCAGGGTGTTCAGCGGGACCGTCGAGGAGGGTCAGGAGATTTACCTGCTCAACGCCAAGAAGACCCAGAGGATACAGCAGACCGCCATCTACATGGGTCCATACAGGGTCAGGATGGAGCGGGTCCCAGCAGGGAACATAGCCGCCCTGCTCGGCGTGGACGCAGCCAGCTCCGGCGAGACCCTCGTGATGCCTTCCATAAGGGAAAGGGTCCAGGAGGGCTTCGAGGCCATGCACTACGTCACCGAGCCCGTCGTGACCGTGGCCATAGAGGCCAAGAGGCCGTCCGACCTGCCCAAGCTGGTCGACGCACTGAGGAAGCTCACGCTCCAGGACCCGAACCTGATCCTGATCCACAACACCGAGACGGGCGAGATCCTTCTGAAGGGGACCGGCGCCTTGCACCTAGAGGTGTCGCTCTACGACATCAAGAAGTCGGGGCTGGAGTTCGAGGTCAGCGAGCCCACCGTCGTCTACAGGGAGAGCATGAAGTCCTCCTCGCCCGAGCCCGTGCTGGCCAAGTCCCCGAACAAGCTCAACAGGCTCTGGGTCACCGCTGAGAGACTGCCCGAGAAGGTCATCGAGCTCATCAGGGAGAGGAAGATCCACGAGAGGATGGACAGCAGGTCCATCGCCAAGATCCTGAGAGAGGAGGGCGGCATGGAGACCGACGACGCCAGGAACGTCTGGAAGATCGACGAGGAGAACTACAACCTGTTCATCAACAGGACCGTCGGCGTGCAGAGGCTGGATGAAGTCAGAGAGATCCTTAAGCAGGGCTTCATGTGGGCCATGAAGGAGGGCCCGCTCGCCGGAGAGCCCGCCATGGGCCTCGTCATAAGGCTAGTCAACGCCATGATCCACGAAGACCCGGCCCACAGAGGTCCGGCTCAGCTGGTACCGGCAATCAGGAGGGCCATATTCGGCGCCATGCTGAGCGACGACCCGGTCTTGCTGGAGCCGGTCTACGAGATCCAGGTCACCGTCCCGCCGGAGCTCATAGGCAGCGTGATAGGCCTGATCTCACAGAAGAGGGGTAAGGTCACCGGCGTCGAGGAGAGGGGCAGGATCAGCCTGGTGAAGGGTTACATACCAGTCAGGGAGACCCTCGGCGACTTTAGCAACGAGATGAGGAGCGTCACCGGCGGCAGGGCCTTCTGGCAGACCAAGTTCTCCCATTGGGAGCCTCTGCCGAAGTCTCTGATGGAGCAGGTGATCCTCGAGATCAGGAGAAGGAAGGGGATGAAGGAGGAGCTCCCGAGGGCGGAGGACTACATCGATCGCCTGTGAGCCCTCCCCCTCAAGCTCTCCCTCTTTTTCGCGTCCACTCTCACCAAGCGCGCGGTCTACTTTGACTTCTTGGCCCAGACAGGCTCTCCGACCCACCTCTTCCTCGCTATCACCGGTCCGACGAGGGTGTAGGCCGCTGCGAAGACCACGATGGCCTTCGATAGGGGAGCTACCATTTCGACGGGCCCCAGCACCATGACCAGTGGGAGGATCGGCCTGAGCCCCCAGACGACCCTCCTCCACCCGTCCCCCTCGCCCACCGACGTGACCTGAGACCTCGGGTAGGGGATTGGGAGGCCAGTCACGAGTATGAAGGGGAGCAGGATCAGGGGGTGGAGGTCAAGGCCCGCCAAGACGGAACACTCAATCAGGAGGGCCGGAATGAACAGAGGCGCCCCCCTGAAGTACCGTGAGTCCTTAGGTATAGACAGCCTCACTATACCTATGATGACGAGCAGGGAAACCACCGCGCTCTCAAGGAGTCCTCCGGCTGCGGCGTAGAGTACTGCTGGGGCGACGCACTGATTTATCCTGTCCACGGACCTGTCCAGAACCTCTCCCCTGGACGACTCGGCCTTGAGCAGCCTCGCGGCCAGCCCGTCCAAGTAGTCGAAGAAGAGGGCCAGGAAGAACAGCCTCGCCGCTTCGTAGAACCTGCCCGTCGCAGCGAAGTAGATGGACTGAAAGCCGATCTCAAGCCCGATGAGCGTTATTAAGTCTGGCAGGAACTCCAGCAATCTCGGTCACCTGGTGGTGTCATTGGCGACGCTGAGAGTGATCCTGGTCGAGCCCGAGAACGCAATAAACGTTGGCTCGATAGCGAGGGCCATGAAGAACTTCGGTTTCAGGAGGCTCTTCCTCGTCAGTCCGATGTTCGAGTCGTTCGACAGGGCCTACGCCGCGGCGATGAGGGCGAGGGACGTCCTGGAGGAGGCGAGGATCGTGACCTCCCTTGAGGAGGCGTTCGAGGGCGCCCACGTGGTGGTCGGGACGACGGCGAAGCCCGGCCCGCCGGGGTCTATCCTGAGGCAGGTCATACCGCTCAGGCAGTACGTTCAGAGCCTGAGATGGGATGCCGAGTACGCGCTGGTGTTCGGTAGGGAGTCGACCGGCCTCACTAACGAGGAGATCGCCAGGTGCGACGTCCTGATCACGATACCGGCCTCGCAGGAGTATCCGACGCTGAACCTGGCCAACGCCGTGGCGGTCGTGCTCTACGAGTTCAGGATGGCCATCGACGCCGGGAAGATGACCGTCAGGCCCCCCAGGAGGGAGACCGTCGAGATAATGCTTAAGTACCTTGACGACATCATCGACCGCGTAGACCTGCCCGAGCACAAGAGGAGGAGGCTCCGCCTCATGGCCCGCCGGGTTATCGGGAGGGTGTTTCCCTGCGGGCTAACGGAGGAGGAGACCCTCTACGCGCTCGGGGCGGTTAAGAGAATAAGAGACGCGTTGGTGGGTGATTGATATGTCGCTGAGGCCGGCTCGGAACTACAGGGCCCTCCAGAGGCCCTACACTCGCAAGGAGTACATCAAGAGCATACCCTACAGCAAGATCCAGAAGTTCGACCACGGCGACCCCAACCTGCACTACGACTACGAGATCAGGGTTGAGGCCACCGCCAGCTTCCAGCTGAGGGCCAACGCCATGGAGGCCGCCAGGATGGCAGTCCTCTCCCAGCTCAGGAAGAGGATAGTGAGCGGCGAGTACTTCTTCAAGATCGTCCCCTACCCGCACCACATCCTCAGGAAACACGCAATGGCGGGGGTGCACAAGGCCGAGAGGCTCCAGAAGGGTATGAGGCTCGCCTTCGGCAAGCCCGACGGGAGGGCGGCCCAGATCAGGAGGGGCCAGACCATCCTCCTGCTGAGAGTGAAGGAGGAAGACCTGGAAGAGGGCAAGTACTGTCTGAGCGTCGGCAAGAGGAAGCTCCCACACATGACGAGGCTGGTGGTAGAGAGGATCTCCGGTGGCGAGTAGGCCCTCCAAGGGGGAGCTCGCCAGACTCCTCTCTTCTCTGGAACCGCTTCCCGATCCCAAGCCGGAGCTGGAGCAGTATGAGACGCCTCCGGAGTTGGCGGCCCAGGTCCTCACGAGAGCCTTCGAGATGGGCGATGTTGAGGGAGGGCTTGTGGCTGATCTTGGGTGCGGGTCGGGAGTACTGGGGCTGGGCGCGGCCCTGCTCGGCGCGCGAGAGGTGGTCTGCATCGACGTGGATCCCCTTGCGGTGGTCACGGCCTGGAGGAATGCCTGGAGGCTGGGCGTAATGGGAAAGGTGAGGATCTATGTGAGCGATGTGGTGGACTTCAGGGAGGGCGTGGACACCGTAGTCATGAACCCTCCGTTCGGGATTAGGGGGGACCTGCCCGACCTCACGTTCCTGGTAAGGGCCCTCAAGTCTGCCAGGGTGGTTTACTCCATTCACAGAGAGGGGAACGCAGAGTTTCTGGCTAGGGCGGCGTCGCGGTACGACGCCAGGCTCACCGACGTGTGGCGATATCCTTTTTCCATTGCCAAGAGGTTCAAATTCCACAGAAAGAGGAGCGTCGAGATAGGCGTTGAGGTCCTCAGATTCGAACGCTTATATGCCGACGGGTCTCCTTGAGGGGTGATTACATGTCTGAAGGCCAGAAAAAGCTCGTGCTTCCCGGCGAGCGGCTGGGAGTCATCGAAGAGATCCTTCCTGGAGATGGGGCCTACGTAGACGGCGAGGGAAAGGTTAGGTCGGCCAGACTCGGCTATCTTACGATGGAGGGGGGTAGGGTGAACGTTGAGCCCGTCAAGAGGCCGCTCCTCCCCCTGAAGCCCGGAACGGAGGTCATCGGGATCGTGTGGGGAACGGAGAGGGCCCTACACCATGTGAAGATAATCGGAATCGCTGGAAAGCGTCCCGTGAAGTTCCAAAATCCCATCTCCGGGATCATGCTAAAGTCCCACCCGGCCAACCAGGGGGCCAGGCCCGGAGACCTCATCCTGGCGAAGGTGATGAGGGCCGACTCGGAGCAGGTGGTCGTCACGATGGCCGGCCCGTCGCTCGGGGTCATCCTGGCCAGGTGCCCAAAGTGCGGGGCCCCGCTGAAGCGGGTGGGCTACACGCTGGTCTGCGAGGACTGTGGAAGAGTGGTCCTCGACAGGAGGGTAAGCGACTTATATGGCCAAAACCCACTCAGGGGGTCGGTGTGAGTTGGTGAGGCACGGCGGCCTGAAGAGGATCGAGAAGAGGAGCTTTGTGCTCAACGTGCGCCAGGAGAATCTGTCGGACTTCCTCGACTACCTCGAGAGGAAGATGGAGGGGATCGACTACAGCTACAGGTTCGCCGTGCCCGGCAAGCTCTACATCACAGTTTACGGGACCAAGGAGGAGATGGCCAAGGCCGAGAGGGTCGCCCGGTCGGCCTACAGGAACTTCGCCCTTGTCCACGCCGAGGGGCCCACCAAGAGGTACCCGAGGGACTGGATAGACGAACGGAGGGGAGGAGTATCCTACAGTCTTCTGACCACCACGCTCGAGGCAGCGGGGCACGAGGTGGGTTGGGTAGGCGACGAGCTAGTCACAGATGTTACACCGGAGGAGTTCCAAGAGATGGTGACCGAGCTCCAGGGCCTAGTTATGGAGGCCAGGATGGAGGTCAAGCAGAGGAAAGTCAGGGAGACCCTCGTGGCCGCCGCCTACGTCTCCGGCAGGCCGTTCCTGGACGTCCTGGAGGAGGCCCTGGAGGAGGGCCTCATTGAGGAGGACGAGGACGGCGTGTTCTGGTTCAGGACGTCCCCTGAGGAGGTCATCATGAGGCTCAAGGGGGAGGATGGTGAGGAGAGTTGAGCGGCGAGCATGAGGAGAGGATGGAGATCTCCATAGAGAGGGACGGGGACCTCGTCACCGTCCGCGTTCGGGGTGAGACCTACACCCTGCTGGATCCACTGGTGAAGGCCCTGCACGAGATGGGCGTCGACTTCGCCGGATACGACGTTCCGCATCCGCTGAAGGAGGAGGGAGTGCTCTACGTCAGGTCCAAGGACGGAGATCCCGTCAGAAAGATCTTTGAGGCCCTCCGGAGGCTCAAGGAGGAGTTCGGGTCCCTGAAGGAGTCCATCGAGGACGAGCTGAGGCGCGTGGAGGGCTCATGATCTGTCGAGTCAAGTAATTTATAGACCGCCGGGCGGCCTGGCTCGTGCCAGCCGAGGCGAAGATAGAGGGTTCGAGAGACCTGAAGGGTTACCTGATTGACGCCGCGCTGATTCTCGTATCGTATACGGCCGGCGTCTTCATCCGTGCCCAGAGCGCCCTGAAGTACGGGGCGCAGCTCACCTCCGACGACCCACTCCTGCACTACATGGTCACGAAATACCTCATTGAGCACGGCTCTCTTCCCCACTACTGGCCGCTGGGATGGCATCCCTGGTCCTACGACCCCGCCAGAGTCTTGCCCGTCCTCCACTACTATCTGGGGGCGCTGGTTTACCGCGTGGCGACTCTGTTCAAGCCAGACGCCTCTCTCCTAGAGGTGGTGGTCTACACGCCCGCCTTCTTCGCCCCACTCATGGTCATACCGGTCTACTTCACGGCCAAGCTCCTGTGGGACGGGAGGAGAGTGCCCTCGTTCGCCGCCGCGATGCTCGCCAGCGTGAGCTACCCGGCTGTGATGAGGACCATCGCAGGGTTCTACAGGCACGAGCAGTTTGCCCTGCCCTTCTTGGCCGCCAGCTTCTACTTCACGCTGAGAGCCATGAAGGAGGAGGACGAGTCGAAGTCCCTCCTCTTCGCGGGCCTGAGCGGCCTGATGCTCGTCTGCGCGGCGGGACTCTGGGCGGGGTTCAGGTCGCTCTACGACGGGTACCCCCTCTTCCTGCTCGCGCTTATGGCGTTCGACAAGGCCGATCTGAGGGACTACTTCGCGTTGGCGCTGCCATCGGGATACGTGATACTCTCCTCGATCGCCCTGTACCCACACCTCAACCAGAGGAAGGTCTACATTGGCATGGAGACCACCCTCGTCTACGGCGCCCTCCTAGCGGGGGCGGTCTACTTGCTCTGGCCTAAGGTGAGGTCGAGCTTCGCCAGAAAGGTTGACAGGAGGATAGCCGCCCTGGCCACGTTCGGCGCGGTCGTCGCCCTCCTGTTTGCACTTGGGGTCTACAAGCCGCTGACCGCCAGGCTGGCCAGGGTAGTGTTCCCGTGGATTGAACTCCCGAAGGGAAGCGTGGTCGAGACCGTCGCCGAGCACAGGCCTGGGGCTATCGGTCAGAGCATGAAGATTGTACTGCTGCCCGCCCTCCTCGGCCTGGCGCTCATGTTCCTAGAGAGGAGGAGGGACAAGGGGCACCTCCTCGTCATCTACTTCACCGCACTTACGCTGTACTTCTCCTACTCTATAGTCAGGCTCCCGCCCCTGGCCTCGCCATTCGTAGCCCTCTCCGCGGCATACCTCACTAACAGGGCGTGGGACGCCTGGGAGTCTAGGGCGAAGAAGTTCACCGCAGGTAGGAGGAGAGGAAAAGTCAAGAAGATCAGTTTGTCCCGCAAGATTAAGGTCCTGGCCCTCCCGATCGCGATGATCCTCCTCTTCACAGTCCTTCCACTGGCCGGCACCGCTTACAGGTCTTACCAGCTATCCACCCACTACAGGTTGGGGTTCACCCAGGGCTGGGACGACGCCCTCTCCTACATGAAGGAGAACGCAGGGGGCCAGACCGCGATCTCCTGGTGGGACTACGGATACTGGCTAGCCTACGGCTCTGACGTGGCCACGCTGGCGGACGGACTCACCATCAACAGCACCCAGATCCGGCTGATAGCCAGAGGCTTCATGGGGACAGAAGAGGACCTCCTCGACCTGGCCATGAGGTTCAACGCCAGCTACGTCGTCATTGACCTGATAGGAGAGGTCTACGACCCGTACACCGGTCAGTTCCTCAGCCCACACGGCGGGAAGTGGCTGGCCATCGGGTGGATCGCCGGGGAGTTCGAGTACAGCCCCTACACTGAGCCGTACAAGTTCGGCGAGTATGACATCCCCAGGCTCTTCCAGTACGTCCAGGAGGCGAACAGGTACTTCCCGACCGACTACGCCCTGCAGAAGTCCCTGTTCAAGCTCAGCCTGCATGCCATCTCAGAGTTCCAGAACCAGACCTACGGCCCGGCTCCCGAGATGTTCGAGCTGGTGCACATAGGCGGCAGGTCCATCGGGATACCGAACGTGGCCATCTACAGGGTGAGAGGGATTGGCGACTCCTGACCCCCTCTCCTACTTTGACCGGGAGGACGAGGTGGAGAGGGAGACCTTCGCGGAGCTCAAGGAGAGGTTCGCCGCGGAGGCCTCCCCCCGCCACATCCGGGAACTCCCGAACTTCACCTTCGCCCTGATAAAGCCCGGATGCTACGCCAGGGGCCTGGCGCCCGAAGTCATTAAGAGGCTCAAATCGGCAGGGTTCAGGATCGTCGACTACAGACTTGCCAGGTTCACGCCCGATATCATAGACGAGCTCTACGAGTTCGTGAGGCTCAAGTACACAAGCTCGTGGTGGATCATGGAGAAGGTCTACACGACGTCTCCCACCGTGGCCCTCCTACTGAAGGGCGAGCCTGGGGCTCACGAGCACCTCGCGGGGAGGCTCAGGGAGATCCTTGGGCCCACGACCCCCGACGCCGGCAGACCTGGCCAGATAAGGTACGACCTTAAGGGAGTTAACAGAGTCCTCAACCTCGTCCACGCCTCGGACGATCCAGCAGCGGCCGTAAGGGAGGCTCTCGTGTTCTTCGACTTGAGAGAGGTCCTCGAGGCGCTCGCATCTGACTCCGACATCGAGATCCCTGCCGAAAGCTTGACGCCCGAGAACAAGGTTCACATCTCCAGGTGGGGGCAGCTAAACGCGGTCAAGACCCGGGCAGCAGAGCACTTGGACGATGGATCCGCTCACGTTCGCGACCTGCTGAGGAAGGAGGCGGAGATCGTCCAGGCCGACCTCCCGATAGACGAGGAAAGGGCCAGGCTGATGCCGATAGAGGTGGAGCTCGCGAGGTGGGCCAGGAGCGAAATCGAGAGACTCGCCGGAGTCATTGTGGAGGAAGCTCGATCCAGGGCGAACGTGAGGAGGAAGAGGCCCGTCTACCGGGAGGTTGACGCCGGTCTCGCGGCCGCGAAGACTATCCTCGCCCTGAGCGACGAGCGTTTCCTCGCCGGGTTCAGGGAGTTCGACGAGCTCCTGATGGCTGCCATCCACTACGGATTCGTGGAGGATGACTGGGAGGAGATAGTGGCCCACAGCACCTGGGCAGTCATGCCGCAGATGGTGAGGGACCTCGAGTCCCGGGACAAGCCGGTGATCTCGTCGGCGTGAGGTGAACCCCTTATAACTCGGACCCGACCAACGCTTAGCTGAGGGTGGTCCGTTGCGAAAGGATGAGGAGAGCAGGGACGGAGGGGAAAGGGTCAACGACATCATCATGATCGTCCAGGACGTCCTCAAGCAGGAGGACTACGGCAGGGGGATAGTGAGGCTCGACCCCCAGGTCATGAAGGAGCTCGGGATAAAGTCCGGAGACTACGTGAGGATCTTCGGATCAAGGGTGACCCACGCCAGGGCCATGTCCTCCGTCCCGATGGACATGGGTACCAGGTTCATCCGGATGGACAAGATAGTGAAGGGGAACGCCGGCGTAAGGACCGGCGACAAGGTAAGGGTCAGGCCGGTGAAGGCCAGGGTGGCCCACCGGGTCGTGCTCGCCCCTCAGGAGCACTCCATCCGGATAAGCCCCGAGCTGGACAGGTGGGTGAAGAAAAGCCTCATCGACTTCGTGGTCACGAAGGGGGACACGGTGCTGATCACCCTGTTCAGGAGGTACATCCCCCTGGTGGTGGTCGGCGTGGCCCCGAGCTCCTACGGCAAGGTGACCGAGGCCACCATAGTCGAGCTTAGGGAGAGGCCCGCCGAGGCGCAGGTCAGCGTCCCCACGGTGACCTACGACGACATTGGCGGGCTGAAGGAGGCGATCCAGAGGATAAGGGAGATGGTCGAGCTCCCGCTCAGGCACCCAGAGCTGTTCAGGCACCTCGGCATAGAGCCCCCGAAGGGGATCATCCTCTACGGGCCGCCGGGCTGCGGGAAGACTCTGTTGGCGAAGGCAGTCGCGAACGAGAGCGGCGCCCACTTCATCAGCATAAACGGGCCCGAGATAATGAGCAAATACTACGGCGAGAGCGAGAAGAAGCTCAGGCAGATCTTCGAGGAGGCCAAGAGGAACGCCCCCAGCATAGTCTTCATAGACGAGATCGACTCCATCGCCCCCAACAGGAACGAGGTCACCGGCGAGGTGGAGAGGAGGGTTGTCGCCCAGCTGCTCTCTCTCATGGATGGGCTGGAGAGCAGGGGCGACGTCGTCGTCATAGGGGCAACAAACAGGCCAGAGGCGCTTGATCCCGCGCTCAGGAGGCCCGGCAGGTTCGACAGGGAGATCGAGATCGGCGTGCCAGACAGGAAGGCCAGACTGGAGATCCTTCAGATACACACTAGGAACGTGCCCCTAGATGAGAACGTTGACCTGGAGAAGCTCGCCAACGTGACCCACGGCTACGTCGGCGCAGACCTGGCGGCGCTGGTGAGGGAGGCGGCTATGGCCGCCCTCAGGAGGATACTCCCCAAGATCGACCTTGAGGAGGAGACCATCCCCATAGAGGTCATCGAGAGCCTGAAGGTCACGAATGAAGACTTCATGGAGGCGCTGAAGCTGGTGCAGCCGTCGGCTATGAGGGAGATAGCCATCGAGGTGCCCAGGGTCAGGTGGGACGACATAGGAGACCTGGAGGACGCCAAGAAGGCCCTGAGGGAGCTAGTGGAGATGCCCCTCAAGAACCCTGAGGCGTTCATCAGGCTCGGCATAGAGCCTCCGAGGGGCATCCTCCTCTACGGGCCGCCGGGCTGCGGGAAGACTCTGTTGGCGAAGGCCATCGCCACCGAGAGCGAGGCCAACTTCATCTCGGTGAAGGGCCCCGAGCTGCTGAGCAAGTGGGTGGGAGAGAGCGAGAAGGCCGTCAGGGAGGTGTTCAGGAAGGCACGGGCCGTCGCCCCCGCGATCATCTTCATAGACGAGATCGAGTCGCTCTTCCCGAGAAGGGGCGCGGGATACGCCGACTCGGGCGTGACTGAGAGGGTGGTCAGCCAGATGCTCACCGAGCTGGACGGAATCCAGCCCCTCAAGAACATCGTCGTCATAGGCGCGACCAACAGGCCGGACCTTGTCGACCCTGCCCTGCTGAGACCCGGAAGGCTCGAGAAGCTGATCTACGTCGGTCCGCCGGATATGGAGGGCAGGCACTCCATCCTGAAGGTGCTCACTAGAAACGTGCCCCTCGCGGAGGACGTGGACCTCATGGAGCTCGCCGCCGTGACAGACGGCTTCAGCGGAGCCGACCTGGCCGCTCTCGTGAGGGAAGCCGCGTTAGAGGCCATCAGGGAGGACGTGAAGGCTCAGAAGGTTGAGATGAGACACTTCAGGGAGGCCCTGAAGAAGGTGAGACCCAGCCTCACCCCAGAGATCCTGAAGTTCTTCGCTGAGGTAGGCAGGATGCTGAGGGGCTACGGGATAACGGAGGAGAGGAAGGAAGAGACCTACGTCTTCTGAGAGGGAAACCCTTTTTATGGGGCGTTCCTCCCCACCCTCTCCGGGCGGGGTAGCTCAGCTAGGTAGAGCGCCCGGCTGTTAACCGGGCGGTCGTGGGTTCGAGTCCCACCCCCGCCGCCACTTCCACTCCTTCCTGCAGGCTGCGGTGATCAGGAGGATCCCACGAATACTGGCCTCCTGCTCAGCCTCATCGGAACGTTCAGAGGCCTGAAGGGCTTGCCCTCGGTGAGCGACTTGATCTCGGCGATCAACCCCTCGACAGTGGTCTCATACTCCGAGCCGTCGCTCCTCCTCCTGATCGAGAGCCTTCCAGTCTCCTGCTCCCGCTTGCCCACGACGACGACGTAGGGGACCCACCGTCTCTCGGCCTCCCTGATTCTCTTGGCCAAGGTTAGCTGCCTGTCGTCGACGTCTGCCCTTATTCCGCTCGAGTTCAACCTCTCAGCGAGAGAGACGGCGAATTCAACGTTGTCCGGCGAGACGGGGATCACCCTAACCTGGGTGGGCGCCAGCCAGAGCGGTAAGGAGGGTTTCTCCCCCTTGGCGGCGGCCTTCGCCGCCGTCTCGAGGATAGCGTACATTAACCTCTCGATGCTCCCCATGGAGGTGTGGACTATGACGCCTGGCCTCTTGTTTCCGTCCCTGTCGACGTAGAAGATACCGTACCTCTCAGAGTCCTCCACGTCCAGCTGGACCGTGCTGAGCTGGCCATTCCCCTCGGAAGTGTCGACGACCTGGAACTCGTGCTTCAGGGCCCAGTAGTGCTTCATCTTCGGGAGGAGCTCTATCAGAGCTGGCTTCCCCACCGCCGACAGCATCCTCACGATCGCTGGCTTGAGCTTCTCGTAGAAGCTCTCCACGATCCTGAACACGACCGCGTACTCTACGTTGAGGTCTTGCAACAAGCGGTGGTACTCCATGAAGTACCGCTCGTACATCTCCATGCCCTGGTCCACGTCGGAGACGAAGGAGTGTATGTCGGGCATCGTGAATGCCCTGAGCCTCCTCAGGCCGACGCACTCCCCCCTCTGCTCGAGCCTGAAGGAGGGAGAGATCTCGTAGAAGCTCAGGGGTAGGTCCCTGTAGGAGATGTTCATGTCCCGCATCATGGAGAAGAGCCCGAAATCTCCGGCGAACCTCAGGATTAGGGTGGTCTTTCCCAGCGGTATCTGGTAGTTCCTCTCCCTGAACTTCGCCGCCTGACCGGCTATGGCGGGGTCGTCCAACCTGTAGAGCAGAGGCGTCTCGATCTCCATGGCCCCGATCCTGTGGGCCACCTCGAACGCTAGGTCCTCGATGAGCCTCTTGACCAGCGTCCCCTCCGGATAGAAGCGGAAGTGCCCGACGTCAGAGGACGGCTCGTAATCCACGAGCTCGAGCCTCCTCATGAGCCGAATGTGCTCAGGCTCCCTGCCGGACGGCGGCTTGCCGAAGACCTCGTTCCGCACCACTATCCTGAGCTCCGGATCCTCGATCCACTCCCAGCCGTCGACCTCTCTCTCGCTTCCGTCCGGGAAGAGGATTATGAATTTCCCCTCTTCGACCTCTTCCTCTCCAACAGGGGCCCCCTCCTCTTCGCCCTCAGGGGTGATGGTCCTAAGAGACTCGGCGAGAGGGTGGCCCTTCACCTTGATCTCGAACTCCTTGTACCAGCCTATCGGCACGGGGTGAACGGTAAAGCCCGCTCCAGCGAGGGCTCGCAGGAGCGCGTTGTATAGGTCGAGGGCCTTCTGGAACGGAGCCGGCTGCTCGGTCAGGTGGACCCACGGATACAGCACCAGCTCGTTCACTCCGAGGCGGTCCGCCAGCCCCTTGACCTCCGTGACAGCCCTATCCACGGAGGTCTGACTGTCAAAAGACTCAATGGCGGTGAACAAGACGAGGACCTCCTCGTACTCCGCCTCAGGCTCCTCGGGCTCAGGAGCAGAGGCCACAGCCCTCTCCCTAACCCTGTACCAGATCCTGTCTGAGTGAAGGGCGAATATCTTCATGAGACCACCTCCTCAATTCGAACACCCTCCTCGGCCAGAGGGGCGAGGAGAGACCTGAAGCCACTCTCCTCGATGGCCGAAGCTATTCTCTCGGCCTTACCAGTCTCGCTGAGCGAGACTGCGCAGCCTCCTCCCCCAGCGCCTGACAGCTTGCTGCCCAGCGCCCCGGCGGACCTGGCCGCCCAGACTATGCGGTCGAGCTCTGGGGTAGAGACCCCAAGGGCGGCCAGGAGGCCGTGGTTTACATTCATGAGGCGGCCTAGGGCGGCTACGTCTTCCGACACCAGCGCATCCCTTCCGAGGCGGACGAGGTCACCGATGGCAGAAACTATCTTGGCGTGAGGGCTGGGCACTTCCTCGGCCAGCCTAGCAACCCTCTCTATCATCTCCTTGGTCCTACTGGGCTTTCCAGTGATCCCCATAACGAAGCTCAGGCTCGGGACCTCCCCGAGGGGTTCGGCGGCCATCCCCCCACCCCTCCACTCGATCCATATGATCCCTCCGAAGACGGCGCAGGCCGGCCCCGTCTTGCTGGCCTTGCCGTGAATGATGGTCTCAAAGGAGTAGGTCTCCTCCAAGATCTCCTCGCGCGAGAGACTCAATCCCAGCGCCCCAGAGGCTGCGGCCACTACGGCGGCCGAGACGCTCGCGGAGCTCGCCATCCCACTGTTAACCGGGACCTCCGAATCGATCCTCACCCTGAGGCCGAAGTCGCGCCCGGCGTGTCGCTCGAGGAATCCAGCAATCCCCTTGGCGAGAGGCTCGAGCGCCGGATGTCCCCTCACGTCGACCAGCGAGGACTCCCCGGATAGCCTAGCCCGGAGCCCAACCTCAAAGGCGGTGGACTCTATCTCGACCACTCCAGACGCAGAGGTCACCTCCACGGTAGCGTGGGACCTCACGTCGATAGAGGCAGCCAGGGCTGGCTGCCTGTATAGAACGGCGTGCTCTCCGAGCAGAAACGCCTGGGAGGGAGCCGACGCCCTGGCCCTGAGGGGCATGTTGGTTGGTCAGCGGTCAGCCGAATATATTAACACCCCGGTTCGCCTTAGTCGGCTCGAAACTGGAAAAGACTGTGCCAAAAAGGGGGTTGGGGGGTCAGCCTCCCCTGATGAAGTCCTCAACCATCTGCCTGGCCACCGAGTCGGGGTACTGCTTGGGTGGGTGCTTGAAGAAGTAGGCGCTGACCCCGACCAGCGGCCCGGCGATCCCCCTGTCCTTGGCTATCTTCACGGCCCTGATTGCGTCGATCGCCACGCCCGCGGCGTTCGGAGAGTCCATGACGCTTAGCTTGACGTCGATGTAGATCGGGAATCCGCCGAACTGCTCGGCCTTGAGCCAGACGTACATGACCTTCCTGTCGCCCAAGAACGGCACGAAGTCGCTGGGGCCTATCCTAGCCTTGACCTCGTAGGGCACTAGGCTGGTGACCGCCTCGGTCTTGCTGATCCTCTTGGTGGTGAGTCTGTCCTCCTCGATCATGTTGAGGAAGTCTGTGTTGCCGCCGATGTTCAACTGGTAGGTCTCGATGATCTTGAGACCCCTGGCCACCGCCAAGTCAACGATGGCCCTGTGAAGGATGGTCGCACCGAGCTGGCTCTTGAAGTCGTCTCCCGCCGCGGGGATGCCGGCCTCCTCGAACTTCTTGCCCCACTCGGGGTCGCTGACGATGAACTCCGGTATCCCGTTGACGAAGCCGGTGCCCGACTCGAGCGCCGCTCTAGCGTAGGCCCTGCTGGCCTCGTAGGAGCCGACGGGCACCAGGTTCACGAGCACGTCGGCGCCGACCTCCTTCAGGATGTCGGCGACGTTCACGCTGGGCCTGGAGTCATCCACCTTGAAGCCCTCGCCGTACTTGAACTCCCTCATGTGGGGGGCCACTCCGTCCAGGACGGGTCCCTTGAGGACCTCAACTCCTAGCTTGGGGACATCGGCGAACTTGGGTACGCAGTTAGGAGGCGAGAATATCGCCTCGGACAGATCCTTCCCGAGCTTCCTCTCGTCTACGTCGAAGGCCGCTACGAACTCGATGTCTGACACGTGGTAAGGCCCCATTCTGACGTGCATCAACCCCGGAACGAAGCTATCATCCGGGGCATCCCTGTAGAAGTACACACCCTGGACGATCGCAGAGGCGACGTTCCCGATGCCCGCCAAGGCTACCCTGACCTTGCCCATCCAATCACCCCGCCCTAAAGCATAAGATCTCCGCTTTTATATTATGCGGTCATGTAAGGTGGCCGGCCATCGGCAGTATTCTCCTTCTGGTCAGCCAGATCTCCTAGAGAGCTCGACTCTCCACAAGAAAAGTGTGGGTTCAGGAGGAGGTCTTTTGAACCTCCCCCTCAAGCTTGCTTTTGTCGAGGGATAGGCGGGCGCTGACTGCCCGTCCCTGGTACGATATGGATACCCAGCCGCCGTGGCTGAAGACCACCAGAGACCCCGAATTGGACTCGGCGACGGTCTTGGTCGGATACCTCTTGATAACGTACCCCTTCTCCCTCAGCCTGGCGGCGACGTCATCTGAAACCAACTTTGCCTCCACGACGCATCCCTCCCTCCAATTTGTACCTAGAGGGAGCAGAAAGCCCCCGATAGCACACCATCACTCCACATGAAATAAAAAATACAGGTGGAGTTCGGTGGTCAGATGGGCACCCGGAGAGAACTCCCCGGGCCTCTCAGCGAGGGGTGCGGTGGGACGGAGACTGCGACCCCCGGGGGGTCAGGCGCCGATGGAGATGTTCCCGCCCCGGTCCAATGGACGACATGCTCTTCGGGCACCCTCTCATACGGGAGGTAGACGACGACTACCTGATACGGGATCGCCGAGGCGACCGCGGCGCCCATTAGGGCCGCAACAAGCGCAAATCCAGCGAGTCGCTTGGGCCACCCTCCCAATCGAGACACCATGACATAAGATGTTGTTGAGAAAAAAGACGGGCGCTCGACGCCCGCCTTAATGAGGAGGGGACTCCCTCAGGATAGGCCCTTCTCCCTCTCCACCTCGCCCATCTTGTCTAGAATTATGTCGATGGCCTTCCAAAGGAAGTCCTCGGGTATGTTGAGAGGCGGGGCTATCCTGATAGTGCTGACACCAGCCGTGATCACGGCCACGCCGCTCTTCCAGGCGCGCATCATGACCTCAGCCGCCTCCTTCTTCGCGGGCTCCTTGGTCTCCCTGTCCTTCACCAGCTCGACGCCTATCATGAAGCCCTTGCCCCTGACGTCTCCTATCAGCGGGTGCTCGCTCATAGCGTCCATCAGCCGCTTCTTGATCTCCTCCCCGAGCCTCGCGGCCCTCTCGACCAGGTTCTCCCTCTCTATAACGGAGATCGTGGCGAGGCTGGCAGCACAGGACACGGGGTTCCCTCCAAACGTGCTCGCGTGAGAGCCGCCAACCCAGTCCATCAGTTCCTCCTTTGCTATTAGGGCCCCAAGGGGCAGCCCGCCCCCGAGGGCCTTGGCGGATGTGATGGCGTCCGGGACTATCCCCCAGTGCTCGATGGCCCACCACTTGCCAGACCTCCCCATGCCTGACTGGACCTCGTCGACTATCAGGAGAATCCCATGCTTGTCGGCCAGCTTCCGGAGGCGCTCGAAGTAACCCTCAGGCGGTGGAACGTAGCCCCCCTCCCCCTGGATCGGCTCTATCACGAAGGCCGCAACCTCGTCCGGTGGGACGTACTTGTTCAACACCCACTCCTCGATGAAGTCGACGCAGTAGAGCCCGCAGTCTGGGAACTGCTGTCTGAACGGGCACCTGTAGCAGTATGGATACGGCACGTGGACGACGCTCGGGATCAGAGGCGAGAACCTGCCCCTCTGGACGGGTTTGCTGGAGGTTAGGCTCAGCGAGCCGAGGGTCCTTCCGTGGAAGGCTCCTATGAAGCCTATGAAGTACTGCCTCTTGGTGTGCCACCGAGCCATCTTGAGCGCGGCCTCCACGGCCTCCGTCCCGCTGTTCCCAAAGTAGACTCTCTTCCTGAAGTCGCCAGGGGTTATCTCGACGAGTTTCTCAGCCAGCTTGACTGAGGGCTCGTAGTAGAAGTCGGTGTTTGAGTAGTGGAGCAGGCGGTCGGCCTGATCCTTGATGGCCTTCAGGACGTCAGGGTGCCCGTGCCCTATGTTCATGACGGCCAGACCCGAGTTGAAGTCTATGTACACGTTGCCGTCCACGTCATAGATGAGCGCGCCCCTCGCGTGATCGACGACGAGGGGGTAGAACCTCACGTAGGAGGGCGAGATCACCCTTTGATCCCGTTCGAGGAGTTCGCGGGCTTTAGGTCCGGGCGGCTCAACCACGATCTTGGGAGCCTCCTCCAAGAAGTCACACCCGGAGGCTCCCCTCGCGGACCAATTGTAAAAATATTCTCCCCTTTCAAATCATCAGGATTCCCCTTGCCCCCGCAGGACTCAACGGGGTGAGAGCATCGTCCATTCGGACAATAGGGTTCCCTGAGGTTAGGACGAGTCTAGAGAGGTCTCAGACGCGACCTTCTTGAGCAGCTGAGGCCTCATCGCGTCGTACTTGCAGATGAGCTGCGCGGTCTCCGCGTACTTGTCCCTCGCTCCGACATCCGAGTCGCAGAAGACCCCGAGCTTCCTGGCGGTGTAGCAGGCCTCGCAGACCAGGATTGCCGCCTCGTCCTTCCCGAGCTTACCCTCTGCCAGGCCATGGGCCAGCCTCTTCACGATCGACGTAACCTCGGGATACTTGTCCAGCCTCAGTTTCCCACCCCTCGTCCCCCTCAGGTACTGGCTTATTGCCGCCTGAGTCACGCCGAGGAGTTCGGCTGCCTCGACCTGCTTCTTCCCCGCGTTCATAACAAGCTCCCTCGCCACCATGGCCCTTATCGCTGGGATCAGCGTCTTTACCACGAGCTCGCACGGCTGAGCTATCATACACTTCACCTTCACGTAGTTTTACGTTATATCACGGCCGTTTTACAGGCGACTTATTAAGTCATCGGTCCCTGGGCGCCGGCTGGGAAGCTTTGAAATCTGTCACCCGTGCCGTGGGGCAGAGCGGGTGCCCGTGTTGGCTGTAAAGCGGATCGTCAAGGCGATCAGTATTCTGGGCGTTACCCTCTTCATCGTCAGTGTCGAGATCCACTACTCGCCCATCAGGTTGGCAATCTCACCGGCGCTGGCGGTGGCCGCCGCTTGGGCGGCGTCCGTCTGGATATCCCGCCGGGAAGCGGGTTGGGGCCTGAGGCTGCCCGACGCCCTAGGGCTCGCGGCCGGCGCCGCGACGGCGTACCTGATCTCACCCCTGCTGGGGGCTGCCCTGGCTGCCTTTGCGGGCCACAAGTCTTGGAAGGAGGGCGGGATCCTCGTTGGGGGAGCGAGGGCAGGCGCATCACCAGGAAGAATCGGTGAGTCTCTGGAAGAGCATAATGTCCCCCTCCCCCCACGGGTATTCGAGTCCATGCTCGTGGTCGGTCCAGACCTCAGGTCGTCGGCGAGAGTCGCGTTTAGGGTGGCGGCGGTCGCCGCGGCCTCTCCCCTCAGGGTGGCGGTCATAGACACGGTGGGGATCGCCAGAGAGGAGTTCGACGAGCTGGATTCTCCATATGCGGAAGTCGGCCCCGACGACCTAGACCTAATTAGCCCCACCGCGCCGCCCGAGCACTACGTCAAGGCCGCTAGCATATTGTCGGCGGCGTGCGGCGGGAACGCTGTCGCGGTTGAGGCTGCCCTAAGGAACAGGTCGCTTGACTCGCTGGCGAGAGATCTCACCTCGCCACCTGACCTCAGGGCGCTGGCCCGAAGCTTCTCCGGCGGAATGAGGGTGTCCATCATCGACACGATGCCGAGGTTCGGGGGGTTGGTGGCGGACCTGTCGAGTCTGGAGCCTACCACCGTGAGGGAGTCCGCCGCCATCCTGGCGGCCATGCAGATGCTCTCCACGGACTACCCTTCCTTCCTAGTGGCTACGGCGCTGTCCTTGACCGTGTCTCGGGATGCTGACCGTCGCCTCAGGGCCGAATTGGTGGATCTGCTCGCTAAGATGTCTGAGAGGGGGCTTATTCTCGCGGTAGACTCGAGTGCAGATGCAAGGTTCTGGGATGCCTTTCCGGTCTTGATCCTCTGCCCCGGGATAAGGGTCTCCTGGCAGTCCCAAGTGTTGGGGGCGCTCAGGTACCTTGACAAGGATAGCCTCCGGGAGTTGAGGGGGCTCGAGGGGGACGAGGTGCTGGTCATCTGGGGGAGCCCACCCAGGCGAGTCAGGATGAAGCTCAGAGACCTCAGCCGCCGGGCCACCCGGAGAGGGTGACCGCGGATTTGACCAGCCTGGTGGGGAGGACTGTCGACACTAGGTCCCAGGCGGCCACGGATCTCATCAGAAGCGTGGCTATCCTCCTGAACCTCAACGCCCTGGCCAGGAGCGGCGCCATGTGGGCCCTCATGGCGGACTCGTAGGCCTCTCCCCCACCGCCGTCGGCTATGGAGCTTCCCGCCAGCGCGCCCGATATCATCCCCGTGTTTATCCCGCCTCCGTTGGACGGTATGCATGTTCCGGCGGCGTCGCCAGCGAGTAGGAGCCGGCCCGCGTGGAGGTGGTCCCTGAGGCCGGCAACGGGGAGCACTCTCCCCCTAAGTTCGTCCACCGGTGAGGAGTCGGCTAGCTCCGGGAGCCTAGAGATCAGGTTCGAGAAGTACTCGGCTGCCGGTCGAGAGGCAGGTAGGGGGTAGCCCAGCCCGACGTTTGCGGTCCCTCCCCCCCGGGGAATTATCCAAGCGTATCCCCCCGCCGCCACACGGGAGTCGACCCACATAAGCAGGCGATCCTCGGGATACCTTACCCCGGATCGCCTCTGATTGACAGCGAGGGCCACTTCTCGGTACGGGCCAAGGCCAGCGGATCTTGCGGCGGTGGAGGGGATCCCATCCGCCGCCACCAGCCAGTCCACGACCAGGGAGAGGTTCTCTCCCTCCCTGCGGAGGTGGAGCCTCACCCCCTCACCATCCAGCGTAACCCCTAACAGACTGGTTCCGAGCATAAGCTCGGCTCCGAGTCTTTCGGCTCGTCGAGCTGCGGCCCGAAGGAATCCAGCCCTGTCAAAGACCCTGGACGGGAATTCCAGCTCGATGACCCTCCTCGATCCCAGCCTCAGCTCCAGAACGTCGACTCTTGTCAGAGTAGTCCTGGGGAGATCGAGGAGCTCGTATGTGAAGTCAACGGCCCACCACAGGTGCTCAGGTAGGATGGATCTCGCCCACTCTGACTCAGGGACGAACTCACCGCAGATCGTGGGCCGGCCGGGCTCTCGCTCTCGAGCTATCAGGACCACATCCAGACCCCTCTCTGCGAGGAGATTCGCTGCAGCGACCCCCGTCGGTCCAGCCCCTACCACTGCCACCTGACGCTTCTCTCGGCTCACCTCTACCCCCTTCCCCTCAAGAGAACAAAAATTGAGAAAGAGGGTGTGATGTGGAGTGATCAGGACTTCTTCCAGAGGTGCATGAAGGGCGCGTAGGTCCTCTTGTAGGGCTCCCCGGCCTCGAGGGCCTTTACGTCCCTCCTGTACTTGCTCTCAGGCCCGATCATCTTGGCCCCGTGCGTCCTAGCGTACTCCTCCAGCGGGACCCCGTACTGCCTCTGGACGTAGTCTCTGTACAGGTCCGGCAGGACGTTGAACGTGCAGAACGGGATTATTCTGCCGTCGGGCGAGAGGTAGTGAATGTTGCACCTCATCACCCTCTGCACGTCGTAGTTGTAGAGGTCCATGAAGTGCATCATGCCGAGGAATAGCGACTTGTAGTGGAACTCTGCTAGGGCGTCGTAGTTCCTCCTGAGGAGAACCTGTCTCATCAGCGCCAGGACGTTGATTCCCTCGGGCTGCCTCTCCCTGTCGATGAACCTCGAGAGGTTAGCGGCGATCTTGAGGAGCGTCACCCACCTGTTGGCCCCAGCCCTGAGCTCCTCGACCTTCTCCAAGACGTACTCTCTGAAGCCCTCCACGTCTATGAACTCGGTTATCGGGATGAACCTCCTCACGCGCCTCTCCCCGTCGACGTGCTCGTACTCGGGAAACACGTACGTCGCCGCCCCGCAGGCCGGGTGGTTGGTCATCCTGAACTGGGGCTTACCGGTGAGGGCCTCGACGAGATCGCTGAAGAACGTCACGAACGGCACGGGGTACCAGGCGTCCATCGGGATCTGGCCGTCGGTCTGCTCCTCGATGAGCCTAATCACATCTGGGATCGTTATCCTGAGCCTCTCCCTCTCGGACCTCGGCACCCGTCCGGTGAGGGAGATAGGCTGGAAGTTCACCCCCCTGATGACATCGATGTTTAGGGCCGCGAACCGGATTATGTCTCCAAGCTCGTGCGTGTTGAATCCATTTATCACGGTCGGGACGAGCACGATGCTGGTCATACCCGACTTCCTAGCTATGTCGAGGATGTAGGGGACCTCCCAGTGGTTCTTCACGTTGGTCTTCGGAGTGACTCCATCGAAGCTCAGGTACATGGTGTTGACGCCCGCCTTCCTGACCTGCCTCATCAGCTCGGGATTCTGAAGGAACGTTATGCCGTGGGTGTTGAGCTGGATGTGTCTCACGCCCTCCTCCTTGAGCATCTTGATTATATCAACCAGGTCATCCCTTAGCGTCGGCTCGCCGCCGGTGAGCTGGACGGCCAGCCCTGGAACGGGCTTCTCGCTCCTGAGAACCCGGACCATCTGTCTGAGCTGCTCAAGGGACGGCTCGTAGACGAACCCTGCTCTCTCAGCATAGAAGAAGCAGTACCAGCAGTCGAGGTTGCACCTGTTGGTTAGGACTATGTTTGCGAGGGCGGTCATGTCACCGTGGGCTGGACAGAGGCCGCAGCTGAACGGGCAGGGGGCAGTCATGGGGACAATCGGCTCTACCTTCATGGGCGGAACCTCGAAGTGGAACGCCCTCTCGTAGAACCTTGCGTCTCCCCAGTATAGCTCATCGATCTCTCCGTGCTCTGGGCAGACTCTCCGGATGAAGACCTTGCCGTCTCTCTCGAAGACGGCGGCCGGGAGCAATCTGTAGCACTCTGGGCAGAGCGAGAGCGTCCTCCTGAGGAGTCTCTCACCCTCTTTTATGGGTGGAGTGGGTCCTCCGATCGGTATGTCCCTCTCTGCTACCCTGACGACCCTCTCTGCAACGCTCTGTTCCACCATATTTCATCAACTCCCTCCGCCCGCCGCTCTCCCGAGTCGGCGGGCCAATTTCCACTATCCCCCCTCGATAAGTAATTAAAGTCTGTCGGGCCTTTTGACACTCGATAGCGCCGAGTTGACGGCAGAGAGATCGTATTTTCCCTTCATCACCGTTAAGGGTTTTCTGGGGGGATGGACTTGATTGGTCGACGCCGAGCTACCGCGCTACGCCTCGCAGCCGAGGCTGCCGCGCTGAACGCGGAGGAGGCCCCCGAGGTCAGGGAGCTGACAGAGATCGCGGATAGGATTACCAAGGGCGAACGACCCATCGCCAAGACGAAGAGGGGAGAGGTGTTTGCCCGAATCTGCGAGGCTTACGCTTCAGGGTGGGATAATCTCTCCAAGCTGGCGGATACCCTGTTTGAGGAGCTGGATCCTGGATTGAGGGCAGCGCTCACAGTCTTGCTCGTGGACCTCGCGCCTGAGGCGAAGGAGGAGGCGCTAAGCTCTGCTCTCCAGTGGCTCGAGCGTGTGGAACCGGACTTCCGGATCGCCGCGGTTAAGGTCCTAGGGACACTCGCCGAGCTGGGAGACAGAAAAGCCCTTGAGGAGATTCTAGACGTGTTAAGGGCCAGTAGAGAGGTCAAAAAGGTACGTCTCGCGGCACTCGGAAGCCTTTGGGGTATCGCGGGGGCGCGGCCAGAGACCAGGGAGAGGGTGACCTCTGAGCTAGGGGGTCTGCTGAGCAGGGAGAGGGATCCCGAGGTCAGACTCGGCATCATTTCAGCACTAATCTCCCTGCTGAAACGCGATGGCGGCTGAGTCTCGGTTAAAATTTGGGGCGTGAAACTCCCTCCGGGGTGGGAGTCATGGGGAGAGTAACCTTCTTGGGACACGCCAACGTGCTGATCGAGTCCGGCGGCGTCAAGGTCCTCTTCGACCCCTGGATTCAGGGTAATCCGGCCTATCCTGAGGGGCTGGAGGAACCTAAGGGTGTGTTGGCCTACGTGGTAACCCATGGACACGGCGACCACGGTCTTGAGGATGCCATAAGGCTCTCCAAGGCAAACGGAGGGAAGGTGGTGGGGATATTCGAGCTGGCCAACCACGCCTCTGAAAGGGGGGCCGACGCTGTGGGAGCGAACATTGGTGGTCCTTTTCAGGTCGGAGACATCGAAGTCGTGCTGACCGAGGCGCTCCACAGCTCTCCGCTCGGGGCGCCTACTGGCGCTGTCGTAAAGTTCCCGGACGGACTCACAGTCTACCACGCTGGGGACACAGGAGTCTTCCCCGGAATGAGCATGATAGGGGAGCTCTACTCCCCCGAGCTCGCCATCCTGCCCATAGGCGGGCACTTCACGATGGGTCCCAGAGAGGCAGCGAAGGCTTTAGAACTCCTGGGCAGTCCGAGGGTCCTGCCCATCCACTACGGTACCTTCCCAGTCCTCTGGGGCTCTCCTGATAAGCTCAGAGATGAGATCAAGGCCAGGAAGCTGGATGTTGAGGTGATAGAGCTCACTCCTGGATCCTCTGCGGGGCTATAGACCCAGCCCCGCGGCTTTTTTAGATCCGGCAGGCGGCGGCAGGCGAGATGTCCCTCGAAAGTCACGTTGTTGTGGAGTTTTACAACATTCGGGAGTCCGAGATACTCGACTCACCGAAGAAGATGGAATCGATGCTCAGAGAACTCGCAGAGTCGGTAGGGCTAGAGGTGAGGGCCCTTCACATACACGAGTTCGAGCCCTACGGCGTGAGCTCACTCCTGCTAACCGAGAGGGGCTACGTTGCCCTCCATACCTGGCCAGAGCACGACTACGCGACCGTCAACATAGTTGACTTCGCGCCAGGCGAGTCGAACTGGTCCGAGAGGGCTCTCGAGTTTCTAAGGGAGAGATTGAAGCCCGAGAATGACAGCGTCGTAGAGATAAGGACTGGAAGGGTAAGGAAGAATGAGTGACCCCGTGAGATCCTCGCATTCGGCCCCAGAGGAGGCTCTGAAGAGGGCCTTCGAGCTGTTTTCCAGGTATGACATGGAGTCGACGATCAAGGCCGCGGGTACCGTTTACGGGAGAAAATCTCCAGAAGAGGGCCGACTCTCGTGGGAGAGGGTGCACAGGCTCTCCTTCTTCGAGTACGAGGTGCTCGCATATAGGCTCTCTCGACTGGGGAGCCTGGCGAGGCTCGTCAAGGAGGTCCCCTTGATTCCGGAGAGAGCGCTCAACCTGGCAAGGTCACTTGAGGAAGTCGGGCTCATTGAGATAGGAGAGGGTGGAGCCGTCAAGTTCACGGCCGACCCCTTCGGCCGGAAGGCCCCAGATCCGGCGACCCTCGAGCTGATACCTAGGCTCGACGTGAACTACGAGTTTGACCAGCTCCAGGTCTCGAAGGAGAGTCTCCTTAGGAGGCTCGCGGAGGTTTCGGCCGATGTCCCCCTCGACGGAAAGAGCGTCGCGGTGATGGGTGACGACGACTTCCAGAGCGTGGTCTTGGCTAGCAGCTTCGATGTGAGCGTCACGGTGTTCGAACTCGACGAGAGGGTGATCGGGAAGATAGAGGAGATAGCGCGTCAGAGGGGGCTAAGCGTTAAGGTCGTCAGACATGACTTGATGAAGCCACTTCCCGAGGACCTGAAAGATCAGCACGACGTCTTCTTGGCTGACCCAACGTACACACTCCCAGGCGTGCAGATCTTCACGTTGAGGGGATGGGAGGCGCTGGTGAAGGAGAGGGGAAGGAGGGGGTACGTCTGCCTCCTCCCCGACGAGCTTGGGGCCCACCTCAGCCGGGTGTTCAGAAGCTTCGGCGAGATGGGCTTCGCCGTCGAGAGGGTCGTCGTGGGGCTCAATCAGTACCTGGTCGCGAGGGACAGCCCCATCTACTGGCTGGCCGAGGAGGTTGCCAAGGTGATGGGAAGGCCTGAGCTCACGGATTCCGTGGTGGGCTACTCGAGCAACCTGTACGTCCTAGTCCTCAAGGAGCCCTGGGCTGCCGAGGGATTCGAGCCAGCCCGATGGCCGATATACGACTACTTCCCGACCGAGTGACCCTTATCACAGCCTCCGGAGTGCTGAGGTCTCTCCTTGCCAAGACCCTGCCAACGAGATAGCTCGGCCGGGCCTCCTCGATGACCACATCGTAGAGGCGGCCGAGCTCAACCTCCCTGCCCACCAGCGCGACAGGCCTGTAGAAGTCCGTCCTACCCTGAAAGCCCTTCGGCCCGCGCTCTAATGCCAAGACCGTCAGCTCCTCCCCCAGGTAAGCCTCGTTCGCCTTCTGGCCGATCTCCCTGACAAGTTCTGAGAGCAGCCTGCTCCTGCGCTTGACCGTGGCTGGGTCTGGGGGCCTCCACCTCGAGGCGAGGGTGCCTGGCCTGGGCCCGTATCTGCTGATGTTCACGACTTCAGGCCTGGTCCTCTCCAGCAGCCTGAGGGTCCTCTCGAAGTCCTCCTCGGTTTCTCCAGGGAAGCCCACTATCACGTCCGTCGCCAGCGTGGTCTCGCGGAATGCCTCCCGGAACTTCGACGCCAGCTTCTCGAACAGCGCAGCCCTATAGCCCCTGGCCATCCTCCTCAGCACGTCGTCGCTCCCACTCTGCACTGGAATGTGCAGGAATCGATATACCCGTGGGTCCTTCATGACGTTCAGCAGATCGTCCATCACCTTGGCAAGCGTGTTTGGATTGGCCATTCCTATCCTCACTCTGTACTCTCCGGGGATCTCCAAGATCCTTCCAAGGAGTTTCGGCAGAGTCCAGCCGATATCCCAACCGTAGGCAGCCGTATCCTGCGCAGTTATCAAAAGTTCCACCGTTCCGCGAGAGAGGAGCTCCCTGGCTCTCTCGAACAGCGAGTCCGGGGAGAAGCTCCTCAGCCTCCCGCGGGCGAACCTGGTTATGCAGAAGGTGCACGCTCCCAAGCACCCCTCAGCTATGGGCAGGGGTGCCGACACCACACTTGCCTGGGTCCTCGGGAGCCTCGCCTTGTCCAGCGGCTCTCTCTCGAGAAATTCAGCTTTCTCCCCACGGAGGGCGGACTCGGCGGCCTCGACTATCCTGTGAACCGACTTCGGTCCGAGGAGGACCGCCGCGTGCGGCCTGAGTCTCTCCGGCTGGGTCAGGGCCATGCAGCCTGCAGCTATCACCGGTCGGCCCAGGCTCGCAAGCTGAAAGATCCGATAGGCCATCCTGTCTTCGGTGGGCTTCTTCACGTTGCACGTGTTGAGGATGATCACGTCGGCGCTCTGAGGGGAGCCTACCAGCTGAAAGCCCGCACGCAGGAGCAGCGCCGCCATGATATCGGAGTCCGCCCTGTTGGCGGTGCATCCGTGGGTCTCTATGTACACCCTCCGGGGGCTGTCCATGTCCGCGCGCCGCGGCCAGCCCGGGTTAATAAGGAAATCCGACCCAGACTGGGCTGAGGTTAATCGGACTCCTCCTCGGAGATGGAGGTAACTCCGTCCAAGCTGGCTATGTTCCCTCCGTAGTACTTGACCACCCTGCTTATCTCCTCGTAGTCGAGGTCCTCGCCATCCAGAATGACCTTGAGCCTCTCGATGTTAGTGTCATAGTCCTGAACGTCTATCTCGACCCTCGAGACCCCCGGGAGCTCATTCAGGGCCTCCGCCAGTTCTATTATGGTCGGATTGTGGGGCTTTACGATGTCTAGAACCAGCCTGACTATGCGTACGTCCTTCTCCTCAACCTGTGAGTCTTCTTCCGCAGACGATCTAGAGCCGAACACCGGCCCTCCTTCCCTCCTTCCCGGCGCCTCCCGGGACACAATATATAAGTTCGGTGCATCAGACGCCGTTCACTCAGCAGTCCAGCCTCTCGCTTGAGGGAGTCCCCGTGAGCCCTCTGGCGGCCGCGAAGATGTCAGCCACTATCTTGTTTACGGTCCGCGACTTCCCCCCCTTCAGCCGCAGGAGAACCATCTTTCCACGGGCCTTTTCGGGCAGGCGAGCCCTCTTGTCGAACGTCGCGAGTACCAGTATGCCCCTGGCCAGGCAGTAGTCTACGAGTTCCTCCGGCCTCTTCCTCGCCCTGACTGCCGACCTAGGGGCCCAAACAGCGCCATAACCCATGTAATTGAGCCTCCTCTGAATAGAATAGTAGAGGTCCCTCGGGACGGTCCTGTCGAACATGAAGAGCGTCTTGTACCTTGGTCTCGGCCGCTCAGGGGCCGAGCCCCCACGGAGTTCAGGCTTCCCATCAGAGCGAGTGGGCAACCTTCCTCGCCCTCAGCACCCTCACACCCAGGTCCTTCAGTATCTCGAGTATCCTGGTCCTCTCCTCTCCCCTCAGCCCCTTCCAGTCGACTATAGCCGTCTTGGTAGGCCCGCAGTTCCTGCTGAAGGCCTGGACTATCGCCTCTTCGCTCGCCGTGGAGACGTCGTACCTCCTAAGGATGTGTCCGATGGCCAGCTCCGGCGATCTAATCTGGATTTCTGTGAAGTAGTGGTTGATGTGCGGTCCGCCGAACCCAACAGCCAGAGAGTATCCGCATGTGGGACCGACGCTCTCAGTGGTCTGCAGATTCCTCAGGGCTTCCAGCGAAGCCTGAACGACCAGCCTGGCCGCCTCCCTTATCTCCCAGTGCTCAGGCCTAGACCCCACCTCAACGAAGGCCAGCGGAGTCTCGAGCGTCGGACCGTGGTGAGTGGGTTCCTGCACAGGCTCGAACCCAATCTCCCGCGCCAAATCGGCAACGCTCTGGAGGAACGCCTTCATGAACGGTGGGCATGCTGTCGACAGGGTCCTAGGGTCCCCACCGAAGGGCGCCTCGCCGAAGTTGCCCGACACGTGGGTCGTGATGACAGGGCTTCCCGGTACGCCGCTGTGCCTAGAGAGTATCACTATCAAGTCGGCCCCGTCTGCCCCTAGCTCCCCCTCGCTCCTAACGTAGAGAACCTCATCCTCTGGGCGGGACAGCCACGCCCTCACGGAGCCCACCCTGAACTCTTCAGATCCCGTCGCGCTCAGGAGCTCCTCTGCCATAAGGTTGGCAGCGGGATCGGCCCTGGAGGCGACGAAGGCCACGCTCTCCAGCCTCATTCTCGCGACCCCCCCGCCCTCTCCCAGTACTCCAGGAACTTTTTCCTCGAGACCTCCACGTACTCCAGGTCGCTGCAGTGGATCTCCAGAGTAACGGTCCCCTCATATCCAATGTCCCTGAGACAGGCGAGGGCCTTCTCCCAGGGAAGCCTTCCGGCGCCTACGGGTATGTGGTCGTCACCCTTCCCGTAGTTGTCGTGGGCGTGCACGTGGAGTACCCTACTGGACGCCTTCTCGACGTATGACTGGACCTTCTCTATTCCTCCCAAAAAAGCATGTCCCAGGTCTAAGGTGAATCCGAGTTCTGGGAGGGCTCCCAGCAGGTAGAGGATGTCCGACACAGAGCTGAAGGCGCCGTGGTCAACATTTTCCACGTGTACCCTGACTCCAACATCGACCCCCTTGGCCACCAGCCTCCTCATGGCCTCGAGGTTGAGCCTCCTGGCTTCGTCCCTATACCTAGCGAGCCATCCTGGGGTGTACGGGTGCACCGTCATGAAGGGCGCGTCCAACTCTACCGCCAGGTCCAGGAGCTCCTCCGCATACCTCATGGCCCCTTCTCTGACTCCCTCGTATGGGCTTGCGATCTCCAAGTACCAGGGAGCGTGCAGAACCACGTCTAAGTCTCGGGTAGAGAGGAGGTTCAGGATCTCCCTCTTGGCCTCGCGGACTCTCTCGAGGCCGGCGCCCGGCCACTCGACCGTGAGTTCCAAGTAGTCAAGATCGAGCTCCAAGAGCGCCGTGAGGTCGTCGAGCACGTCTTTCGCCGGATTGTTCATGGCGCCGAACTTCAGCGGCATGCCGCTGAGCCTCGCCGCGCATGATCTTAAGTAGGTTGACGGCAGCCCGCGGTCGGGGAATGTGGAGGCTCATAGTAGACGCGGCGCTGGAGTGGCTGCCGCTGACCGCTCAGCTATCGCAGAGATCCCAGGCGGTCGCCGGACTGCTAGCTGACCCCAGAATGGTGATTGCGAGGGACCTTCTCCCAGCCGAGGCCTCAGCACTGGCTACCTCGCTGGCAATCACCCTCATCTGGCTTAAGCTGGGCTTCAGGGCGGACTGGATACTCGGAGGGGTGGTTCTGCTCGGTTTGAGCGTGATGACGGCCGCGGGCGCGCTCATGACGAGGATGGGGCTCCTCCAGACCTCCGAATTCATGGGGATAGGAGTCACGGAGGGGGCGGTGGCAGGCCTTATCCAGGGGATAAGCATGATGGGGTTCGGCGGCACCGGGCTCAGCGTCGCTGCCCTGACGGCGATGGGCGTTCGGCTGCGGGAGGCGCTCATCGTCTCCTCGGCCGCTGGGGTCCCGGTCGCGCTGGCCTCCGGCGTGGGGTGGAGATCTCTGATTCCCCTTGCAGTATCCGCCGTGGGCGTCGTGGTCGCGTCAAGGGCCCTAGAGTCCGTCAAGCCTACTACCGTGTCGCTAGCGATATCCGTGCCCACCATCGTGGCTAATGCTGGAAGCATCAGGGTCCTCCTAGAGAGGCGCCTATACTACGACCAGCTCACCGAGAGGGTGGCCTCGTGGGTGAGGAGGTGGGGCCCAGCGGGTCTCATCTTGGCTATGGTGGTGCAGTCTATCATCTCTCCGATCCCGGCCGACGCGATTCTCGTGGCTGCCGGGGCCCTCGGCATGGACGTCTGGATCGTGGGGGTAGTGGGCGGAATAGGGTCGGCGCTTGGGGCCATGGCCAACTTCTACATTGCAAGGCTGGCCGGCAGGCCCTTCGTGGAGAGGGCCTTCAGAAGCGAGGTCTTAGACTCCGTCGACAGGTGGTTCAGGAGGTGGGGCCCGCTGGCGGTAGTAGTCGTGAGGCTCATCCCCTTCAGCCCCATAGACTTGATCTCCTACGCGGCCGGGCTCACCGGAATGAATCCGCTCCACTTCTTCGCCGCAAACCTGGTGGCCCTCATCCCCAGGGCCGCGCTGTTCGGGTACATCGGCAACCTCCTCTCGAGAGGGAAGGTCTGGCCGGTCCTGTTGATCCTGGCCGTCATCCTCGGGAGCGCGGCCGTGTACGCCTCAAAGGGTAGGGTAAGGCGACTGCTCAAGAGGGGCGAAGGGTAAATACTGGGTCACCCCCCCTTAAGTGGGCCCGTAGCTCAGCACGGATCAGAGCGCCGGCCTTCGGAGCCGGTGGTCGCGGGTTCAAGTCCCGCCGGGCCCGCCACCCATAACCACGATTCTCCTGGTTAGGACTTCTAGCCTGTGCCTCTCTGGGCCCCTGAGCCTGCTCCACGAACCTGGGGTAAGCTCTACTCTATCATCCCCGACTGAGCCCTCGAGACCCCATTCGGTCAGCAGCGCCGCCACCTCTGCCTTGGATGGCATCTTGGAGCGGCAGTCATTAGGGCAGCCAGTGCACATCCGGTGGAGCCACCTGACGTCGAAGCAGGGTACACCGTGGGCGAGGGCGCTGGCACAGCAGGCCGAACCGAGCGGGATCAATCCCCTTCTTCTGGCTTCTTCCATGGCGCGCACTTTCAAGTCAGCAGAGGAGATGTAGACCTGCTTGCCTGCGCGGAGAGGCCTTTTCATTCTCTGCTCAATCTCTGAGATGTCAACTCCAGCTTTTCTGAGCCTCTTGAGGATCTGGAGGGATACCCTAAGCGATCCGAACACGACGCTCTTTACCCCGCTCTCCCTTGCGTGATCCAATATGTCGGGTAGCTCGTTCAGCGTGACGCCGGGTATTATCGGCCTCACGAACAGCGTCGGCAGGGCGCCGAACTCCGCGGCCTCCGCCGCCGAGTCCAGCCTATCGCACGGCGGCGGGGCCGCCGGCTCCAAGGACTTGTAGGAGTCCCATGCCACCACCGTGATCAAAACGTTCACGCCAGCTAGGCGGGCATCCATTGGGAGGGTGAACTTTGTTGAGACCTGCAGGGGGTTCCCCAGCGTCTTCAGCGCGTCCAAGTATTCAAGGGTCCTTTCGGTGATTGAGGGTGTGAGAAACGGTTCACCGAGGCTCCCCAGAGCAAGAAAAGTTCCCATACGGGATTCAACAAAGTATGGATTCCTCCTCAGCTCGCGAACGAGACTCTTGGGTGAGAGCGGATTCATCTCAGGCGAGGGGACGATCAGGCTCATCTCCCATAGGTAGCAGTAGGCGCATCCGACATTGCAGCCTAGGGATGGATGGATAGTTAGGCCGCAAGGCCGGGGGCGCCTTCGAGAGGCTCTGGGGAACCCCAACATCTTAAACGCCGTGAACAGAGAGGTGGAGAGCTTATTACGAAAACTATGGTCAGATGCTCGGGGGTGAGCCGATTGAGGTTAGAAGAGGCCAGGAAGATCTTGGAAGAGGCCAAGAAGCTTCACGCCGAGGACAAGTGTACCTCCTCCATAAGGAGGTCGCAGGAGGCCGTCAAGGTTGCTCTAAAAAGCCTGCTCAAGGCCCTAGGCATGGAACCCACTGGAACGCTGTCTGATCATCTGAGCAAAATCCCTGATGACTTCAAGGATGAGTTCCAGAGGGCGCTGAGAGAGGCATGTGGAGAGTCAGTGTGGATAACCCTCGCCTGCGAGGCCAGGCTCGAGAGATCCGTTGTAGGTCCAAAAGAAGGGTCCTGCACCAAGTTAGACTCTGAAGCGGCCCTCCGCTCGGCTGAGAGGATCATAAACCTCGTAGAAGAGGTGCTCAGACCTTAAGGTCTCGAGAGCTGCACTCTCCGGGAGAACAGGTGTCTCCTTTATCAAAAAAGGAAGAGAGGGTTGGAGGCCGGCTTACTTCTTCCAAACGGCCTCCACGGCGAGCTCGATGTCCCTGTCGGTGACGGTCTTCCTCTTCGCGTGCCGGGCGAGGTCGGCCGCGTACTTGGCGACCTCAGACCCGAACTTCTCGAGGTAGTAGGCGAGCCTCTCCTTGGCGGCGTCGCTCACCCTCTCGGCGCCGGCCTCCTTGATTATCCGGTAGACCGGAGCCAGGGGCAGGTGCTTGGCAGACCTCTGAGGCA
>JAOZGN010000009.1 GCA_027491555.1 Thermoproteota archaeon
CCCTGCTCACCTCCCCAACCCTGTGGCCGCTCCTGCCCACCCTCTGGACCAGCCTCGTGGCCTGCCTTGGGCTCATGTACTGGATCACCAGGTCGACGTGGCCCACGTCTATGCCCAGCTCAAGGGAGCTCGTGGAGACGAGCGTGTCCAACTCGCCGCTCTTGAGCGCGCGCTCCGCCTCAACCCTGACGTCTCGGGAGAGAGAGCTGTGGTGCACCGCCACCGCGAGCTTGGGGAACCACTTTGCGAGCCTGTGCCCGAGGGCCTCTGCGGCCGACCTGGTGTTGGTGAACAGGAGCGTCGAGTTGGCCTGAGAGGCCACCTCGGTGATCGCTCTGATCCTCGCGACTACGCCCGGATCGGTTCCCGCCTCGCTTGCGACCTTGACATCCTCCTCAGAGGCCTCCGGGATCAGCACCCTCAGCTCCATCTCCTTCGTGGCTGAGACGTCCACGACCTCGAAGGGCTCTCCTCCGAAGAACGCCTTGCCGACCAAGTGGGGATCACCGACCGTTGCTGAGAGGGCCACCCTCTGGAAGGGCTGGCCCACGAGCTCCTTGAGCCTCTCGAGAGCCACGGCGAGCTGCACTCCACGCTTGTCGTCCACCAGCTCGTGCACCTCGTCTATCACAACGGCCGCCACGGACCTCATGTGGGACCTGAGCCTCCTGCCAACGAGTAGGACCTGCAGGGTCTCCGGGGTTGTCACGAGTACGTCAGGTGGGCGGAGGGACTGCCTCCTCCTCTCCGACTGGGAGGTGTCACCGTGCCTCACGGCGACCGAGAGGCCCACGCTCGAGGCCATCCATCGTATCCTGTCCTCGAGGTCGCGGTTCAGGGCCCTGAGGGGGGTCACGTAGAGGAGCTTCACCCCCTCTCTCGGGGGCTGGGACTTGAGCCTTGCCAGCAGTGGGAGGACGGCCGCCTCAGTCTTACCGTATCCGGTGGGGGCCACCAGAAGGACGTTCTTGCCGCTGAGTATGAGGGGGATGGCCCCCCTCTGCGCGGGCGTGGGCTCCCTTATCCCCCTAGAAGCCAGCGCCTCTCTTATCTCTTCCGGGAGTTGGTCGAAGACCGTAGGCACCCGCAATCTGGGGTTACTGGGGGAATTAAAGCGGCGCTGCACGCCCTTTTCGGCGGCCGATCCATTGGTAAAGAGTTTTAAATGGGGATAAGAGCGACTATCCGCGCCAAGCCCCCGCAGCGCCAGGGGGTAGACGTGCCTATTGATAGGAGGTGAACTGAAATGGCGGCAGCTGGAGGAACTAGCGGAGCCGGGGGTGCCATCCCGGTTTTGATCTTGAAGGAGGGCACTTCTAGGACCAGGGGCAGGGAAGCCGTTCGGCTCAACATAACCGTGGCCAAGGCCATAGCTGAGGCCGTGAAGAGCACCCTTGGCCCGAAGGGTATGCAGAAGATGCTGGTCGACCCGTTCGGCGATGTGATTATCACCAGCGACGGTGCCACGGTGATGAAGGAGATTGAGGTTGAGCACCCGACCGCCAAGATGCTGGTTGACCTGGCTAAGAGTCAGGAACAAGTAGCCGGTGACGGAACTACCACTGTGGTCGTGCTCGCTGGTGAACTCCTCGCCAAGGCGGAGGAGCTGATGGATCTCGGCATCCACCCGACCCTGATCATAGAAGGCTACAGGAAGGCCGCCAGGAAGGCCTCAGAGCTCATAGACGAGCTCTCCATTGAGGTCCCGTGGAACGACAAGGAGGTCCTAAAGAAGATCGCCAAGCTGGCCATGGGCTCCAAGGCCGTCGCCCACGCGAAGGATCACCTGGCGGAGGTAACCGTCGAGGCAGCCCTGGCCGTGGTCGAGGAGAAGGACGGCATGAGGACCGTCGACCTGGACAACATCAAGAGGGAGAAGAAAGAGGGAGGTTCCATCTTCGACACTGCCCTCATCAGGGGCATAGTGGTCGACAAGGAGGTCGTCCACCCCGGGATGCCCAGGGTGATAGCCGGGGCCAAGATAGCCCTCATCGAGAGCGCCCTAGAGGTCAAGAAGCCAGAGCTGTCCTCCAAGATCAGGGTGGTCTCGCCGACCCAGATCAAGGGCTTCCTCGAGCAGGAGAAGGAGATGCTCAGGGAGCTGGTTGACAAGATCGCTGAGGCCGGCGCTAACGTGGTCTTCTGCCAGAAGGGCATCGACGATGTCGCCCAGCACTTCCTCGCCAAGAGGGGCATCCTCGCGGTCAGGAGGGTCAGGAAGTCTGACATGGAGAAGCTGGCCAAGGCCACAGGCGCCAAGATCGTGGTGAACGTCAAGGAGATCAAGCCCGAGGACTTAGGCTACGCCGAACTCGTGGAGG
>JAOZGN010000015.1 GCA_027491555.1 Thermoproteota archaeon
TCGCGCTGAGCTGGACCATGATGCGCCCGTTCGGAGCGGCCACGAGGACCTACTTCGCCCTCTACTTCCTCGAGCTGGGCGCCGACCCGGCCAGGATAGGCCTGATCACGATGGCGGGGTCCCTCACTCTCGCGATCTCCAGGCTCGTCGGGGGGTACCTGGCCGACGCCGTCGGCAGGAAGAGGCTCATCGTCTCGATGACCGCGGTCTACGCCCTTGCCTCCCTCCTGTACGCCCTGGCGAGGGACTGGACATGGATACTCGCCGCGGAGGTGATCTCCTCCGCTACCCTCCTGTACCAGCCGGCCATAGCCGCGATACTGGCCGACAGCCTGCCCCCCGAGGTCAGGGGCAGGGGGATCTCAGCGGCCAGGACGGTCGCGACGCTCTCGTCGCTGGCAGGGCCACCTCTCGCGGCCTTCCTGGTTGGCAGGATGGGACTCGTCCCGGCAGTCCGCCTGCTGTACGCCGCGAGGTCGGCCGCGGTGCTCGCGGCGGCGGTCGTCAGGCTGGCGCTAAAGGAGACCCTGAACCTGGGGGAGAAGAGGCCCATCAGGCTGAGGTCGATCCTCGAAGAGTACAGGAGCGCCATGGTCTGGCTGAAGGGGGATCTAGGTAGGTTGATCGCAGTGAACTCGGCCGCCATGGGGTCGTACAGCCTGGCCGAGCCCTTTATCCAGATCTTCGCGGTCAGGGAAGTTGGGATAGATCCGGAGCTGTGGGGGTTCATCTCCACCGTTGTGAGAGCTGAGGTCCTGGCGAGCATTAACCTCTCGGGTTATATCGCTGACAAGCTGGGCAGAAACATCTCCCTGGCGCTCGGGTACGGCTCGGGCGCCGCCGGGATGCTCATGCTCCTGCTGTCCCCGCCCGGCTCCGGCGCCTGGGTCCTGGCGTCCCAGCTCGTATACGCGGCCTTCGCCTCGTGGCCGGCCAGGTTCGCCCTGTTCGCAGATCTCACACCTGCAGAGACCAGGGGTAGGCTCACAGCGGTCAGGGGACTAGCCGAGAATCTGTCCGCCAGCGCAGCCTCCGCCGCTGGGGGCGTGCTATACTCCATCTCCCCCCCAGCAGACCTAGGGCTGGCGTCTCTCTGCCTGACGCTCGCCGGTCTCGCGGCCCTGTGGTTCCTCCCCAAGACCGGGCGAGTTCCCTCACCTCCCATGAATCGGAATGGCTCGATTGCGGGAGAGATTTCTGATAGTTTCGGTGGGCGTCCGACTTAAAGTTCTTGGGGAAGGCCCCAGCCTCCCTTTGGCCCCAAGATCGACCACGGTACTCTGTGGGGTTACGCTATGACGGAAGAATACTGAATTCTCGAGTTGAGAGGGTTCAGCTCGGGCCGCTCATTGAATAACTCCTAAGAGATTTTACTCGAATTTAGACGAGGCCTCATGCCTATACACCAGAAACTTCACTTGCGATCCTAGATGTGAAATTCTGCGGCATCATCTTTTTTAACGAAACAGTGGTTCATATTTTTACTAAGGTACCTTGAGGTAGTAATACTTGACCAGAATGTATGTCCAACTGTGTGCTGTTATGTTATTAGCGTCTCTTCTGCCGACCTCGCCGCCGGTGGCAGCTGCCTTACCGTACTCCGCCGGTCTTGACGAATCCGAGTTGATAATTTCCAAGCCGGTCTACTGGGAGCACCACTGCGAACTGCCTGAGAGACTAGTCGTCAACCCTAAGGTAGAGGGGATCACGGCCGCGGGGTATTGGCAGGGTTCTCCCTCACCAAAGGCCGTGTATTCTAGAACCCTTCATTGCTTTAAAGTTGCAAAAAATGTTTTTGGAGTTGTCCTTCAGAGGTTAGACCTTTACGTATATTGAGAGTATGATGGAAGTCAAATACTTTATGTTGATCACTGGTCTAGCGCAGACGGGAACTTAGGGTGGACTGTGGTCTACCATACATCGTGGGTAAGTTACAGAAGCAGCTACCGTTGGAGGATAAATGCATATGCGCTCTTCACCCATCCCATCCTAGGGTCCGATAGTTTGTCGCTATCGGCTGATATCTATGCTACGGGCTCAGGAAGCTGCTACCCCTGAGAGTAGGTTTAATGTGAAGATTAGGAACAGAGTACATCGTGGGGTGGGCGACTTGAATTCATTCTTGGGTCCAACATTGTACGCAATTTACATCCCAGCCCTGGCTCTGGCAGTCTACAGAGCGCTTCTATTCTTCACAAGCGACGTGCTCGGAGTTAGAGTGACGGGATCAAGACGTCTCGCCGCTCTCCTGTCGGTAGCAATTTCCATGGGAATTTGCAGTTTCGTCACCGTCTGGTGGGTGTTCAAGCTTCTCCTAGTTGGACTCCTGGCGTCGATACTCTATCAGGTCGCGGCTCCGAGGCTGAGAGATAACATGGAGGCCGTGGAGGTCAGGGTTCTGCTGTTAGCCTCCTCGGTTCTCGGCTCGTACACAATTTTGGAGTTGTTCTTCGGCTTGTGGAATCGCTTGGTCGTTAGGCCACTCTAGCGCATTTCCAGAATAATATCTTACTCTTCATCACCTTTTTTGGGGGGGACTTATGGACCGTTGGCTGGACTGGATAGAAGAGATCACAGCACCACGCCCAATGCCCCAAGCTGTTTCTGCAGCTTTATGGGTCCCTAAATGAAGACAACCCGTTCTAGCATCCTCAGATGCGCTTCACTCATCCTCCAGCCAAGCGCTCCAAAGTTCTCCCTGACGTGCTCCACCCTCGCGGCCTTGGGGATGGCTACGACCTTGGGCTTGGATATCAGCCAGTTAAGGGCCACCTGGGCCGGAGTTCTTTCCACGGCGCGCGCCACCTCCGCCAGCGCCCTCGGAGGGTTCAACGCCAGGCGCCCCTTCTCGAGCGGCGTGTAGGCCATTATCAAGATCCCCTCTCGCTGGCAGAACGGGAGGAGGTCCTTCTCAATTCGCCTGTCGAGCAGGCTGTACCGGACCTGGTTGGCGGCTATCTCGACTTTTCTGGTGGCTCCCATGGCCCTCCTCAGGAGCGAGAGGTCGAAGTTGCTCACCCCGATGTTCCTCACCCTTCCCTCGGCGACCAGCTCCTCCATGGCCCGGATTGTCTCCTCTATGGGGACCGCGGGGTTTGGCCAGTGTACAAGGTAGAGGTCGATGTATTCCACCCCCAGCCTCTCGAGGCTCCCCTCGGCGGACCTTAGGAGCGCTCGCCTACTCAGGTTCGTGCTCCACACCTTGGTCACCAAGAAGTACTCCTCCCGGTCGAAGGGCCTGAGCGCCTCCCCGACTATTCTCTCCACCTCTCCCCAACCGTACATCTCCGCGGTGTCAATGAGCCCCATTCCGAGGTCGACGGCCACCCTTATCGCCTCTATTGCGGCCTGGGGGTTCTCCTCCATCCGGTAGGTGCCTATCCCGAGCTTAGGGATGCGATCGCCCGATCCCCTGAGCGTCTCCCGCTCCACCGCCTAGCCCCGTCCCGGCCTTCGCTAAAAGCCCCAGCCTCGCCACGGCGCAGCGTATGTTTGAATTTTTAACCCAACTCTCACGCCTCCAGCCCGTGCCCCAGGACGTGGCCAGGCGGAACATGACCATCATGGCGATCACCTGGGCCATAATGGGTCCCTTCTCCGCCGCGACGAGGGTCTACTCTTCCCTCTATTTCCTAGAGCTTGGTGCTGGGGCGGCAGAAGTCGGCCTCATATCCATGGCCGGCCTCGTCACCCTTGGCTTCTCGAGGCTGATCGGGGGATACCTAGCCGACGCCGTCGGCAGGAAGAGGATAATCGTCCCCATGACCATGGTCTACGGGGTGGCGTCGGTCCTCTACGCCGTGGCAAGGGACTGGACCTGGATCCTCGCCGCCTCCGTGCTCTCCTCCCTGGCCCTCCTCTACCAGCCCGCGATCCAGGCGATACTTGCCGACACCCTGCCGCCCGAGGTGAGGGGGAGGGGCCTGTCACTGGCCAACATGGTCTCCCAGCTGGCCAGCCTTGCCGGCCCTCCGCTCGCGACGCTCCTGGTGGCTCGGATGCCCCTCGCCAGCGCCATGAGGATCCTCTACGCGGCCAACGCCGCCGCGATCTTCGGGGCGGGGATCGTGAGGATGGGGTTCGTTGAGACGCTGGAGGAGAGGGTGAAGCCTAACTTCAGGGACGCTCTTCGGGGCTACGTCAGCGCCCTCAGGGAGCTCCGCGGCGACTTGGGCAAGCTCGTCCTAGTCTCCTCTCTCGCCCCGGCGTTCTATCAGATGGCATTCCCGTTCGCCCAGATATACGCCGTGAGGGAGCTAGGCGTGTCTGAGGAGTTCTGGGGCCTGATCTCCACAGTCGTGTCGGTTGAGTCCGTCGTGTCTATGCTCGCGTCAGGCTACCTCACCGACAGGATCGGCAGGAACCTGACTCTTGCCCTCGGGTACGGCTCTGGCTCTCTCGGCCTAGCGATCCTCGCCCTAACCCCGCCGGGGTCGCCCTACCTGGTCCTGCTCTCTCAGGTAGTCGCCACCGCCTTCGCTTCCTGGCCCGCGAGCTTTGCCCTGATGGCCGATCTCACGCCGACCAGGCTCAGGGGCAAGATAATGGCCATAAGGGGGATGATCCAGGGTAACCTCTCCGGCTTCGGCTCTGGTCTGGGAGGAGCCCTCTACGAGGTGAGCCCCGCGCTCCCCTTTGCCGCGGCCGCCGTGGGCCTCGTGCCGCTGGTGGTGATCTCGGCTAGGTGGCTCCCCGCGGGCGCCATCGAGAATGGGAAAGTTCGTAACGTAAACCATTAAACAAAAGCTCACCGCGCCCGCTTTTGGGAATCCGCTTTGGGCACCCCTGGGGCAAGGGAGATCTCCTGCCCGATCTGCGGTCAGAAGCACAGACCGCCCTTGAGCAGGGGGTGGAACTTCGTCCCCTGCAGCCCGGATCACGGCATAGTAATCTTCGTGGACGAGGGCGGGAACGTCAGGGAGGTCCACGGGGCCTCTCTCTCGGGGGTCTCGAGCGGCCTGGCCCTCGACGAGGGGAGGCTCCACCTCGTACCGAAGTGGATAAACGTGGACAGGATAAGGGCCGTCATCGAGGGCAAGGCACGGCCCACCGAGGCTGACAGGGCAGGGATCTCCCTGCTCCTCAACTTGGGAATCCTGAAGAGGAGGACTTAGGGTTTGATGAGAACTCCCCGAAAGGAGGTGTGAGTTTGGCCCGTCCCGCCCTCGCGAAGCTCCTGTCCAAGCTCTCTGGGACGGCTGGAGGGGCTAGGGTACCGTCCCACGTCCAGAAGGCCGCCTCAGAGGTCTTGGAGATCTGCGAGTACAGGCTCGTCCTGACCCTCGACTCGATGGGGTTCTTCAGGGACGTCGAGGGGATCAGCCCGGCGGAGGCGTCTCTGAAGTTCGCCGACAGGTCCCTCTTCTTCTCCATCATGGAGATCCTCTCGCAGCTGGGATACGTCTCCGTCAGGAGGGGATTCGGCTTCATGGACGGCAGGATCCGGCAGGTACACGACCTGCCGCCCTCGCCCATGGCTACGACCCCGGAGGCCATCGAGTTCGACTCTATCTTCACCGAGATAATCTCCTCCCTGCCAGACGCTCTGAAGGAGGGCAAAAGGAGCCTCCATGTTGCGGCCGCGGAGAACAAGGCCCTACTGGCCAAGCTATATGACTCGGAGGTCTTTAAGACGCTCCTCACGCTGGAGGTCAAGTCCCTGGGGATCTCCGATGTCTCCCCGCACGGGATCATAGTGTCGCTCGGTCCAGGGGTCGGAGCCGAGCTGCCGATTGTCCTGCTGGAGTCAGACGCCAACGTGATATCCGTGCTGAACAGCGAAGACGACGCAAGGATCGCCGAGCTGACGCTGTCTGGTCTGGGGCTCATGAGTGACCAGGTGAAGTTCGTGGTGGGGCAGCCGGAGAGACTCCACAGGATCCTCGAGGAGGCCAAGACGGGGCCGGTGGATGCAGTCGTCGTTGTCCACTCACTCCACTGGTCCAACGCGCCAGAGGCCTGTCTCAGGAACGCGTCTAGGGTGGCTCGAAGGGTCATGGTCTCCCAGCCCGTCTCAAGCGAGGCGACGTGGCCACTCTCGATAGCGAGCTACCTGCTCGGCTCTAACATGCTCCCGAAGCCCGACCAGATAGAGTTCTGGGTGAGTTCGGCTGGCCTGTCTGGAAGAACGTTGATGACTGCCCCAACCTACCTGGCTCAGCTCATGAAGTGAGCGTCGAACGTTTGGGTCGTTGCTTTGACCCCGTTAGTCCGAGTGCCGCTTCTCCAATAGGTATACCTCTGTATGAAACTCGCACGGGGCCGGTTATATCCCCGCGGCCGCGATTAGGCGGGGTGCGCCTTGAGGAAGTTCAAGGTTATCTTCGCCGGCGAGTCCGAGGTTGGCAAGACCAGCGTTGCAGCCGCCATCTCAACGGCTGGCCTGGCCAGGGGTGGACCCACAATCGGGGCCGACTTCTTCGTCTCGGGTCCCGACGGGACTAGGGCCGTGATATTCGACCTTGCCGGGCAGGACCGCTTCGCGCCGCTGGCCCCGCTGCTGTCGCGCGGTGCGAGGGTCGTGGTCCTCATCTTCGACGTGTCCAGGCCCGAGACCCTCCTAGCCATTCCAGAGTGGGCCGAGAGGATCCTCAACGGGACGAAAGGGGCCAAAGTGATCCTCGTCGGAAATAAACTCGACGCCGGCCTCCGCGTGACACCCGAAGACATAGCGTCCGTGGCGGCGGCCGTTGGGGCCCACAAGGTCATCCTGACGAGCGCCTCGACCGGCTTCGGACTGGAGGAACTTAGAAAAGCACTTTTGGAGGCCTGAGAGAATTCGTCAGCCCTCGCCGCCAGCCGAAACCTATATACGGCGAGTGCGGCAGGTGAGGGAGAGATGAGAAGCTCTCTCGCCCTCCTGGCGCTTGGGGTGCTGCTGATCGCGGCGCTCGCGGTGAGGTTCTCTCTGCTGATGCTCCTGATGATCTTCGCAGCCGTGGGGTTTATCTCTGGCGCCGCGTTTGGCGTCGCTGCCTCTACAGGCGGCCCCGCCGACCGAGTGAGATGGGCGCTCAAGGGGGGGCTGATACTGGGAGCCCTCATCCCCGTAGCGGCGGCCCTTGCCATCCCCCTGGCCGCCGCCGGATTAGTCATCGCCGCGGCGGGTGAGATCCTGTCCGCCTTCGACGAAGGAGGGTCTTGATCTTCCTCCCAAGCCTCTGCAACTTGGACGGCTCCCGCGGAGGATTTAGGAACACTGAGAGCGGTATGTCTCCCATCGTGGCGGCGAGGGAGAAGGCCTCAACAGTCCTAACCGCCTCCTCCTGCTCCCAGCTCTCTACGGCCCCCGGGCGCACCCTTCTGACCTTCTCAATGGCCGCGCTGGCAGTCATGCCCCTCGTAAAGACTAGATAGGCGGCCGCGAACATCCCAGACCTGCCCCTGCCAGCGAGGCAGTGCACGCCCAGCGGCCTCCCCATCGAGACGACCCTCCTGGCCCATAGGAGGGCGTTGATCAGCTCCTCCGGCTCGGGAGATCCCCTAACCTCCGTCGGCAGGAAGTACGGCCAGACGTCGTTGTCTAGCATGGCCCTGGCGAACAGAAGCACGTTCCCCCAATACGTGAGGATCTCCCTTCCAGTCGCCAGGGAGACAACCGCCCTGACCCCCTCGAGCCTGAGCCTCCTGATGGCCTCCCTGTCCACGGGAAATCCGCAGATCGCCAGTTCGCCCGGGAGCACCCACAGGATCCACAACCAGCCTCACCTACCACCACGGCCCACTGGAGAGCACCTCCTCCAGGCTGGCCCTCACGAACACGTGGAAGCACCTGCGCCTCATACGATCCTGGGCTAGGTCTACGTCCAAGAAGCCTACCTTCGTCAGCCGCTCAAATGCCTTTGCCGTCGCAGTCCTCCACTCCTGAAGGAGGTCCAGCCTCCCCAGCCTCCTGTACTCGGGGACGCTCCACGGGATCTCGACGAGGGCCAGCTCAGCCCCCAGGTTAACGCTGAGGACTCTGGGCCTCCTCAACGCACCCTCCTCCGGTTGAGAGTCTACGCAGACGGTGGCTCCCCTATCTAGGAGTTCGCCCGGTGTGGGGGAGGGTCTTCTCCTGGCTATGACGGACCTCACCCTCTCTGAGTCAAGGAACCACTCGGCCACGACCCTGTCCGAGGGAACCCCCCTGTTCACCTCGTCCAGCATTTCCCCGTAGTAGCTCCTCACGTACGTTCTGATGACCACGCCCAGCTTTCCCAGGTTGAGTCGAGAGTTCCCCCTCTGGAGGGGGTCGAAAGTCCACTTCATCAGCTTCAATCCCTTGGACAGCGCCGCCTCCCTCTGGGCCAGCTTCAGCTTGAACCCAACGCCCCTCCCCTGCCACTCTGGGACGACCCCCATCATGTGGGAGTAGTGGTACGGCCCGTCCGGCCCCAGGCCGGTGAATCCGAAGACGAACCCAACGAGCCTTCCAGAAGATGGTTCGAAGGCCCCGAGCACCACCCCTCCGTTCCTTGCTGCGGCTATCAGGACGTGCGCGGGGACCTGCTCGACCTCCGGCATGCCCCAGGCAAGCTCCTGGACTTTCATTGCCTCGACAAATTCCTCATAGCATGAGATTGGGCGTATGACGACATCCTCGCGTCCAGCCATTGGCCCCCTGTCCCTCCCGCGGCACGGAGCCCCCGCAGCTAGAGTGCGGGTTCATTAAACCCCCATCAGCACCGCCCCTGCAACCTGGTCGGCCCAGTCACCCGCTCAGCCAGTCAACGCCTCCCCTCTTCGGCCTCAGGTGCACCTTGCATGTCTCCCCCGGCGTGAGCTTCGCCTGAGCACTGAGTTGCTTACCCAAAACCTGACCTACCATGTAGGCAAGCATCCCTCCCCATGGGCAGGCGGTTCCCTCAAACTCGTATCCACCTATCCTCTTGGGGCAGATGAGGCATCCCTTTATGGTGGCCGTAACGGAGCCGTCCTCCCCGATATCGAACCTAAGCGACTCGGCGAGCTTGCTGGAGACCAACGCCTCGGTCAGGTCGTCCAAGGATCTGGACTGGCAGCCGTTCTCGGTCAGGTGCTTCGAGATCTCCCTTCCCACCGCGTAGCCTACCACGTTTATGACGGCTTGAGAGGTCTTCCCCAAGACCCTCTCCATCCCGACCATGAAGCCTATGATCACCGCGTTGAGCAGGTTTCCACCGCACTCTGCAGAGGGCGCCAACTGAGACACCTCTCATCCGAGGCTGCGGGGATCTCTAGGTATAGGTTGGGGGCTTGAGGGACTGTTATTTATGTGAGTTACCCAAAACGGTGACCCGTCCTCGCCGCCAGGACGGCGGGAGCCGCGCCGGCCGCGAGTCCTACGATCGACGCGATGAGACTCCCCATCCAACCTATTTGGCTCACGTGATGAACGAACACGGTGCCTACAAGCAGGTCCCACGCGGAGTGCATCGCCACTGGCCCCATGAGGTTGTCTGTGGCCTCTAGGTAGAGGCACATCAGGAGCCCAAAGCCGAACACACTATACAGGTGCCAGGCCACTCCCCACGGGGAGAGCTCGTGCACGAAGATGTCGATCGGAAGGTGAGAAATCGCGAAGAGCGACGCCGACGCAACTGCCGCAATTACGGGCCCCCTCCGACCGGTCAAATCTCTCTTCAGCTCCAGGTAGATGTAGCCCCTGTCCATGGCCTCCTCTGAGAGGCCGACGACGCCCAGGACGTAGGCGGCATATGCGACCCATGTCCAGTCGAGCCTGACCAGGCTCAGGCTGGGCCAGCCAGCCACAATGGAGGGCGCGAGGACCTCTCCAACGGCCCAAGAGGTCAGTGCCCCGACCACGCCGATTGCTGCCGCCCAGAAAGCGCCCTTCCGCGTGAGTCTCAGGTAGGAGAGTCCAGCCCTGTCAAACCTCTTGGCGAAGAGTACGGTCAGGCCGAAGATCCCCACCAGCTTGGCGGGGATGTCGATCAGGTAGAGCGTGAGCCCAAACCCCACGAGGGCGCCGGTGATGTACCGATACGGCGTCCACGTGGCCATATGAACTACGAAGAGTCCTATCGCGTGTTTCCAGTGTTTGGGGCGTCTGGACATGTGGCACAGATTACCCCTATCAAAAAATAAGGGCAGGAGACGTGGCGCAACCTGATGAGGCTCACCTATCGGGGCGTCGAGATTTCGGTCGTCGAGGGGGACATAACTACCCAGGATGTGGATGCGATCGTCAACCCCGCCAACCGGAGGCTCGTCATGGGCGGCGGGGTCGCTGGGGCCATAAGAAGGGCTGGAGGTGAAGATATAGAGAGGGAAGCAGTGTCGAAGGGCCCCATTGAGATAGGCGAGGCCGTTGCTACCTCGGCGGGGAGGCTACCGGCCAGATACGTGATACACGCCCCAACGGTGAGGAGCCCAGGCGGGCGGGCCTCGCTGAGCTCGGCGCGGGCGGCGACCCGGGCTGCCCTCCGCCTCGCTGACGAGCTGAACTTAGAGTCCCTCGCCTTCCCGGGCATGGGCACTGGCGTCGGCGGGTTGAGGATCTACGATGCCGTGAGAGCGATGGCGGAGGAGGTGAAGAGGAGCATAGACGAAGGAACTGGGCTCAAGAGGATCGTGTTCGTCGCCTACGGCAAGGGCGCCTTCAGAGAATTCCAGGAGGCCGTCAAGAAGGTCTTCGAGTATCGAGCCAACCGGACCTCTCTCAGAGCCTGAGACCGAGCGAGTCGAACAGTTTTCTCATTCTTCTAAGCTCCACGAGAAGCTTGAATCCTTCCTCAGTGAGCTCGTACGCCGTCCTGCCGCCCTCAACTTCTACCTCCCTTATGACACCCTTCTCTAGAAGGTGAGAGAGGTACTCCTTCAGCCTCACGTGGGGGAGGTTGACCTCCTGGGTCAACCTCGAGGGCCCCAAAACCCCATGTGTTGACAGAGCCTCAAGGAGATCTAGGATGATGGCGGCCTGCGAGCGGTAAGATCTCCGCATTCAGCTCAGCCCCACCAGCTCCTGATGAGTATGGCCAGCAGCGGTAGGAAGCCTGCCGCCTTGAGGGCCTCGCCCGCTAAGAACAGCGCGGGTCTGCCGAGGATGCCGGAAAGGAGCAAGACTATGTGCGCTGCGAGGAGGATGGAGTACCCGAATAGCGTGAGGGTGGAGCTCCTGGGCTCGTCCCTAGACGTGTAGACTAGTAGAAGCCCGAGGGGAATCACGGCCAGAGCGTCGAACGCCATTCGGAGCCGCTCGGCGACGAATACAGGGACGGCTGCTAACTTGACCTCCACGCCCTTGTGCGAGAGCACCAGCAGGGAGTACCCGAGCGGAAATGCCAGGCCGTGTAACGTCCACACGAGCGCCTGAGTCCCAGTTGGAGCTCTGAGCCACGGGGACCCCAATCCGACCCGGTGGTGGAGCCCCGCAGAGAGCGTGATGTAGCTCCCAAGCGCGGCCCCGAGGGCCAGCACGGCGAATCCAAGGGCCGCCCACGCGAGGTGACGTGCCCCATACCTCCAGGCCCTGAGCGACAGGAGTGCCAACGCTGAGAGCGTGATCAGAGAGATCAGTTCGAGCAGACCCACTATGAGGGAAAAATGAGGAGGGAGCAAGGCAACACCTCTCCCTGCCTCATCCACCGAACCGGGAGGCCGTGAACCCGTCGTACCGCAATTCGGTGGCCATCCAGGCACCCCAAGTCTCGCTGTAGTGGCAGGTCACCTCCACGCTCGTTCCTGGCCTTAGCTCGTCCACCAGATCCTCCCAAGAGATCCTCTGGCCATCGGTGTACCACACGCCCCTGATCAGGACGTCGACGCTTTCGCCCGACGGGGTCCGAACGGTCAACCGCCCCACCGGCTCTTCCATCTCGACTACGACTCCAATGACCGTTGAGGTCTCTTCGTAATATTCGTGCTCCTCCGCGTCGTGTCCATGATCCTCAGCGCCCGCTTCTGCCCACCACGGTCCATGGGCCTCCTCGCCCCCACCGGTGACGCTCACCACCCTGGGCCCCCACAGCGGCACCGTGGCGATGACGACGGCCGCCGTCAGCACCAGGGCGAACTTGACTGCGTCGCTCATCTCAAGACCTCCCGAACAGCCTCTTCACGAAGACCTTCAGGGGCCTGAAGTTCAGGTAGACGTGCAGCGTCACCAGTCCCCCCATGAGGAAGCCTGAGTAGTCGTGGATGGTCTCCCAAGTACGCTTCTCCAATCCCAGCAGCTGGATATCCCCGCTGCCGGGGCCGTGGGAGGCAAAGTACAGGACTACGCCCGACAGTAGAAGTATGGCGCCGAGGACCACCTGAGACAGGGACACGGCGGCGCGAACCTTCAGTATCCGAGAGTCGAAACTCACTCGCATCACCGAGATGTAAGTGATCGGAGGGGGTATATCGGGAATTCGGACAATTTGTCTGGAGACCGCATTCCAGTTTGGCGACCGCGGCGGAGAGTTATCATAATATACGGGCGCGCATGGCCCTTGACCTCCAACCATGCGAAAGGGGTCTCTCAAGTGGGTCCTACTGGCTGAGATGGCGCTCAGCGCGCTCTACACAGCGCTGACTAGGAGCGTCTTTCTGATCTACTTGGCCGACCTGGGGCTGGACCTGTCGGGCGTGTCCTACGTGTCGATCTGGGGCGGCGCCCTCGCCCTGTTGGTGGGCGCCTACGCCTACAAGAGGCCCGGGGCCATCTCGAGGAGAGTGAAGCTGAAGCTCCTCGCGGCCCACCTCCTAGAGAGACTCTGCTGGATCCCAATCGCCCTTGGCAGGACAGTAGAGGTGGTGGCCGTCGCCTACTCCGCGTACTCGGCCTTCCAAGCCCTAACGACCCTGGGCATGAACTTTGTGATCTTCGGCTCGTTTGACGAGGAGGGCGTCCAAGACGTTGTGGCTGGCAGGATCTCCAGCGGGGCCGCGGCGAGTATAGTGGGGATGATGCTGGCGACCGGCCTCCTCAGCCTCCTAGAGGGACCCGCAAAGTTCGAGGTGATCTTCTTCCTCGGGTCCGGCCTCGGGCTCATCTCGACGGGCCTGTTGGTCACTCAGGACCTGTCTCATCTCGAGGGAATCACGGTCCCGGAGAGGGTGAGGGAGGAGGAGAGGATCTTCGCCGCCTCCGCGTACCAGCTGGCCCTGGCGTCCTCAGGCGCCCTATTCTCCATGTCTTGGATCCCCTACCTCATACACGTGGCCAGCTACCCAGACTACCTCGTGGCCGCCATGACGCTGGTCGGCACGGCCACCAGCATCTTCGGTGCGCCGATCTGGAGGCACGTGAACCCGAGGAGGTACAAGCTCGGCGTGCTCATCAACGCGATGACTCCGGTGCTCGTCCCAGTATCGACGCTGCCGGCCGTGCAGTTCGGGCTCTACGCCGCTGCTGCGTTCTCTTTCAACGCCGCGAGCCTCTTGGGGACCTACCTGTTTGCCAAGTACAACAGGTGGCTAGGCTCGGTGAGGTCCAGCGCCCTCACTCTCACAATTTCGGGAGCTGCGCAGCTCGGCGCCTCCGGACTGGGACTCCTCCTTGGCTCCAGCTTTGAGCTGGCCTTCGTCCTCGCCGCCGCGCTCAAGTTCACGGCGCTGGCGCTCTCCGCATTGATAGTCCCCGAGGTGGCCGTCGTTCCGCCCCATCTGGCCAAGGCGTACGCCAACGCGGCCTACGGAGCGACGCTCATGGGCTACAGGGTGAGCGTCGCCATAACCAGGGAGACTCTGGTGGCCACGCTCAGGATGATCGCGCTAACGCTTGCGTTCCTCACCCTATACATCATATACAGGATCGCCGCGCTGCTGCTCACGACGGGGGTGAGCTGATCTGCAGGCAGAGCACATCGTGATGGCGATAGAGGACGTACTAAGGCAGCTGGCACAGGAACTCGCTGAGCTAGCGCCTAGGCTATTCCTAGCGCTCATGGCGCTCATGGCCACGCTGGTCTTGGTTAAGGTGGTCAACACCTACCTCAAGAGGCTCCTGAAGTTCTCCAAGATCGACGAGGCTGTGGAGAGGTTCATCGGCGGGAGGCCACCGATTCTCCTGTCCAGCCTCATCGTGGGCGCCGCTGACCTGGGCCTGGGATTCATAGGCGTCTACCTGGCCTTGAGCCTCCTGCTCCCCCCCGACATCATGGAGAGGGTCGACTCCGCCGCCCTCTATGCGGCCAGGGTCTTGAGCGTCCTGGCCATGATAGGGTTCGTCCTGCTTGCCTTCAACATGCTCATGAGCAGGATAAGGCTGGAGACCAAGCTCAAGAGCTACATGACCTTCATCTCCTTCCTCCTCGCCACTGCGTTGCTCATCGACGTCGTGGCGCTTTCTGATCCGGTGAAGCAGGCCCTGGTATCTGGCCTGGCCATAGGTATAGGGCTCTCCATAGCCGTGTTCGCCGCCTGGTTCTTCTTCGCCGATTATATCGAGCGATACGTCCGCGCGGTCGAGGAGAGGCTCGATCACCGAGAGCAAGACATAGCGCCTCAATAGGACCAGCACCGCCCCGCCGGAGTAGAAATCAACCCTTACCTCCGGGCTTAAGGTTAAAAGGCAGTCACAGCCGCCTCTGGCGAACTGTCCGAGGGTGGCCTGAGTTGCCCAGAGGGGACGACAGGGAGTCCACAGGAGTGTGGGTTCCCGCTTACTCGCTCATCAAGGCGTCCTCAACGCTGCCAGCGTCGTCCCCCACGACTTGCTCGATCGTACCGTTCGTTGGCTGGCTTAATTCAACGATCTCGGCGCTGCTCAGCATGATCGCATCTCTCGCATTCCTCTACAAGAGGGACAGGGATAAGCCCGTCCCGAATCGAGTTCTCATAAAGTGGGACCCTACCAGAGACAAAATCGATGAGCTGGTTGCGGCCGTGAAGGCGCTTTGCGCCGGGAGACCCTCTACGATCCTCACCCGCAGGGGAAGCCCGCTGGCGGCACAGATCAGGGGAGAATTAGGTACGCGAGGGAAGGTGATATACCTGAAGCAAGGCGTCTCCTACCCCACCACGGCCGGAAACGCCCTCCTAGCCGCCCCGACAACGCCGCACGTCATAAGCCTCATAAGGAAGGCCAGAATAGAGTTCGGCGAGCCTATCGCCGTCGTGATAGACAGCCTCACGGACCTCGCGATGATCCTTGGGACTAAGAAGGCCTATGAGCTGGTCCGCGAAATGCTGGACTCCCTAGAGGTGGATGATCGGGTTGCGGCCATAATAGTGGGTGGGGCCCAGGGAGAGAGAGAAGAGATGCTCTTCAGGTCCCTCTTCCCGAATGAGTTCCCCACTAGCAAGTTCAAGTGAGCGCCGCGCTCTCTCAGATCAGGGCACCCTCACCCTGACGCTCCCGCCGGGGAGCCTCCCGACGACCTCGGCCGCCCTCCTTGCCCCCAGCATCAGGGCCTCGAAGAGTTCCTCCGGCGTTATGCCCAGCTTCTCGGCGGACTGCAGGAGGTCGTAGGCTCCCCTGATCCAAACGGTCACCATCGAGCCAAAGAGGCCGACCCTTAGGTGGGTCGGGACGTTCACCCCGGCCGGCATCAGCGCGAACCCCTCGGCCCTCCTCTCCGCCACGAATCCAACGGATTCAATCACCCTCACAAGCTCCATGGCCAGATCCATCGCGTCTCTGGGTCCGGCATCGGCCACGATCTCAACGCCGGCCAGCTTGGACATCAGCTCCTCGGCGGGTCCGGATTCGGGCAGACTCTCACCACGAAAATCCTGCGACGCGTGTCAATTAACCTTTGTCCGCCACAGCAAAATGGGGGGAAGGGGTCAGGTCGATGGGATCTCATGGAACAACGTCCTCACGTCAACGCCCCTCCTCCTGTTATAGACCATGTAACCCACGAAGATAGACGCTCCGGCTCCGTAGAAGAGCGAGATCCAAAGCATGTCGGATATGGCGGCCCCCGACCCGATGAGGCTCAGGTAGAGCCAGAAGTTCAGCACCATGGTTACTATTCCCGCGACGGACATTAGGGGGATCCCGGCTACCTCGTGCCTCAGGGGGCTCCTCTCGTAGAGGTCGGACCTCATGAAGGGGAGCACTGTCGCGGCCGCGCCTCCGAAGACCGACGGAAACCACCACAGCAGGGTTGAGAGTCCGTCGAGGGTGTTGATGAAGCCGATCGCCCCCACGTAGTGAAGCTTCTCCGCGGCGTACCACCAGACGACGCTGAGCTGCCCCAGGACTGTCGCAAGCAGCACGGCCCTGGTGGGCGAGCCGTACCTGTTGACCTCCGCCAGGCTCTCCGGGAAGAACCTGTCAAAGGACCAGGCGAACGGGAGCCTCGTGCTAACCAGGTAGAAGGCGGGGACGTCGTTTAACAGCCAGAGAGCCGCCATTAGGGCAACTAGGAGCTGGAACATGGGCTGACCGGGCATAAGCCCTGCGGCGAAGAGCGGGAGCATGGGCCTGCCGGAGTAGGGCATCACCTCCGCGAGCCTGTTGCCCGCCTCGAAGAAGGCGTAGGTGTAAGCGCTGACGAACTCCCCGTAGGCCCCATACAACAGGAAGGCCGCGGAGACCATGTAGGCCGCGATGACCACAACGGCCATGACGCCGCCCCAGACGGCGCTCTTCTTGACGTCCCTAACCTCCCCGCCGATGTACGTAACCATGGCCCAGCTCCCCACAAACGCGAACATGGGGGACAGCAGAGCCCCAGCTGTAGCATCCCAGCTTAACTTCGCATAGGCAGCGGGGTCCCATCCGGCCTCCTTGGCTATCGCGAGTATGGCGTCCCAAGTCCCGGCTCCGAAGGTCGCGTCCCATAGGGCGTGGGCCGACCCAAGCCCCCTGATCATGGCCCAGAAGAAGGCGGCGCTCCCGAGCACAGGTATGGCGAAGAGGACCCAGATCAGCCTGCTGTAAGCCCTGAGACCGAAGATAGAGACCAGTCCCATGCCCAGCGTTATCGCAGTGCCCAGCGCGAGCATCCACTCGGGGCTCGTGGCGAGGAGGTCTCCGAGTCGAAGCAGGGTCTGACTGCCGATAGCCCCCCCGGCGATCTGCAGAGAGAGACCCCAGTACCAGACGTCCCAGAAGGCTATGGTCCCGACGGCTATGGCGGTCGCGATCCAATACCCCCAGCTTAGCACAAACCCCAGCAGGGGGTTGATAGTCCTGGAGATGTACACGTAGTCCCCACCGGTCCTGGGCATGGCCATCAGCAGGTAGGTATAGGCCAGCGCGGTCATGATGGCCGCCATCCCCACGATCAGGAAGGCGAGGGGCACATTAGCTCCGGGATGGTCGTAGGAGACCTTCACGAGGAGCCAGTTCACCCCTCCCCCTATGGTCCAAGACATGGCCGTGGCTAGGGCCGTCCAGGGCCCCACGGTCCTGACCAGGCCAGAGGCCCTTCGCACGAACAGGGTGGGTCTCCCAGACTCCACACTGACACCTCCCAAGTGACGAGCCGAGGCCGCGAGACGAGGCAGTGGCTATCGCGGCCTCAGCCCTGGCCTGGCTCTGGCCCTGGGATCTCTATCTGAGACTCAGACGGCCCGCTGATTCCAGCGAAAAGCAGGAAGGCGATCACGCGGGCCGCCCTCACCGCACAGGCCTCCCGGCCAGGGCTGAGGGCCCGCTGAGGGACAGATATTAAGGGTTTCTCGGTCGGGCTCCGGGTGCCCGGATCGGAGGAGATCAAGGGCTACGCCATGCTCCTCGGGGCCGCCGCGCTATGGTCCACCACGGGCGTGGCCAGCAGGGCCGCCGTGATGTGCGGGTCGGACCCGTGGACCAACGCCTTTATGAGGGCCGGCTTCGGGGCTCTCGCCGGCGGCCTGCTCGCCTTCTCGGGGATCAAGGTGCGGTTCCTGGATGTCAGGATGGTGGCCTACGGACTCCTGCTCTCCACGCCCCTGTACTCCTCATACCTGGCCGCCGTGGAGCACCTCGGGGCGGGCGTGGCGGCCGTCCTCCTGTACACCGCGCCTCCGATCGTGGCCGTGGCTTCGGGTCCCCTCCTCGGCGAGGCCGTGACCAGGGTCAGGGCAGCCTGCGTGGGCCTGAGCTTCGTAGGGGTGGCGCTGATTCAGCTCGGTCACTCGTCGGCCACTGGGTTGGACCTCGTCGGGGTGGCTTTGGGCCTGATCTCAGGCGCCTCCTACGCGGGGGTGATCCTCGCCTCCCGGGCGCTGGTGACGAGGGGATGGACGCCTACGGAGATAGCCTTCGGCCCCCTGCCCTGGGCCGCCCTGGGGACGGGTCTCGTGGCAGCCTTCAGGGGAACCCTCGAGGTTCCGCCGGTGGGCGGGCTCCTCTGGGGCGCCTACCTGGGCGTCTTCACGGCCGCGGGAGCGTACCTGCTCCACGCCTCCGGCCTGTCGAGGGTCCAGGCGACCCCAGCGGGGGTCGTGTCCAACCTCGAGCCCGTGCTCGCGATAGCGTGGGGCGCAGTCTTCCTGGGGGAGTCCCTGAGCCCTCTGAGGCTGGCGGGGGCGGCGCTGGTCATATCCTCCGCCGTGGGAGTCTCGGCCGAGGACCTGCTTCAGGAGCCCACGTCTAGGTACTTGAAGAGCTCCCACTCGCTCACGGTCAAGCGCGTGGACTCCCAGTCACCGACCTCGCGCAGGTACTCCCGGTAGTCCGACTCCAGCCTGTCGGCTATCGCGTCGACCACCCTGTCGGTCAGCACCCTCCTCGCGAACCCGCTGGACCTGAGCTCCCTGGCCGCCTCCCCAGGATCACCCGGGAGGGTCTCCAACCCATCTGCCTCCTCGTACACGTTGACGTTCGCCTCCTCGGGAGGAGTTAGCCCCTCCTTGATCCCCTCAAGCCCCGCCGCGATGGCGAGGGCGGCCACGAGGTGTGGACTCGACGAGGAATCGGGTACCCTGAACTCGACGCGCTCAAACGACCCCCTGTACCAAGGCACGCGGATCAGGGCAGACCTGTTCGACCTCCCCCAGGCTAGGTAGACTGGCGCCTCGTGGCCTGGGACGAGCCTCTTGTAGGAGTTGACGGTGGGTGCGGCCACCGCGGTGATCTCCCTGGCCCTTCGGATGAGTCCTGCCAGGAACGAGAGCGCCACCTTGCTAGGACCGCCGTCTCCCAGAAACGCGTTTTTTCCATCTCTGAGGAGACTCAGGTGGAGATGCATGCCGCTCCCGTTGACGCCTGAGAAGGGCTTCGGCATGAAGGTCGCCTCCATGCCGGCCGCCTCAAACTCCCGCCTGACTACCGCCCTCAGCGCGACTACAGAGTCACATACCTCCAGAGGATCCCCTCCGGCGGGGACGATCTCGTACTGCCCCGGTGCCACTTCGTGGTGGAACTTGACCACCTCCAACCCCAGCCCCCTGGCCTCTCTGACTATCTCGAGGAGTACCTTCTCCACGTCCTTCGGCGGGAGGGAGAAGTAACCTCGACGATCTACGGGTCTTATCCCCCCGTCGTCACGTCTCAGAGTCACGAAGAACTCGGGCTCGAATCCAAGCTGAACTTGGAACCCTGTCTCCGAGGCCGATCTCAGGACCCTGTGGAGTATCTCCCTTGGAGAGTGCTCCAGTCGCTCCCCCGTGGGCCGTAAGATCTCGGCGAAGGCGAGTCTCCTCCCGCCGTCAAACTCCAGGCGAATGTCGCTGTCGGAGATATCCGCCAGCCACCTCACAGACGAGCCGTCCACGCCAGTCTGCCGCGAGGTCCGCCCCACTAGGTAGACGACTCGCAGGGAACCGGTGTGGTCCGGTATTGCGACCATCAGGGGACCGCGCGCCTGTTCGACCATTGAGGTCGTGCTCAGCGCGGTCAGTAATATGCTGTCCGGTTATATCCTCGAACGAATGAATGTATTTTAAGGTAGGATTCGGACAACCGTATCAATGCCTCCAAGTCGCCTCCAGGGAGTGGATCTAGACGAGCTAGACCTGAGACTGATAAGGGCGATTTCTGCGTACCCAGGCGCCTCGATAAGGACGCTGGCGGGTGTTCTGCAGGTGTCGCCATCGACCGTCTCAAAGAGACTGAAGAGGCTAAGGGAAATCGGAGTCCTGAGGGGGCGGGGGCTCAGGCCATGTTTCGACTACGAGAAGCTGGGATTCGAACTGACTGCTATTGTCGAGGTGACGGTATCAGGAGGGAAACTCCTGGAGGTAGAGAGGAAGATAGCAGAGGACCCGCACGTGACCGCAGTCTACGACGTGACTGGGCCGTCCGACGTTATAGTGGTGGCGAGGTTTGAGGGGAGGGCCCAGCTGAGCGAGTTCGTGAAGGGCCTGCTCGCGATGCCCAACGTCGAGCGAACGAACACGAGAGTGGTCCTGAACGTGATAAAGGAGGACGACTCAGGGCTGATAAACCTGCTCACCTCAGGGCTTATGTGATCAGCCCCTTATGGCCGGCGGAGTCACGATCCCCAGCCTGATGGCATCGGGAAGGATCTCTCTCACCCTCTTGAGGAGCTTGGATGTCTTGCCAGGGTTCTCATAGGAGGAGACGAGCCTGTCAATGGCCTTCCTCACGTGCTTGGGCAGCATCAGTTTCCTCCTCCTGAAGGCCGGAGAGGCCATGAGGATGCAGGCGTCCTCTCCACCCCTGGTCAGTATTCCCGACTCGGAGAGTTCTTCCGCCACCAATCTGATCTCCTCCGAGGAGGGGAGGCCAGAGGCCAGCTTCCACTCGAGCCCCAACCCAGGCTTCTTCTTTCGCACTAGCTCGAACTCTGCCAGGAAGAGGATCAGCTGAAGCCTCATCAGGGTGAGGCCCTCTCTGGCCTTTGCCAACGTGTAAACCACGAGCGCGTCTGACTTCACTGTGTCCTGCTGGGCAGGTTCGTCCAGCGTGAATAAGAAGGCGCCCACAAGAGGTGTCATGCTCAAGACACCCTTCCCGAGAGTCCCCAGAATTCACCCCCGGGGCTCCAATATAGGATTTTTCCGACATTTTTTCCAGTAGTCACACCTTAACTTCCCCTCCCTCTCACGAGGGAGATCAGGTAGGCAGTCGCGCTCACCATGCCCGCTATAGCGCTCGGAGACACGCTAACGATCGCCGACAGGAGGAGCCCTATCGCTATCGAGGCCGCGGAGACAAGAAAGGTCAGGGACATGCAATGCTTTGGCCCCCTTGCGAACTTCACCGCCGCGCCCGCGGGCGCCACGATGAGCGCGTATACGAGGATAGCACCGACGGCCTTCGTCATGGCCGACACGCTGAGGGCAATGACCGTCAGCATGACCCAGTCGTAGAGCCAGATCCTCAGCCCGTGCGCCTCCGACCCGATCGGGTCGAACGACGAGTAGACGAACTCCCTGTAGAAGGCCGTGATCGCCGCAAGGGAGAGCATCGCCGTCAGCGCTATTATGGCCAGATCGACGGGGGACAGCAGGAGAATGTCCCCCACCAGGTACCCCCAGACGAGGGGGAGCTTCTCAGGTGGAAGCCAGTACATTAGCAGAACGGCCAGACTCATGGACCCAGCGAAGGAGACCCCCACGGCCACCTCCATCGACGCGCCGTTCCGGCCTCCCCTGCCCGCGGCGCCCACGACCGAAGCCACGACAACCGCCATTCCGGCAGCCCCCAGTGTGGGGTCTAACCACGGCAGCCTGGACTGAAGGAGCAGAGCAAGGGCCGCGCCTCCCAAGGCGGCGTGGGCGGCGGCGCTCACCAAGAACGACAGTCCCCTGTAGACGACCAGCGGACCGAGCGCGCCGGCGGCCACGGACACGAGTAGACCGGCGACGGCAGCCAGAAGGATCGTCTCGATCGCCACCCAGATCACCTCACCTATGTGCGTCTCCCACGATGGCGTAGCATATCCCGCCCACCTCTACGACCTTCGCGGCGGGTCCGTAGATCTTCTCGAGGTTCTCCGGCGTCAGCGCGGCCGCAAGCGGCCCGGCCGCGATAAGCCTGCCCTCGCTGAGCAAGGCGACGTAGTCCGTGATGGGGGCCAGAGGGTTGACGTCGTGGGTGACCACCACGGACCCAACTCCCTTCTCATCTCTCAGCCTGGCTAGGACCTCTGCGATCTTCCTCCTGCTTTCTGCGTCCACGGCAGAGAGGGGCTCGTCTAGGAGGAGCAGCTCTGGCTCGGAGGCGAGTGCCCTGGCGATCAGGACCCTCTGCTGCTGCCCCCCGGAGAGCCTCCTGAAACACCTGTTCCTTGCCCAGAGCATGTCCACGAATTCTAGGGCCTCCTCTGCAGCCTCGATGTCCTCCCTCGTGGGCCTTCGCGGAGGCCCCTTCTTGATCAGCCTGGCCATCAGAGCGACGTCGATGACCCTAAGGGGAACGCTCCAGGACACCTCCTCCTTCTGGGGGACATAGGCGACCCGTCTCCTGACTTCCTCCACCCTCTCCGGCACTGGGAGTCCAAGGACGCGTATCTCCCCTCTCAGGATCTTGGCGAGGCCGAGGGCCGCCTTGAGGAGTGTGGTCTTCCCTGCACCGTTTGGGCCCATGATTACCGCGATCGATGGATGGGGTACGGCGAGGGTGACCCCCCTCAGGACGGGCCTGTCCCCATACCCCACGTCGAGTCCCCGGGCCTCGATGGCGTGACCCGCCACTCGGATCACCTCCCAACGCCTCACGCGGCCTTCCAGAGGGCTACCGCCAGTCCTAGGATCGCCACCACGGACGCGGCAACGATGCAGGCGGCCAGCGACCACCCTCCTCCCTTGTCGGCCGACCTAGCCCTCAGGCTGGAGTCTATGGACCCTAAGTTCCACGCCCACAGGGCCTCATAGCTCGGTAACCCACTGGACAGGACCCTCACCCTTAGAACCGTAGCTCCATGCTCCTCGGCAAGTTGAATTGCCATCTGGCCCGACTTCAGCCCTTCGCTGACCTCAGACACGGTGACGAACCTTATCTCCCCCCTATCCATGGCTTGTCCGAGTTCGTCAAGCTCTCCAACCCCGATAACCGCGCCGGGACCTCTCCCGATCGTATCGACTGGGATCATCCCCAGGGCCGAGACGACGTATGCCTCCGCGGGTACGGAGACGACCACTTTCTGCGCCCTGATCCCCCTGGAGGATGCAAACTCGCCGAGCGTTGTTTTGAGCCCCTCAATCCTCTCTCTGAATTGCGAGAGCGACTCCTCGTAAACTCCAGCCCCCTCAGGGTCAATCCTAAGGAGGGCTTCAACCACTGCCTCCCCGATGGCGAGGGCGTTGTCAGGGTCGAGCCAGAAGCCGTGAATGTTCTCCCCACCCTGCCCAGGGACAGGAATCAGCCTGAGACCGTACCTCAGATAGTCTTCCATTCCGATCACGGGCGCGTCGGTTACCTCCGCGATCTGCTCCTCCACGGGAAGGTGAGCGACTGTGACGATGAGTTCTGCCCTCTTAACAGCATCTATGACCTCTGGCGTTGCCTGATAGGTGTGCGGCTCTGCCCCCTCAGGCACGATCACGAAGACGTCCACCCTGCCGCCCGACACCTCCTCCACGATGGCTCCAAGGGGCTCCAAACTCACCGCCACGAGGGGCCTCCCCTCCTCCGACGAAACGGGCGTGATCGAGGGGGTGAGCACCGCCAACACGAAGGGCACGAGGATCCACCACGCCGCTCGGGTTCCCACGAACCTCACCAGTTCACCACCTCCGGGTGCGGGATCGGCCGGCCGTGGGGGCAGGCGCGCGGGTGACCCATCCTTTCGCAGAGCCTCGCGAGCGACTCCCTGGGTAAGAGCACCTCGAGCCTCGTCGCCGCTTCACAGGCGATCTCCGGGTCGATCTCCAGCTCCTCACAGAGGAACGCCTCTATCACCCTGTGCCTCCATAGGAGCTCCTCCGAGACGGAGAGCCCGTCAGGGGTTAGCTTCACCCCCTCCCCGCGCCGGTACTCGATGAGGCCCATCCCCTCGAGCCTCCTCAGCACCGCAATCGCCGTGGGAAGTCGAACTCCAAACTCTCGGGCGATCTCGGTGGGGGAGGGATTGCTCTCAGAATCCCTGAGGAACCTCAGGTACCTGCAGTCGCGTGCCGTCAGCTCTAGGTCGTCCGGACTCATCGGTTAGCGCCGCGCTAACGTGCCTGAAAAACTTAGCGCCGCGCTAACAACCGGCAAGGGGCCACGCTCATCGTCGAGGTAGGTTATGGTTATTACAGAAACCCGCTGGAGCCCAGCAGGTGCGAACATGAGCAAGGGTCAACTGATTGGACTGCTGGTTCTACTGATTGTGATCATAGCCGGTGTTTGGTACGTGACCAAGCCAAAGGCGCCTCCAACTCCCGCCCCAACCACCCCGGCCCCGACCACGGCCGCCCCCACCACCGCGCCGCCTGAGACGACACCGCCCCCGAAGAAGGTGAAGGTCGCGGTCATGTTCGACATAGGCGGCAGGGGAGATCTCGGATTCAACGACATGGCCTGGATGGGGGCCGAGAGGGCCAAGAAGGACTTCGGCGTCGAGGTCACCTACGTCCAGCCTCGGTCTGAGGCCGACTACATCCCTAGGCTCAGGGAGCTGGCTAGCAGCGGCGAGTACGACCTGATAATAGGGGTCGGCTTCCTGCTGACCGACGCCATTCACCAGGTGGCCCAGGAGTACCCCAACCAGTGGTTCGCCATCGTGGACTCCGCCACACCCGACCCCAACGTCAGGGGGATCCTGTTCAAGGAGAACGAGGGCTCTGCCCTGGTCGGAATCCTGGCCGCCTACGTGACCGAGAGCAACAAGGTGGGCGTCGTCCTGGGAATGGAGATCCCAGTGCTATACCACTTCGAGGCTGGCTTCTACTGGGGAGTCAACTACGTCGAGAACAAGACCGGAAAGGACGTGCAGATCATATACAAGTACACCGGGAGCTTCGTGGACAGGGCCCTCGGAAAGCAGGTGTCCGAGGGCATGCTGGCCCAGGGTGCTGACGTCCTGTACAACGTCGCCGGCCTGACCGGCCTGGGCGTCCTCGACGCGGTCCACGACTTCAACGTCCAGCACGGCAAGGAGTTCGGTCCCCCGTTCGCCATAGGCGTCGACAGCTGCCAGGACTGGATGTACCCAGGCCACGTCATAGCCAGCATGATGAAGAGGGTTGACAACGGCGTCTACTACGCCATAAGGGATGTGGTCTACGGCA
>JAOZGN010000023.1 GCA_027491555.1 Thermoproteota archaeon
TCCTCCTCCTCCTTCCCTCCAGGGTCCTCCCGAAGACCAGGACCAGGTACTCCCCGGTCTCCCTCTCCAGCCAGCCCACGTACTCCAGCCTTATCGGCTCCTCCACTATCTCCTCGAGGTCCCCCCCATCTTCGAACGAGTAGTGGTCGAGGACGACCACCCTGACCAGGGAGCCGGGCCTCAGACCCCTCAGGTCAGCCACCGGCCACCACCTCCACCTCGTCCACCTCCAGGGTTGGGTGGCCCTCCTCCCGGAGCAGGGAGAGGACCTCCCGGCCCAGGGGAGTCAGCTCGTTCCACACCGCCTGCCTGCCGTTCGCGGTGCCTATCCTCCTCCTGACGAGGCCCAGGGCCGCGAGCTCCAGGAGTCGCCTGTGGGTGTGGGTCCAGGAGCCGACCCTGCGGATGACCTCCCTGGTCCACAGGGCGCCTCCGGCAGAGTCTATCGTCGCCAGGATTCGGATCAGGCTGGGCCTGCGCCTAAGGGCCTCCAAGACCTCCGGCCCGATCCCGACCCTGACCTCTCCCGCGGGCTCAGCCATCATTGGTCACCCCCCTAGCCTCCACGACGCCAGCCTCAACGGTCACCCTCGGCCCACCTGCGCCTTATCTCGCTGAAGCTCACCACGGCCACTGCCCCTTTCCCCTCCCAAGCTCGCGGAGCCTCCTAATGATCGTCTCCGGACTCGTGAGCTTCCGGAGATCCGGAGCCCAGGCCTTTAGCCCATCATAGGTGCGCCAGAACTCAAGGACCAGCGCAGAGTAGGCTCCGGGCTCCCCGCGGTCGATCATCTCTGCCAGCCAAGGCCTGCTGTCCAGTAGCTCTGCGACCATTACCCTCACGCCGTCAAACTTCCTGGCCTCGTACCTGGCCACGCTCGAGCACCTCCCGCGGTATTGGGGTCCACTTACGCGTCCTCAAGTCAATCAGGGCACCCTGCTTGAGGTTTAGGACATAGGTGCCTGCCTCTGTGTATACCCTCCAGACTAGGCCACGCTTGTCCCGCTTTTCGACTCTGACGACTCGGGGCTGGAGGCCGACTGAATTTAGCGCACGCTGGGCCAGATCTGAGATATCATCCCTCAGCTCGGTTAGCAGAAGCTGAGGGTCATCTGGCATTGGCATAACTCCGAGAGAATGTAAAAGAAGTACTATTGACATGGCAATCAGCGTGCTCCTCGCGTATCCTGTGCGCTGGGCCACCTGATCTAATAGATCAAGTAACTCGCTTGAGAGTCTGAGCGAGATAACCTTTGAAGGGCGACGCTGCACTACACTCGTAGTGTAATACAAGAGAGAGAGGGGTATAGTCCTAGGTAGAGTGTTGGTGACACTCTCTTCCACTTCCTTTGTTACTATCAGCGTCTCTCTTCTCTTCTTTCTAAAGAGAGACTCGGTCACGCCTCATCGCCCTCCTCAAGGGCCTCTAGGAGGCGGCGAAGAAGCTCGCGGTCTGATGAGGTGAGTAGGCTCTCCACTGCATGTCTGAGGGTTGGATCGTTTCGGAGGCGAAAGATAATCATCTTGTGCTCGTGCGCTAACCTTTTCAGGCGCTGCCTCCCCTGTCTCGGTGGGGCGGGAGTCCAGTCCGGAGGCGGTCCAGTTCTTCCCCTCTCGGGGATTCTCTCCCGCCCCACCCCCTACACCTCCTCCTCCGCGATTGCCTCCATCCTAGCCGCGTCGAGGTAACCGAGTTCTTGTAGCGTTCGGATAACGCAAAATCGGTAGAAGCCGGATCGGGTTAGTCCCAAATCCATCCTAGCCCGTTCTGCGAGGTTGAAGAGGAGCGGTTTGAGGTAGACAAGCAGGGTTCTCCCTCTCCCCCTCCTGGACGCACCAGCTCGTATGTCCCCTAACTCAACCACCTCCGCACGGTTCTTAGTTACCCATTGGATACTGTAGTTTAAACTTTGCGCACAGTCCGGCTTTTTCCGGGTTCAGTAGGTGGGTCGGTTCTGGGTTATAGCAAAATCTAGAGAGCAATCCGGCTCATTGATTCAAAAAGATGTAGTACTGACATCTCACCCTCTGGTGTGGACTTTTGTCTCCACGCCCGCCTCCGGACCGCTTGAATCACGCCACATATAACGGCGAAAAGTCAGAGCCGAACCGCCTGTTCCTTAAAGGGATCGGAGTGGAGGGGGGTGCCGACTCTGTCCCGGAACTTGCAAATTATCGTTCGACCCGATAGGCCAAATATTCGGGTAATTTGGAGACGGAATAGCCTATTCGTATAAATCCTCATTAGGATGACGCGGATGAAGGCCTCTCACACTTTAGGAGGACAAGGCGGCAGGAACATTGACGGAGAATAAGTGTCTGCTGCAGCTGCGTCGGATATGGGGGGCCGGTGGACCCAAGTCCACCCACCCTTATCGACGGAGGATAAGTGTCTGCTGCAGCTGCGTCAGACATGACCCGGGTGGAGCGCGCTCCACCCACCACTATTGAGGAAGGGTGGACCCGAGTCCACCGACCTACGATTATCTGCTGCAGCTGCGTCAGAGGTGAGGGTGGGATAGGTTGGTAACGCACGTTCTCCCCGCTGCCACGGGGGCGAGGATCGACCCCCGTCTCCACGCGCGCACCCCATCCTCCCTCAGGCTCGGGTTCCGACCCGGATGGCTGCCTGTTGCAGCTGCGTCAGACGTTCTCTCGGGGCGCGATCTACCATCTCATCTTTAGGGGGTTCCGGAAGTCCTGGCTTACCGGATCTTCCGGAGACTCCGGTCCGGAAAGTCAGGATGTTCCGGAATTTCAGGAAGAGGTTGAACATGATGGTGAACTCTCCTTCGGGTGTCGACCCAGCCTGACCGAGCGAAACCTCCCATGTCCAACAGGCTCACAAAACTCACAACGCGCACAAAACTCACAAGAGGGGCGTCTCGAGCGCGCGGGGCCGCTAGGGGAGAGAACCGCGCGGAAATACCGAGATGATTCTTCTAAAGGCACCCCTCAACAAATATGAACCTCCTTAATAAGGGAATCAGGACAAAGCGACGTGAAGGGCGAGGATGGAGAACAAAAGCACGACGCACCTGGACTCCAGCGTGATCATAGCCTACATGAACACCTCGGACAGAGACCAGTACGAGTACGGGCACAGCGTCGTCTACAGGCTCAGGAAGGAGCGAGAGAGGGGCAACGCCACGATCGTGATCTCCTCCACTGCTCTGGCCGAGGTCCTCCTGTGGATAGCGGAGCGTCCTAAACCGACAGAGGCCGTGGAGGCCGTCCACAGGTTCCGCGAGCTGTATGAGGCGCTGGACCCCAAGATCGTCTGGCCCGATGAGGAGGTCTGCGAGTGCGCCAGGGAGATCCGCGAGAGGGACTACGAGATTGAGCACGCGGACTCGATCATCACAGCCCACGCCCTCTTGGACCCGGACTCGATCCGGCTGGTGACCACAGATCAGCAGGTCATCAAGTCAAGAGCCGTTGACGAGATGAACGCGAAGCTGGTGGGAGAGGAGGGAAGAAGGAGGAGAAAGCTCAGGATAGGGGAGAACCCGTAGGCAGGAGGCGCCACTTCAGGAGCTCCTCCAGTATCTCCCGGAGCCAACCCTCGTCGGCCCAGGGCTTCAGCTCCCTCGTCCGAGACAGGACCCACTCCAGGTCTCCGGGGCTCTCCTCGGCCAGCATGAGCAGGGTGCTGGCTGCCTCCAGCCACCTCTCGTCTCTTCCCCTCACGAACTCCAGGAACTCCTCGGCCCTGAACCCCTCTGGTAGGGGCTCCCCCTCAACGTCCCCCGACAGGGCATAGTAGTCCCTGGCCAGCTCCGGGGAGTAGGGCCCCCTTATGTAGAGGGAGTACCCGTAGCCCAGCCTCAGCCCGAAGGGCCTGGCCAGGTAGACGTACTTCTGCAGCCTGAGCCTGGACTCGAAGCTGTCCAGGTCGAACCTGAATATCCCCCTCTCCTCGAGCATCCTGATGAAGGAGAGGAGCACGTTGCGCCTCCTCAAGGTGATCCCCACCGAATCCTGCCTCCCCGGGGCCACCAGGTCCTCTTTACCCGGGTTTACTTAAAAGTTGTTGATAATTGGCGGGCCTATTCGCGCCTCGCGCCGACGAAGCTTCGCCCTGACTGGTCCCGATCAGGAGGAAACTTCCGCGAAACTCGAAAAATAACGAACGCATCAGTCCTGGCCGCGGGTGAGGGGGCCGGGGGCCCACCGGATTAGGCGCAGGCTGCGTTACCACCCCACCGCCAGGCGATCCCCACGGGGCGGGCCCCCTCTCCCTACCCCCGAGCCTCCTCCCCCTCCAGGACCTGCCGCAGGGCCCTGACCAGGAGCTCCGAGATCCTGGGGTCAGAGAGCAGAGCCCTCTTTACCGCCTCAACCAGCTCCTTGCCCCTCATCGCCTCCTCCCTGGCCCTCTCGCTCAGCGGGTACCCGCACCTCAGGCAGAACTCCGCGTCCTGAGGGTTCACGTACCCGCAGCTCGGGCAGGCCTCGGGCTTGAGGGGCTGGACCCTCTTCCTCTCCTCTTCCTCGGCCCTCTCTATACCGTAGGCCCTCAATATGGCTCTCTCCGCGTCCCTGCCACTCAGATGGACGTAGACCGCCGCCATCCCCGAGTCTTGGGTCCACCCAGCGAAGGACTTCAGCTCGTGCTCGGTGA
>JAOZGN010000026.1 GCA_027491555.1 Thermoproteota archaeon
CCCTGCTCACCTCCCCAACCCTGTGGCCGCTCCTGCCCACCCTCTGGACCAGCCTCGTGGCCTGCCTTGGGCTCATGTACTGGATCACCAGGTCGACGTGGCCCACGTCTATGCCCAGCTCAAGGGAACTCGTGGAGACTAGGGACCTCACCTGGCCTTCTCTGAGGGCCTGTTCGGCCGTTATCCTTGCCCTTGCGGCAAGAGACCCGTGGTGAACCCCCATGGCTAAGCTGGAGTCCCACATCCTCAGCCTGCTGCCGAGCACCTCGGCCATCGACCTTGTGTTGGTGAAGATCAGCGTGGTCCTGGCCCCTTCTATGAGTTCTCTTATCCTTCTGAGCCTGGCCGCCACCTCTGGGGAGATGTAAAGCCTTCCCGCCAGCTTCTCGTCTCGAGGAGTGGGTTTTGGGTACTCGACGCTTACCTCTATGCGCTTCGCCGCAGAGACGTACACGACGCGGGGGATTGGGGACGAGCCCGCAAGGAAGCGGGCTACCTCCTTCGGCGACCCGACGGTCGCCGAAAGTCCCGCAATCTGGGGGTGTCCGCCCGTCAGCACCTTAAGCCGTTCTAGAGTCAGAGCTAGCTGAGCTCCCCTCTTGCTCTCCGCCAGTTCGTGAACCTCATCCACGATCAGGTACTTCACCGAGGTCAGGTGCTGACGGAACTTCCTCGCCACCAACAGTATCTGGAGCGTCTCTGGCGTCGTAACTAGTATATCGGGCGGCCTGGCCAGCTGAGCCCTCCGCTCTATGTCCGGGGTGTCTCCGTGGCGAACTCCAACAGTTAAATCAAGGCGAGAGGCCCACCACGATATCCTGAGCATGAGGTCCCGATTCAGCGCCCTCAGCGGGGTCACGTAGAGAAGCCGGACGCCCTCGGCCCTTGGATCGTTGATAAGCCTCGCCAACATCGGGAGCAGAGCGGCCTCCGTCTTGCCCGTTCCCGTGGGGGCTATTAGGAGGACGTTCTCGCCTCTCATGAGGAGGGGGATCGCCCTCTCCTGTGGCTCCGTCGGCTTCAACATGCCGCGCTCAACCAGAGCCTCCCTGAGGACCTGCGGCAGCTGCCGGAAGGCCCCCTCAACACCTCCGCCCCTCTGGGCCTTCCCTACAGCTCGTTCACCTCCTCGACCCTCGCGCCTAGCTTAATCAGGCCCGTCCTTAAGACCTCCGCGGCGCGCTCCACGGTCTCTTGGGCCTCCTCAAGGCTGTCCGCGGACGCCAGGATGTGTATCTTCAGCACGGGCTCCGTCAGTTCCCCGCCCGCGGGGTGGCTCTTCACGTATACCCTCGGAGAGACCTTCATTGCCAGGTCTATGACGGGCGCGGCCGAGGACTCGGGAACCCCCACGCTCCTGAGGAACTTCTCGGCAATCCGGATGGGGGGCCCCCTCTCCCTTAGGATCGGCTCGACGTGATCCTCAAAGATAGCCTTCATCTCGGCAGGGACCCCAGGGAGCGCGACCGCCAGGACGCCTCCGCGCTCGAGGAGCACGCCGGGCGCAGTCCCCACCCTGTTGGAGAGGGGCCTACTGCCCTCGGGCAGCAGGGCCATCTTCACTCTGTGCTCGGTGAGGGGTAGGCCCCTGGCCGAGTACTTCTCCTCTATCATCCTGAGGGCTTCCTTGTTCTTGACTAGAGGAAGGCCGAATGCCCTGGCCATGCAGGCAACAGTCATGTCGTCGAATGTAGGCCCCAGACCGCCGGTCGATATCACAACGCCGCACCCGAGGTCAACAGCCGTCCTGAAGGCCCACTCGATGTCTTCACACAGGTCGCGCACTACGAGGCCCACCTTCACCTCGTAGCCTAGGACTGTCAAGCGCCTGGCTAACCATGTGTGGTTAGTGTTAACGGTCTTTCCAATTAACAACTCATTTCCAACCGATATTAGAGCGGCACGATGGTAGCAAGGGGCTGGCATCTCGCCTAGCCCTCTACAAACCCTAAAATTGTTGAAGCGCGTAGGACCCACGCCGCCGACTTCGTTAAGAGGGATAACCGTTGCCAGGCCAAGTCACGCCACAGGGGTTCATAGCGCTCTTTACCCTAGCGACGCTGGGCTGGCTCGGCATAATTCACAGGCAGTCCGTTTGGGACATCTCCTCAATACGTAAGACTCTCAAGCAGAGGAGTTCCATCCTCTTGGAGTTCGCGTTCGACCCGAACTACGCAGCCCCCCTGCTCCAGCTCGCGATGAAAATGGCCAGAGACGGTTATGACGTGGTCATGGTCTGTGATGAGAGGAGCCTGCTGCTCGAGGCAGCGAGAGAAGGGGTGGGGGAGTTTGAGGTGCTCACGCTCGGCGGCGCGGGAGACGTGAGACCTTCGGTAAGCGACCACCACCGCCTTGCAGGCGAACTCAACGGTAGGAGTTCCAGTCTCCTGATATACGACAGCGTCACAGCCCTGGTCAGAATGGTCGGTCATAAAGAGGCTTACTTGGCGCTGAGGTCTCTGCTGGAGTCTCTCGAGGGAAGAAGCCGGGTGGTTCTCGTGATTTTCCCTTGGGCCCATGAACACTGGGAGGTGGCTCGCTTCAGAGCGCTCGTTCCGGACATATTCGTGGCGGTCGCCGGTAGAATCATTAGGATCGAGGAGTGAGCCCGAGCAGGCTCAGAGCCCTAGGGAGCATCTCGTGCCCCCTCTCTATCACGCCAAGCCTGCCACGGGAGCACGCCACCTCATCGAACCTGTCCACATCGTCGGGCGTCACGCTCGGACCTGCGACGCAAGTCGGAACAGGATCGTCTGTGTGCGCCTTGGCCCAGCAGGGTGTGGCGTGGTCTGACGTCACCAGCACGGCCAACTCCTCCCCTAACCCATGCTCCTCTATCATCGGCCTGACGAACATCTCGTCGATTACCTCGATGGCCGTGACCTTCGCCCGCATGTCTCCGTCGTGTCCCGGCTCATCTGGCCCCTTTAGGTGGACGTAAGTCACGTCCACGCTCTTGAGAAGCCGTATGGCCGCTTCGAGCCTCGTGGGAATGTCGCGCCTCAGGTCCCCCGAAGGCGGGGGCACCTCCTCGAGGCGCATGCCTAGGAGACGCGATATCCCGATCTCAACGGGCATCTCGGCGACCGCCCCGAACGAGAGGCTGTACTTCTCGGCGATGGGTTCCACAGGTGGCAGTCTCGTTCCAGCGTCTCTGAGCAAGATGGCGTTCGCGGGCAGCTTGCCCTCTCGCTTCCTCCTCTCGTTGACGGGGTGGCGATCTAGGAGCTCGACTGCCCTCTTGGTAAACTCGTTCACCAAGGAGGCCGTCAATCTCGCCTCAGGGGAGGAGTCCATCGGATCGCATTGAACCACCCTCATGTCTGGGTTCGGCACGGCGACGCTTATGAGCCCCATACGCCTATAGGCCGGGTCAGTGTTGTCCACCATCTCGGACAGGTGGCGACCCTCTACCCCCATCACAACGACCGCCCTGTGACCTACGGTGGCCTTGACCCTGACGTAGGAGCCTGGAACGCTGAGGCTCATTCCATCCAGCGTCGAAGCCAGCTCTCGGGACTCCTCCGTTGTTAAGCTCCTACCAACCCTCCGGTCGATTATCCTGAGGGTGCCTGGCTCGACCGTTGCGAAGTTGGCTCTGAATGCTACCTCTCCCTCATGGAGGATAATGCCGGCGCCTGCCGCCTCTATTGGACCTCTACCGGTGTAGTACTTGTGTGGATCGTAGCCCAAGATGGACAGCACCGCCGCGTCGCTCTCGGGTGCCACGCCCTTGGCTATCGTGTAGGTCAGGCCGCATGCTCCTCTCTTGGCTAGCTGATCTAAGCCGGGCTTACTGGCCTTGGACAGGGCAGTCTCTCTACCTGCCGTCCCCGCCGCGCCATCCAAGACCAGATAGAGGAGCTTTCCCAAGGAATCAAAACCTCCCTTCGACGCGCCTAAAACCGAGGCAAGTTAAAATTATTCTGCAGTTGAAAGCCGTGGCTGGTGAAGAATGGAGGGTAGTAACCTCAACGAGCAGCAGGTGAAAAAGGCCCTCCTGAAGCTGAGTGAAAAGTACCTGCTTGGAGACATTGAGAAGGATGAGTACGAGTCCTTGAAGGCCAAGTTGGAGTCTGCCCTCAGCCTCATTAGGCTCAGGGAGACCCTTGAGAGGGGAGAGATTGGAGTAGACGAGTACGAGGCTGTTGCAGCCGAGCTGGAGAGGAAGATTGAGGGGGTTGAGGAGGTGGTGGCCGACCTACTAAGGGAAGAGGCCCCACAGCCCCCTCCACAACCGACTGTGGAGGTTCCACGAGCCGGGCCTCCCGCCCGCGCTCCCAGCAGGATTGAGACCCAGCCCTCTGTACCTCAGCCTGTTGAAGCCCCCCCAGAAATCCCGAAAGAGGAGGTACCCGAGGAGGAGGTCAAGGGGCTTCTCGATGTGGTTCAGGACATGCTCTCCCAGCTAGAGGATCTCGAGTTCAAGAGGAAGAAGCTCAGGGACCTTCTGGTAAAGGGGGAGATATCGGACGATACGTTCGTCGACCTCTACCAAGACCTCAGAAGCCTGAGAGAGGAATTGATCAAGAAACTGGAGGAGAAGAGATCAGAGCTTGAGGAAGAGCTCGTGGAGTCCAAGAAGGCCATAAGAGAGATGGAGCGCGAGCTGGAGGTGCTCCGCGCCAAGGCGGCGCTAGGTCAAATATCAGACATCGAGTATGAAACCAGGAGAGAAAAGATTGAGGAGAGTCTGACTCGACTTCGGGCCAACATGGAGACCGTCCAGAAGGCCCTCTCGATAATGGGGGTAGGAGAGGGGGAGTAACCTACTCATCGAGATAGCAAACGTGACTCGAGGAGAAAAAGGAAGAAAAAGGGGGATAGAGGCTGCGAGCTCGCCTACTTCTTAGACTTCTTCCAGATGGCCTGGATGGCCAGATCGATATCGTCGGCGGTCACGGTCTTCCTGCCGGCGTGTCTGGCGAGCTCGGCAGCCTGCTTGGCAACCTCAACGCCGAACTTCTCAAGATGGTAGACAAGCGTCTCTGTTGCAGACTCGCTAACCCTCTCAGCGCCAGCCTCCTTGATTATCCGCGCAACGGGCGCCTTAGGTAGATACCTTGGCATGCTTTCACCTGTCGGAATCAGGACCTGTAGAGGATAAAAGTTTACCGGTTCACCACTGGACTCCTCGGCAGAATGAGCCGCTCCAGAGCCCGATTCACCCTGGTAGAAGCGTCTTACCCTATCAGAAGATCCTCAAGAATACTTACAAAATGAGGCAATCCCAGGGCTTTTTAAATTAGTTCACGTTTAGTTGGTGTATTGGAACAAACAGTTGATGCCATATTTAGCACTTTTCCATTCATCTGAATCACTTTATACCCCACGGGATCCCGGATCTGCCGATGGTTGGGGGCAGGTGAGCCTGTGAATGGATCATGCATCCCCCGCAGCCGATGAACTCGCCGCTGGGGCCGTCGCTAGGTTGATCGCTTTTCTGCTTGATCTGCTCATTGTGGGGTTCTTATTCGCCCCTCTCCTCATCACTGCTCTCGGAGGCAGCTTCATTCATCTGTGGGCGATCGCCAGCCTAGAGTTCTTCGGCTACCTGGTGTACTTCTCGTACCTAGAGGGGAAGAGGGGAGCCACGCTGGGAAAGGAACTACTGGGTATCAGAGTGCTAGGAGAGGACCTTGACACCCCATCCTACTGGCAGGCGCTCGTCAGGAGTCTCACTAGGGCGGCGGACCTGGCGCTCTTAGGCCTTCCCCTGCTTCTGCGGAGGGATCGCAGGAGACTAGGGGATCTTCTATCCGGGACCTTCGTCGTGGCCGAGAATAAGGTGGCACTTAAGATACCCACTCCCAAGAGGTATGCCTCGCTCAAGCGGATAGGCGGTAGGGCGTGGGAGAGGGATCGGGCCATTGTGGAAGGCCTCATTCTAGAGGTCAAGGAGAGGTTAAGGGGGGAGCAGGCTCAGTTGGCAGACGAGATCCTTCGCAGGGTCTCACTAAAGGAGGGGCTCGGCGAGGATGAGGTGAAGAATAAGGTAACCGAGCTCCTGAACTTGAGCGATAGTGAGTGGAGGATCGCTGTGGTGACGTACGGTTTGATGAGTGGGCTCGTCACCTTCAAGAGAGAGAACCTGCTGAAGAGGTCCGCCTCCATCCTCCGAAGGGCCGCTGAGCTGGCCTCAAGACTTGAGGACCGGATAGAATTCGAGACAAGGGCGCGGGTTCTTGAGTCGCTGGATGAACTGAGATCAAAGAGGAGTGGGCCGAACATCCGATCTGGGATTGCCTCTGTGCTCACGTCGGCTCCCGTCGAGTTTCGCTCAAGCCTCCCGTTCTTCGCCGCGGCCCTGTTGATACTGCTCTTGGGCGTGGGTCTTGGGGTGATCGTGGGCTCTGAGTTTGCTGAAGAGCTCAGGGAGATATTCGGACCTCCAGGGGACATCAGGGTGGCTAAGCCCGCCTTACTCGCGGCGGCCATCGCCATGAACAACGTACGGGTCGATCTGGGCGTCCTGCTCGGCGCCGGACCCGCGGTGTACCCGCTCATACTGATGCTCCTCACGAATGGGGCCGTGGTTGGAGCTCTGGCCGCGCACTCAATGGCGTCGGGCAACGCAATCAAGTTCCTGTCCCTAATAGCTCCTCACGGCGTGGGAGAACTCTCCCTTTTCCTGGTGGCGGCTGCTGGAGGCCTCAGGATCGCATGGAAGATGGTGTTTCCTGGGAGAGATAGATCGGCCGCGCTCCGCAGCGCGAGGAGGGCAGTTACCTTGCCGATTTTTGCCGCGCTGCTCCTCCCGGCCTACGCGGTCATTGAGGCCTTCGTCACGCCTAGACTCGGCGGTAACCCCAAGGCGGCCCTCTTGGTCGGAGTCGCCGCAGCGGCTCCCATCTACGCGTGGCTCCTCTTAGGTGGAGGTGGTGCGCGCCTGGATGCAGAAAAAGACGCTCAATCCATAGTGGGAGGAGAGGTCTCGTGAGGGTGATGGGAGAGTCAGAAGATCGGCTCGGTCAGGCCTTACGTGAGGGTGAACTCAGCGTCGCAGTGTACGGTCTCGGGTACGTCGGAATTCCCCTACTGGCCGCCTGGCTGTCGGCCGGCGCCAGGGGCATCGGGGTGGACATAGATGAGACCAAGGTCTCGGCAGTGGCTTCTGGTCGCAGTCCGGTTGAGGAGCCGGGGGTTGAGGAGATCTTCAGGTCGGCGCTCTCGGATAGCAGGCTGAAGGCCACGACCGATGGAGTTCTCGCGTCGAAAGAGTCTGACGTGAAGCTGATAGCTGTTCCAACGAAGCTCAAGTTCGCCGGGGGCTCTGTAGAGGCAGATCTATCCGCGCTGAAGTCGGCCGCGAGGGTGATCGGGGAGGGGCTCAAGGAAGGGGACTTAGTCATCCTTGAGAGCAGCGTCCCACCCGGGACGACAAGGAGGGTGCTGCGACCTATCCTCGAGGAGGTCAGCGGCCTCACCGCTGAGAGAGACTTCGGCCTGGCCTACAGTCCCGAGAGGATCTACGTGGGAAGGGCTCTCGCGGACATCGTCGAGAGGTACCCAAAGGTCGTTGGGGGCGTCGGCCCCGAGAGCGCTAGGGTTGCCGCAGCCCTCTACGGGGAAGTAGCCAGGAGGGGCGTGATAGTCCTCTCTAGCGACGTCGCGGCGGAGTTCGAGAAGCTCGCCGAAGGAGTCTACAGAGATGTCAATATCGCCCTAGCTAACCAGCTGGCGATCCTGGCCGCCAAACTGGGAGTCGAGTTCGGGGAGATTAGGGAGGCGGCGAACAGTCAGCCCTTCTGTCACCTCCACCGTCCTGGCACGGGCGTCGGGGGAGCCTGCATTCCCATCTACCCTCACTTCCTGCTCGAGGTCGCACGGGAGGTCGGCGTTGATCTCAGACTCGTGGAGCTGGCTAGGAGGATCAACTCCGACATGCCGAGGCATGTGGCCCGGCTTGCCCTGGAGGGGGCTCAATGGGCTGGGTTGAATCCAAACTCCGCCAGCGTGTGCGTACTAGGATTGGCGTTCCGGGGAGGGGTGGCGGACACCCGCCTTAGCCCAACCTACGATGTCCTGAGGGAACTCCTAAAGCTAGGGTTTAGGAACCTGAGGGTGCACGACCCGCGAGTTCGCGCCGAGAAGGGCTTGCCTCAGGGGGTTAAGCTCCTCTCTGACATGAGCAGTGCGCTCGAGGGGTGTCAGGTGGCCGTGCTCTCAACCGACCATCCTGAGTACGTTGGGATGAGCCTGTCGAGACTGCGCAAGCTGTCCAGCGGATCCCTGCGGGTGGTAGTAGATGGAAGGGACTGCCTGGACGCCAGACACGTTCCGGAGGGCATGATTTATCTGGCCGTCGGGAGGCCGACCAAGGTTGGCTGACCCAGCCGACATCCTGAGGAGACCAGACCGGCCGCCTGACAGGGAATCCCTCCTCTGGCTGCTCGAGGTCACTGAGGAGGAGTTTTCGGAGACCTCTCACCTGCTGGAAGTTGAGGGGCCTTCGTGGCCCGTGCTCTTCGTCGGGGACACTCACGGCGACCTCGAGTCCGCGGTGAGGGCCAAGAGGCTGGCAGCTGAGAAGGGGGCCAGTGTCGTCTTCCTCGGTGACTACGTCGACAGGGGACCGAGTCAGGTCGAGACTCTATCCTTTGTGCTGGCGTGGCGGCACGTCGAACCGGAGAGAGTGGTGATCCTGCGCGGGAATCACGAGAGCCCCCTCACCAATCCGTACTACGGCTTCTTGCGGGCTGTGGTTGCCCTATACGATTTACAGGTGTACGAGCAGGCCGCGCGAACGTTTGCGCAGCTCCCTTACGCCGCCATGATTGAGGGTGAAGTGCTCGCGGTTCACGGAGGAGTTCCAAGGGGGATCAGAGGAGTGGAGGAGATAGCGAGTCTTCCCAAGGGGGATCTGAACCCGGACCACCCGGTCGCCATGCAGCTGCTGTGGAATGACCCGGACGAGTCCGTGGAGGCCTTCGCCCCGAGCGTGCGTGGTCCGGGGGTGTTCAGGTTCGGGAGAAAGGCCTTCCAGAACTTCATGGAGAACTCGAAGCTGAAGCTGCTGGTGAGGGCTCATGAGTTCTTCCCGGAGGGAGTGCGATCGTTCTTCGAAGGGGGCCTCCTGAGCGTCTTCAGCTGCAGGTTCTATGGGGGAACTCCTGCGGCCGTTCTTATGGACGAGGGGCTTAGCTGGAGGTTCGTTCCTCTCTCATGAGGTTTCTAGCAATGCTCAGTACCAGTCGACGTAGTAGTCCCAGTACCCCCTCCTGAGCGCCTCCCGCCTCCTCCTGGCGGCCTGTCTGAGCGGCGACCCGAGGACCAGCCCCGTGATGAAGCCCCCTATGTGCGCCCACCAGGCCACTCCGGAGATGCCAAGGGTTCCCATGATGAGCTGATACACGAACCAGAAGCCGATGTAGTAGTATGCAGGTATCCGGACTATCTGCCAGAAGAAGCCGTAGGTGACTACGGTCTGTATTCTGGCCTGTGGGTAGAAGAGCCAGTAAGCGCCGAGAACCCCGCTTATCGCCCCCGAGGCACCTACGGCCGGGACGGATACTGCAGGCGGCGTGAGGCTAGCCAGCACGTGAAGCCCGGTGGCGCCGACCCCAGAGGCTAAGTAGAACGCTAAGTACCTGGCCTTCCCGAATGCCGCCTCGACGTTGTCCCCGAAGATGTACAGGTACACCATGTTGCCTATCAGGTGCGACCAGCCGCCGTGCAGGAACATGGATGTGAATATCCTGTACGCGTTTCCCAGCGGATCGGCCAAGAACATGGCGGGGATGAAGCCGAAGTCGTACACGGCCCGCTCCAGGCCGTATGCCAGCTCCCAGAGGAAGACTACTGTGTTGATGACGATGAGGGTGTACGTGACGGTTGGCTTCACTCCGCTCGGATTCTCGTCTCTAATAGGGAACATGGGGTATCACCTCGGGCTCAGCCGACCCTCTTCCGGGGCACTGGACCCCTCTTGCCGAATAGTCATCATCGCCTAGACCTCACTCCCGGTGCCAATATTTAGGACTTGAGGATCCTCCCCTGGCGGTCTATCTCGCCGGCCCTGATCCTAGTGGAGCTCAGCCTCCCGCCGTCCTGCGCAGGGATGAGGGGGCACGCTACGATGTGTAGAGGTCGCAGTCCCCTCTTCCTCCGGACCTCGTTGACCAGCAGCGCCCCCGGAATAGTCTCCTCCGAGACCACTATGGCTTCGGCCATGCCGTCTTCGCCGGCCGGGCCGACGGGGTCTGTTATGCGTACGACCTCGTGGTCAACGCCCAGACCCTCTAAGAACTCCTCAACCGTTCTCTTCCTGACCGCAAACGGCTCTATCATATCCCTGTGCTTCTTCGACCTGAGAAGGGGGCCGTCGGCGAGGCCCACAAACACCTCCCTCCCCAGAGAGGCCGCAAGCCTCAGGAGGGACTCGTGCCCGGCGTGGAGCCTGTCGAACGTGCCCGCCACTATCACCCTTCCAAAAGGCTTTCTGCACGATCCGCAATCTCCCAAACCGACACCACCTCTATATCCGGCGTCGTGGTCGAGTCCTCAGATGCTCGCTTGCCTCTCCTGACCCTGACGGTCTTCATGCCGAACTCGCTGGCCGAGTCGATCCCTTCAGGCCTAGCGGTCACGTAAATGCAGTTAACGGGATTTACTCCAAGCTCTTCGAGGGCAGACCTGTGTCTCTCGCGGTCTGGTTGGCCTACCCACGCCCTCTCGAAGAAATGGTGCAGGCCTAGCCTGATAACCTTCTCCCACTCCTTTACGGGACTTCCGGGCGACGATAGCCCGAGGCCGTGGCCACGATCTCGGAGCGTGAGGAGCGTCTTGAAGACTCTGGGAAGCGGCCTCAGGAAGGCTCGCTTGGTGTCGTGATAGGCTATGACGCCGGCTGCGATGACCCTCGGGTCCACTCTCAGGCCGAGCGCTGATATGGCGTCGTCGAAGTGCCTCGTGTAATCCTCTCCCCTCGCCTCGACTACTTCGTTCACCTTCCTCAGTAGGACTTCAAAGTCCGCTGGAAGTCCTGCCTCGATCATCGCAACTACCGCGTTCTCCCTGGCCAGCCTCTTCAGTAGGGTAGCGTCGTATAGGACATCGTCGACATCAAACAGCCACCAGACTCGAGTTTCCTCCGAACCAGAACTCAATCACATCACCCCCATGGCCTCATCTGGGTCTATACCCAAGCTAAGCGTGACCTTTAGGGCGAGGAGGAGCAACACTGGGGCGTAAACCAGCGGGGCTATCTCCCCGGGCGGATTGATCCCCAGCGGCACATGAGGACCGGTGGGGCCAACGCCAATCACGATGGCACCGTATCTCTCGGCTGCCATTCTGACCTCTGGGCTCCTCTCAGGTTCTATCACTAGCACCGGTGTGCCAGCTGAGAGAAGCCTGTGCTTCGTGGCCAAGAACTCCCCCGGTGATGAGACGTCGCACATTATCCCGGACATGAGCGTTAGCCTATAGGAGAACTCCAGGGCCGCAGGCTTCATCCCATTAGTGGAGACCACGAAGAGGAGGCGAGAGCGCGCGATCACTCCGGCCGCCTTCCCCAGCGTAGATTCAGCCCTCCTGAGAGCCTCGGCGGCCTGATCGGGTGTTGCCTCCAGCAAGGATCGGAGGGCGTGAGCCCTGGCAGGCATCCCTGCCAGCCTCGCAACCTCCGCCGCGAGGAGCAGTCCTGCAACGGACATGGGCGAGAAGAGGCCCATTCTCCCGGGTCCCCTCGTGAACACGAGGCTGTAGTCTGAAGCCCTATGCAGGGTGCTCCCTGGACTCCCCAGGACGGAGACCACGGGGGCGGCGGGGTCCCTCTTCCTGAGCTCCCTGATGGCCAGCAGCGCCTCTCGCTCCTCCCCCGTCTCTGAGAATATCACCGCGGCGGGCCTCTTGGGCTTCTCTGCGAGCCAATCGGGGAAGTCCTCAGCGCCCATCTCGATGGCCCCGGGCCCACCCACCTTGCTGAGGATCCTGCCGAGGAGGGAGGCGGGGTGCAGGGTGGGCCCCACTCCAATCGAGTACACGAACTCCCTCGCGGCAAGGGCCTCAGCAGCGTACCTGGCCGGAGCCGAGAGCAGAGAGAGGGCCCTCCTCATCAGGGCAGGCTGCTCGAGTATCTCCCTCCTTGTCTCCTCGCCCCGCAAATCGTCTCGAGGTGGTCCTCCGGGGCCTCCAAATTAAGTCCTCCCGATTCGCGTCGGCCCACAACCGTTAAGGAAGACCTACGAACCGGGCGAGGGGGTGACTCGAGCTGCTTGCGGACAGGGTCGAATTCTTCAAGAGGCTGAGCGAGGCGTTTGGGCCCTCTGGCTTCGAGTTAGAGGTCGCGCGGCTCGTTAGGGACGAGTACGGCCGCTACGCCGACCAGATCCTTTACGACGCGCTGGGCTCCATCATCCTGAAGAAAGATGGCGGCGTTGAGGACGGGCCACGCGTCCTCTTGGCGGGACACATGGACGAGGTCGGGTTCATCGTGAAGGGCATCACCGAGGGAGGCTATCTCGCCTTCCAGACCCTCGGGGGCTGGGTAACTACGACCCTTCCGGCCCACAGGGTAGTGGTCAGATCCAAGAAGGGCGACTACGTTGGCGTTCTCGTCTCGAAGCCCCCTCACCTCCTCCCTCCAGAGGAGAGGAAGAAGGCGCCTGAGGTAAAGGACCTCTACATCGACGTGGGGGCCACGAGCAGGGACGAGGTCAAGGAGATGGGTATCAGGATCGGCGATCCGGTCGCCCCGCTCGCCGACTTCAGGACCCTCAGAGGAGGAGAGGTCTGGCTCGGAAAGGCCTTCGACGATAGGATCGGCGTGTTCATGGCCATGGAGGTCCTCAGGCAGCTTGGATCAGACCACCCAAACGTCGTCTACGCGGCCGGAACGGTCCAAGAGGAGGTGGGGCTACGAGGCGCGGAGACGACCGCTGACGTGGTGAATCCCGACGTGGCCATCATCTGTGAGGTGGATATAGCCGGAGACGTCCCAGGGGTGACGGAGCGGGAGGCCCCAGCCAAGATGGGAAAGGGAGCTTCGATAATAACCTGGGACAGGACCATGATACCCAACCAGGCCCTCAAGGAACTCGTCATCTCAGTGGCGGAGGAGCTGGGCATACCCTACCAGCTGTCGGCGGTCTCTGGCGGGACGGATGGACACAGGATCCACCTGCACTACAGGGGGGTTCCCACCATCGTAATATCCGTCCCGACGAGGCACATTCACTCCCACAGCTCCATGCTCATGCCCAAGGACGTCGATGCGGCCATAAGGCTGATCTCCGAGCTCATCAAGAGGCTCGACCGGGAGACGGTCGAGTCGCTGACCCGCATCTGACCGAGGCCTATCTCTTTGGCCCCACCCCCATTTTATTATCCCCGCCTGAGTCCCCATCTCCGAGGGCTCTCCCCCGTGGTGAGGGCGGTCAGACAGAGGACTGTTAGAGACATCCTGCTCGAGATGAAGGATCGATCCGAGCTAGCTGTGAGCCTAGCGTACGCGGCCCTGATGTACAACGACGACGAGATCGCGGATGAGGTGCTGGAACTGGAGAACGAACTGGACGACCTCAGGTACGAGCTCTCCGTCAGGACCATAGTGGCTGGCAGATCTCTGGAGGAGGCTGAGGAGCTGGCTGCGATACTCGAGGTGGGGGCTGCCGCAGATGAGATCAGCGACGCGGTGGCCGACCTCGCCAAGATCATTCTGAAGGGCTACCCGCTGCACGAGTCAATCTCGGCCGCGTTCATGGAGTCAGAAGAGGTCATCGGCCTGGTGAGGCTTGGCGAGGGCGCCCCCCTGGTAGGCATGAGGGTGTCCGAGCTGTACGAGCCGGAGAAGCTAGCGGGGTGCGACATACTCGCCGTGAAGCGGGCTGGCAGATGGTTGTTCGACTACCCGGACGATCTGGTCCTCCAGGAGGGTGACATGCTCCTACTGGAGGGGACCAGAGAAGGGGTGGAGGCCGTAAGATCCCTCCTCGGCCTGCCGATCAGGCCGCGCCCCGAGGGGGTCGAGGTCAGCCAGGAGTCGAGGGAGCTGGCCCACGCTCTTCAGGTGCTGAGGGCCCACTCCGAGCTGATGGTGTACCTGGCCTACGCGTCCATGCTCATGAGCAGCCAGGCCATAGCCCTTGAGGTCTCGAGGCTGGAGGACGAGATCGACGAGCTCCACGAGGAGTTTGAGGTAAAGGTGCTCACGGGACTCGCAGGAAGGGCGGATCCCCGGGCCGTGGTCGGGCTCCTTAGGGCCGGTTCCGCGACGGAGAGGATAGGAGACGCGGCCCACCGGATGGCCAGCGTCGTGGAGAGGGGAGTCGCGATCCACGAGGTCCTCGCCGCGGTGGTGGAGGAGAGCGAGGAGTCTATCGCCTGGGTGCGCGTGAAGGAGGATTCCCCGGCGGACGGCAGAGAGATAGGCGAGCTGGAGCTAGAGGAGTCGACCGGGATGGAGATTCTCGCCGTGAGGCGCGGGCTGAGGTGGGTCTTCGAGCCGAAGGACTCTTTCAGGATCAGGAGCGGGGATATCGTGATATTGCTCGGTCCTCCCGACGGTCTAGAGGCCGCCCTCAAGGTACTGGGGGCTGAGGAGATTGAGTGAGAGTGAAGGGGACGAGCTGAGGCTCGCCGCGCCCCTGAGCTGGCTGGACGGCGTGGACCCGGAGACGGGAGTGATAACCCAGCCCGGACACCCTCAGGCCGGCCTCAGCGTCGCGGGGAAGCGCGTTGTCATGCCCCACTCGGTCGGATCCACAGTGGGGGCATACGGCCTGTTCAAGCTTGCCAGGCACGGGGTCGCTCCACGCGAGATAGTGCTGGAACACCCTGACAGCGTCACCATAAGCGCAGAGCTCGCCGGCATCCCCGTCAGGGTGTTGGGGGCCGTTGAGGCCCCCCGCCCCAAGGTCCCGGAGGGCGTCCCCGACGAGTTCGTTAGGTTCCTCCAGAAGGAGGCCTCCCTCGCCGGGGCTCGTTCCTACATCCCAGTGAGGTCTGTCCACCTCTCCGGAATATCCTACGCCACGATAGGAGATGCAGGGCTCGAGTTCTTGGAGGGCCTAGTCGAAAGGGGAGTCCGCTTTCGCACCCTCGTCACGACGAACCCGGCCGGGATGGACGTATCCCGCTGGCGAGAGATGGGGGTGCCGGAGAGCTTTGCCGAGAGGCAGATTCGAATCGTGAAGTCGCTGATCGAGATGGGGGCGACGCCCACGCTGACCTGCACCCCCTACCTGGCGGGAAACCTCCCCAGGCCAGGCGAGCACGTTTGCTGGGGGGAGTCCAGCGCCGTCGCGTTCGCGAACAGCGTCCTAGGCGCCAGAACCAACAGGGAGGGCTCGGTTAAGGCGATCGCTGCCGCCGTCGTGGGGCTAACGCCAGCCTACGGGATGCATGCGGACGAGAATCGGGCCCCCAGCGTGATCGTGGAGACCGACGGATCACTCTCCGGGACGACGGACTTCTCTGCAGCGGGCTACTTCGTGGGGGAGAGCGTCCCCAGGGGAGTCCCCCTCTACCGCGGCATTAAGGAGGCGTCCATCGACGAGCTCAAGGCCATGGGGGCGGGAGGAGCGGCGTCCGGGAGCATAGAGCTCTTCCACGTTGAGGGGATAACCCCCAACCCGATCGGGTCCCTCCAAGGGGGAGTAGAGGTCCTGAGGCTCGAGAGGCGAGACGTAGACGGGACGATTGAGCAACTAAGCACGACCGGCTCGATGCCAGACCTCGTCACGCTCGGCTGCCCGCACCTTTCCCTGAGCGAACTCAGAGAGATTCACGGGCTCCTGAGGGGGAGGAAGGTCAGCGTCCCCTTCTGGCTGTTCACCGCCAGGGCGACGCTAAGCCAGCTTCCCGAGGGCGTGCTTCGAGACATAGAGGGGAGCGGGGCGAAGGTCTATGCCGACACGTGCATGGTGGTCGCTCCGCTGAAAGCCATGGGTTATCGCGTGATCGCGACAAACTCGGCCAAGGCTGCTAAGTACCTGAGGACCCTTGGAAAGCTTGACGTGATCCTGCTACCCACGCGCGAACTCGTCGATAGGTTCTCCAGGCCAGCCTAGCGGGGTCCCCTGATGATAAACCGCGAGAGGGCGGAGGCCGCGATAGTCGCGCTGCTGGTGGAGGATCTCGACCTGCTTGACCCGGATACCAAGGAGTACTTGATCGAGTCGGGGGCCCTCGTTGGCAGTGAGATCAGGCCCGTTAGGGCTGCCGTCTCGCTCGTGCTGGCGGGGGTCCCGCCTGAGAAGGCGGTGGCCCTCGTGGATTGGAGGGGATTCGAGTCACTCGTCGAAGAGTACCTGGAGGATTTCGGCTACAGGGTCGTCGCTAGGAGGGTCAGGTTCGCCCACATGGGGCGAAGATGGGAGGTCGACCTCGTGGGCGCGGGGCCGCTGGCTGCGCTGGCGGTGGAGTGCAAGCTGTGGACGAACAGGAGGGCCATTCGATCTAGGATTGCCGCCGAGGCCAGGGCCCACCTGAAGAGGGTGAGAGCCTTCGTCGAATCGGGTTTGGCCTCAAAGCTTGGCCTGAAGGTGAGGGTGATCCCTCTGGTGGTCGGGTGGTTCCCAGAGACGGGGGAGTTGGTGGATGGGGTGCCCTACGTCCCACTCTTCAAGCTCAACTCATTCCTGATGGAACTCGACCCCCTCGACGATGACCTCGCCGGATTCGATCTCTGACACGCCTCCGGTCCCTGATGCCCAGGCTGGTATAATGACCTCTTCCCTCCAATCCCCTCCCCTGAAGAATAGAGCCGCCTCCCTGGATGTGGCCAGGTAGATCGCCATCAGGGCAAAGACCCCCGCCGCAGGCACAGTCCAGTCCCAGATCCTCCTGACCAGTAGCAGGTACGCTGACAGGGAGAGCAGTGCGGCAGTTCCAGAGGGCCGCCCCCACCTGGATCCCGAGAGGATTCCATAGGCCACGATGGCCGTTATCAGGGAGGTGGAGATCAGCAGGGCGCCTCCCTTCACAGAGATGGCTGGTGACCCGGGGATCACCTCCCTGACCATGACCTCAAGGCCGAGCGCCAGGTCTACCCCCAGGAAGAGCATCAACCCTGAGGCGGCCAGCAGGGCTACCCCTGCCAGGGCGACCCCCTTGGGGATGCCGGCCATTCGAGCACCTCACGCGACGCGCTTTATCTCGGCGGCGAGCTCCGGTATCACCGAGGCCTTGGAGCCGGCCCACTCGAGTGTGTCGGTGGCAACTATCACGTCCCCGCCAGCCCCCAGTATCCTATCCAGCGCGCCTTGAGCCAGGACCGGGTGGACGAACGCGGAGAACACCCTCCGGGCCCCCATCCTCCTGGCGGCGGCTATAGCAGCCGCCATGGTTCCGCCGGTGGACACAATGTCGTCGACCACGACCACATCTCTCCCCGTGAGGTCGAACTCCTTGACGGTCATCTTGATCTCTCCCGTGTCCCTGTCCCTCTCCTTTACGAATGACGTGTAGTCGCTTGCCCCAACGTGGTTGGCGAACTCCTCGGCCCAGATTATGGCCTCCTCGTCAGGGCCCACTATCAGGGGATCGCTCAAGTCGAATCTGCTGACCTCTCTAGCGAGCGCCGGGATCCCGCTCACGTTGACGCCGGGTATCTCGTCGAAGAGGTCCCCAAAGCTCTTGAGTCTGTGTAGGTGAACTGTGACGCTCAAGACGGCATCTGCCCCCGCAAAGTGGAGAAGGTCTGCGACGTACTTCGAGCTCAGCGGTTCACCGGGCCTGAAGATCTCATCCTGTCTGGCGTATGGGAAGTAGGGGATCACCGCTATTAGCCGCCCTGCCTTGAATTCCCTCTTTAGGTTCCTGAGGGTCAGTAGGACCTCCACTAGGTAATCATTGGGCCTGCAGGCGGCCGCCTTCATTCGGAGGGCCAGGACTACGGTCTCCCCCCTGAGGGCCTGCTCGGACTCTGCAAGGATTCTCGGTTGGAGCTCCCCATCTGGGAAGGTCCTTCTGGCGAGGAAAACCGTGTCGGCGGCTAGCTCAGATGCGAGGGACTTGGTAAACTCATCCTCGGGTCCGACCACCAGCATGATGGATCTCGAAGCCGCGCCTCCTCAGGATTAATGGTTTCCCGAGTAATGCTGCCCCCACGAGGGGGTGACCGTTCCGTTGAAGGACGAGTTCGAGAGCGCCGAGGAGCCGCGGACCAGTGGGGGTGAGATGTACCACGTCGCACTCGGACCGGAGGACGTCAAGAGGTACGCGCTTCTCCCGGGAGACGTGGACAGGGCGGAGAAGATAGCCGCGGAGTGGGACGAGAGTAGGCTCGTGGCGAAGCACAGGGAGTACGTCACTTACGTGGGCAGGTACAGGGGCGTGGACCTGATGGTCACGTCCACGGGCATCGGGGGGCCAGCCGCAGCGATCGCGGTCGACGAGCTCTCCAGGCTCGGCGTGGACACCTTCATCAGGGTGGGGAGTACGGGAACCATCAGGTCGGAGGTCGAGCTGGGCGATCTCGTGATCTCCCTTGGGGCCGTCAGGCTGGACGGCGCCAGCGCACAGTACGTCAGGCCCGAATACCCGGCGGTGGCCCACTACGAGGTGGTGATGGCCCTCGTGGAGGCTGCCGAGTCCCTCGGATACAGGTACCACCTCGGCATCACGGCATCGACGGACAGCTTCTACACCGGACAGGGGAGACGAGGGTGTTGCGGATACTGGCAGAGCTGGATGGATAGCATAATTCCCGACCTGCAGTCTGCTGGTGTCGTCAACATCGAGATGGAGGCCGCCACGATCTTCACTCTGGCCTCGCTCTTCGGGCGGAGGGCCGGAGCAGTCTGCGCGGTCTACGCGCAGAGGGTGAGGGACGAGTTCGCGATAGCTGGGGAGAGAGAGGCCATAAAGACGGCGAACGAGGCGGTGAGGATTCTAGCGGAGTGGGATGAAGCCAAGAGGTCTGCCGGCAAGAGACACTTCTACCCGAGTCTGCTCAGGAGGTGAGGGCTTGACCAAGATAGTAGCCGTCGGGAACGCCAACATCGACATCACGGTGTTTCTGCGGGAGGTTCCTGGGCCGGACGAGGATGTGGACGCTGATTCCGTGTCGCTGGGAATCGGAGGAAGCGCGTCCAACTTTGCCTCTACCTGCGCGCTGCTGGGCGAGGAGACCTCGATCGTCGCCGTGGTCGGCGGTGACCCCCTCGGCTCCCTCTACCTGAAGGAGATAACCCAGAGAGGCGTGGACACCGGGCTCGTCGAGGTGAGGGCCGACTCGCAGACCGGGTTCGTCGTGATTCTCAACGTAGCTGGATCCCAGAGGAGGATGATTCGGTACCGCGGCGCGAACCTCCTACTCGCTGGCGACGTGCTCAGGAGGCGCGGCGAGGCTCTGAGGTCGGCCGAAGTCGTACACACATCCAGCGTGAGGCCCGCGGTAGTGCGGACCCTCATCGAGATGGGCCTCAGGCTCTCGTGGGATCCAGGTTGGACTGCCGTCAGCAGATACAAAGAGGAGGTATCCGAACTCATGGAGACAGGTCGAATCCTCCGCGCATTCTTCAACGAGAAGGAACTGAGGGCAATGACGCGGTTGGACGACCTGAAGAGGGGGGCGGCTGCCATTCACGAGATGGGAGTGGAAGAGGTCGTGGTTAAGAGGGGGGAAGCTGGCAGTGCAGCCCTAGTCTTGAGAACCTGGTACGAGGCCCCCGCCCTACGGGTGAGAGCCGTAGACACAACAGGCGCTGGGGACGTGTTCGACGGGGCTTATACAGTCGCTAGGTTGAGGGGGCTTAGTCCCGGAGAGGCCCTGAGGGCAGCGAACTTCGCCGCTGGGAAGACCGTAGAAGTCCCGGGAGCAGTCAGGGGTTTGCCTTCATGGAGTGAGATTCAATCATTCCTCAATGGAACCAGCTAGGGCGACTCCGGGTGGATTCTGCCGATGTGTAAAAGGTTTAGAAAAATCCACCGAGGTCTCGCGGGGTGTCCGGGTTGCCGGGTTTCGCCGATCGAATGTCTAAGTTGGGGGTTGAGGGTGCCTTCATAGTCCTCGCCAGGGCTAAGGAGCTCGAGAGGCAGGGGAAGAAGATAATTCACTGTGAGATAGGTCAGCCTGACTTCGACACGCCAGCCCACATTAAGGAGGCCGCCAAGAAGGCCCTTGACGAAGGGTTCACGGGATACACACCATCGGCGGGTATAATGGAGCTCAGAGAGGCCATAGCCGAGTACGTCTCAAAGACCAGGGGGATAGACGTGACCCCCGACCAAGTCGTCGTCACCGTGGGCGCCAAGATTGGGATCTTCTCGGCGCTCATGGCCTTCGTGAACCCTGGAGAGGAAGTAATCATTCCGATGCCCGCCTACCCGTCGTATGAGAGCGTCACGGAGTTCGTGGGCGGGGTTGTGAAGCCTGTCGTGCTAAAGGAGGAGAGGGAGTTCTCGCCCAGCGGCGAGGAGATAGCCGAGGCCGTCACGGACAAGACTAAGGTCATCGTGATCAACACGCCCTCCAACCCGACAGGCGGGGTCTACAAGAGGAAGGACCTGGAGGCCATAGTGGAGGTCGCCAAGGAGCACGACCTCTGGATAATCTCCGACGAGATATACGAGGACATCATATTCGATGGAAAGAAGCACGAGAGCATCCTCTCGATACCCGGCGCTGAGGAGAGAGCCGTCATGCTCAGCGGGTTCTCCAAGACCTACGCAATGACGGGTTGGAGGCTCGGCTACGTGGTAGCCCCGAAGGAGGTCGCCGACAAGATCACCAAGATCCAGCTCAACACGGTCTCTTGCCCCGTCTCCTTCGTCCAGAAGGCTGGCATTGCCGCGCTTAAGGGACCCAGAGATGAGGTCGAGATGATGGTCAGGGAATACGAGGAGAGAAGGGACCTCCTCTACAGGGAGATCAACAGGATACCTGGCTTCAGCATGATCAAGCCTGCCGCCACGTTCTACGCCTTCCCGAACGTCAAGAAGCTCGGCGTGAAGTCAAAGGAGCTCGCCAACATGCTCCTAGAGGAGGCCGGCGTAGCGCTGCTCCCTGGAACTGACTTCGGCGCTCCGGGAGAGGGCTACCTGAGGCTCTCATTCGCCACCTCGAAGGAGAACCTGATGGAGGCCATGGAGAGAATCAGGGCGTTTGTTGAAGAGAAGTTCCCAAACGTTTCCTGACTCCCCTCTCTCCTTTTCTTCAGCCTTCACTGGGTGCTATGGGAGATCCTCCCGTAGCCCCCCTTGCCTCGTCTGAAAGAGTCGCCTACATCTAAGAGGCCCTATATGCTCAGGATCTCGGCGGAGAGGTCCTCTGTGTCCAAGATAGCGATGGTTCTGTTGCCCGTGAGGCACCCACAGGCCTCTCCTGGATTGAGCACCAGTGCGGAACCGACCCGCGTGACTTCTGGCTCGTGCGTGTGACCATAGAGAACGATCTCATAGTCTCCTGAGCTCGCCAACAGGCGGGCCACGGTCTTCGTCAGCTCAAGCGAGCCGAAGCCGTGAAACAGGATCGCCCTCCTGTCCCCAAGCCAGGTCTCAACGGGGGCTGGATGAAACGTCACGTCTCCCTCGAGTGCGTCGAGTGCCAGCTTGAACTCGGCCTCGTTGTTCCCCCTCAGGAGTATTGTAGGGATCCCACTGTTGACTATAGGCCTCAGCGAGAAGGGGGAGACTAGGTCCCCTAGGTGAACGACCTTGTCTACTGCCCTGGCCGCGAACATCTGGTAGGCGACCTCTATCGCCTCGAGGTCGTCGTGCGTGTCCGAGATGACTCCCACGAGCATGAAACCCAACCCCCCGACGGGGACCCGTAGAGAGGGTCTACTACCTGGTGAGGCGAGAGAGCCCCTCCGCTATCTCCATCACGGCCGACTCCACAGACTTCTTGGAGGTCTCGTGTGCTATTATGCCCCTAGACTCGATTATATCCCTGCTCTCGAGGTCCATCTCACCTGAGATTATCGCGCCACAGTCCTTGAGCACGTCCAGCGCGGAGGTCGGTCCCCGCCCCCTCCTCGTGTTCACTCTAAGCTCGACCCTGGTGGGACTCTTGCCCGTCAGGTCGTATATCGCAAAATACCGGGCCTGGTAGAACGGCCCCTCCTTAACTTCAGACCCGTCATCGGTAGCTACTGCGACTCTGATGGGCAAAACCCTGAACCTCCCTCGGGTGTGTCTACTGGGACCGCGTGGGCGTGGTCACCCAAATAAATTGATGTGGTTCGTGCTCAGGACCCCAGCAGCTCCGAGATGCGCTTGAGGAGCGTCTCCAAGTGCTGGGCCCTCACGGCGGCCTCCACAAACCCCCCAGATCCAAAGTAGCTCCCCTCCAAGTCCAGCATCGAGAGGTGAACCAGGGAGGGCAAGTCCCTGAGCTCGGTGCGGGATCTCAGGGAGATGACGGCCATGACATCGTCCGCATACACGGCTCCAGCCACGTCTCTGACCGATGAGAGGCGCTCTGCCGCGACGTGTCGTACCCTTGGATCCTCCACCGGAACTACCAGCAGGCTTGGAGAGCTGATCAGCGGTTTCACGTCCCCTAAGGAGTCCAGAAGTTTCTTTCCCTGATCTGCCAAATCCAGCAGGGCCCTAGACAGGGGGTATCTACCCTCTAACAGGCAGGTAGGATCCTCAAAGCACTCTTCCAAGGCCGCGACGCCAAGCACCACCCCCGACTCAGGATCTCCAGCCACTGCTCTCAGCAAGGTTTCGTACACGCGCGAGATTAGTCTCTCACTCTCCACCGCCGCCTCAGTCTGGGGGTGGGCCTCACACCTCGTGCCAGGTTCGAGACACCCAATTCTACCCACCCAGAGGTCGTGCGGCACATCAGGGCAGAGGTACCGCGCCACGGTCAGCGCTATGTGCGAGGCGGGTAGCGGGGGCAGGCCCGCCCCCAGCGGGTTCAGCCTGAGGACTCTGGCGGGGATTCTAGGTCTGTCTATATCATAGTGGTCTATCACGAGAACTTGACCCCACAGCTGCTCGGCAACCTCAATCGGGCCTGGCCCAGTGGGAATCAGGTCCACGAGAACAAGAGCGGAATCCTCGGCAAAGGCCTCCTCGACGACCGAGAGTAGTTCCTCCGGAAGTGCTGGCCTCAACGAGACTCCGATCCCCTGCTCCGAGATGGCCCTTCGAACTAGGGCTGTGGCTGCCATCGAGTCGGGCCAGGGGCCGTACACCAGGAAGGCGCTGTCGACCTCGTCCAGCACCTCGGCGAACATCCTCGCCCAAGAGGCGATGGGGTTCCTACTCGCCAACCCTCTCCCACCTCACGGCGGCCCAGAGCAGGAGGGCCGAAGACGCCAAGAGCGTGATCGTCAGTGGGACGATCGGATCTAACTCTTGGCGGGGAGCCGCCTCCAACCGACTTAACTCATCCTCGACCTCCAAGAGCGTGTTAGCCGCGGACTGGTAGTCTCCCATCGCAATCTGCCTCTCTGCACGATCCAGCGCCTCCTCTAACTCGTCCAAGCCGGCGGGGGAGGTCGCCCATGGAAGGAGAGATCGCTCGCGGAGGGTCCTGACCCTCCTCCTGAGCTCTGTGAGTTGGCCTACTAGCTCCTCCCGGGTCACGCCAGTCCTCTCAACGATCCTTATCCTTAGGGGATCTCCTGCAATTATCGTGTTGTTCACGGTCACCACCACTGGTAGCAGGTATGACCCCGGCTCGACGTCGGCCCTCAACGCAACCCAGACTGTTCCGGGAACGGGGAACTCGAGCGTTAGATTGTCTGAAATGGTCCCGTTTGATGCGACTATTTTGAATCCAGCCGGAAACCTTGCGCTAGCCACACCCGCGGGGCCGCTCACCCGGAGGGATACGTTCACCACTTCGCCTAGGGAGATCCTCAATGGACCTGTGGTGGTGTACGAGTGAGGAACCGCTCCCACCGTGACGTTCACCGTTTTCGCCTCCCTAACCCGCCCCCAAGGAAATGTGCCTTCTACGACTATGTGGAGGGGGAACCTGCCCGGCCTATCGGCTGTCATCTGAAGACTGATCGTGAGGGCCTCGTTAGGCGACACCCGCCCCACGTGATACGACAGCCGGCCCAAGACCGAGACATCTTCCGGAACTGTAATGTTCAGATCCACGTCTTGGGCCGGGGCGTTGAATTTGGCCGTGAGGGTCATGTTAAAGGGTACCAGCGGCAGAACCTCCTCCGGAAAGCCCGTTCTCAAGCTCAGGGGGAACTCCACCACGTGAACTGTAATGGGGCTCACGGTCGGTTCGAGATCCAAGTCGAACGCCTTATCGTGCACCTTGGAACTCACCGTGACTCTATACGAACCAGGAGAGAGGTTCAATCCGACCGGCGTTATCTCGGCAGAGCCCGGACGAAGTTCCGAAGGAGTGGGAAATGTGAGATTGCTGCTGTCTATCTTGAGTAGAACGGATTCCATCGTCACGTTCCTAGCGCCTTTGTTAAGGAGTTCGAGGACGAGCCTGACCTGACCTCCCGCGTGGGCGTACACATCCGACCCGTTGAGGCAGATCAGCTGCACGGACGGCAAGATGCCTATCTTCTTCTCAGTGGAGAGGATTATGGTGTCGTTCAGCGTGATGTACGCGCCCAGGGACCCTGACGTGCCGGAGGCGAGGTGTGGTAGAGCCATAGCGACGGGCAGTTCTCCTGGCCCAACTTCGGGGAGTACTAGGGATGCCGATAGGGGTGGGTCTGTGAGATACACGGTGACGTTGAGAGTGCCATGGCCTGGTAACTGGAGAGTGGCTTTGATTTCTGAGCCAGCAACAGCCGGAGATTCCGGCAACCCGAAGCTTGCGGTCTCCTTACCCGGCAGGATCAGCCTCACTCTGTAGACCTCCTTTCCATCGATCACGACGTTGTAGGTCTTCACGCTAGCGTTGGCAGGGATCGAAATTAGGGCAGCCCACCTTCTTCGAAGTTCAGGCGATAGTACCCTGATCACCTCCTCAGATGGAAGCTTGACTGCGAAGAACTCGAAACCGGGGCTGAGGGATATCTCGCTTATCACAGGAAGCGCTCGATTTAGGAGGTAGGCGCTGAAAGCCCCCGAGGCGTCTACGCTAACGAGAGCGTAGAACCCATCGGCAGAAGTGTACCAAGTTTCGTCTCCCACCCTAGAGATTGGAAGAACCGTGTAGCGTCCGAGGGCGTCTCCCTTTAGTCTGTACAAGTCGCCCCCGATCTCGTCTAGGAATAGCCAGGAACCTGTGATATTATCGGCGATTCCCAGGAGGGTCTTTTCTTCGCCTCCCGGAGTGAGAACCAGCGTCCGGTTGGCCTCTATGAATGTGAAATCCTCCACTCTCGACGCGAACTTTGCCACCACGGCATCGTCGGTCAACATGCCCGGCGGGACCACGAGTAGGTCTCCCAGGCGGAGGGACCCTTGGAGCTCGTACCTCTCGCCGTACATCACTTTGGGTGGTTCAAGATCGACCAAGACTGCCCACAGGCCCTCGGAGATTTCTACAGGCCTCCACTTCTCACCAAGCTCTGCCCGCTCGGCCAACTCGATGTGGAACATCTCTGAGATCTCAATTCTTGCGCCCGGAATGTCTGTTTCAGCCGACCTGGCCGGCTCGGAGAGTGGAATCATGATCAGAGAGCCCGGAAATGCCTCCAAGTTAGTTGGTTCAACCTGACTCTGGGCATGCGTTGGTGGAAGGGAGAGCAGGGTCGCCAGAACAATCAGCAGCGCTGTGAAGGCAGGTCTTTTCGGGGATCCCACGGCGGCAGACAGGCGCCTCATAGAAATTTAAAGCGAAGAAGTAGACACGATAGGCTTCCATGATCTCGCTGAAGGTGAGAAGGCTCCCGGTGGAGATTGGGGAGCTCAGGGTTGTTCTGAATAGGGCTGACGCCGAGAGGGTGGGTATCTCCCCTCACGACAGGGTTAGGATCGTGAGGTCAGACGGGAGTCAGGTCGTCGCGCTGGCCAGCGTGTCTTCATCGGAGAACGTCTCGCCACCAGGTCAGGTTGGCGTGTTCGCTGACGTGCTGAAGAAACTCCCTCTCGAAGAGGGAGAGAGAGTGTCTGTTGAGGTGGTTCCTACCCCTCAGTCGGCTGGACTCGTTAGGAAGAAAGTCCTGGAGGGAAAGCTTACGCCTCAAGAGGTTTCCCTCCTCATCAAAGACGTCTACGAGGGAGTTCTGAGCGACGTTGAGCTGGCCGCATTCGTGACCGCCCTGCAGCTGCACGGGGCAGACATGGACGAAGTGGAGGCTCTGACGCGCTCTATGGCCGAGGTCGGTACCATGCTGGACTTCGGGGACACCCTGACTGTAGACAAGCACAGCGTGGGCGGGGTCCCAGGGAACAGCAAGGATGCCCTGCTGATAGTCCCAATCGTCGCCGCGGCAGGTCTGGTTATACCGAAGACCAGCACCAGGGCCATCATGAGCCCCGCCGGCACCGTCGATACCATGGAGGTCTTAGCTCCGGTGGACCTCAAGCCTGAGGAGATCGTGGAGCTCTCCAAGAAGGTCGGGGGAGTAATCGCGTGGGCGGCCAGCGCCAACCTATCGCCCGTAGACGGGATACTCATCGAGAAGGTGGAGTATCCCCTCTCCTTGGATCCAGAGAGCCTCATCTACGCCTCCATAATGTCGAAGAAGCTTGCGGCCGGCGTCAAGAGGATGGTTCTGGACATTCCGGTTGGCCCCGAGGCTAAGGTAGAGTCTCTCAAGGACGCGAGGAGAATGGGGAGGAACTTCGTCGAGCTGGGGGAGAGGCTGAACATATTGACGCAGGTGGCGATATCCTACGGCGGTCAGCCCATCGGGAGGTACGTGGGGCCTGCCCTAGAGGCCAAGGAGGCTCTGGAGATCCTGATGAGTAAGGGGAAGGGATCTAGGAGCATCATTGAGAAGTCCCTCACGCTCGCCGGCATACTCTTGGAGATGGGAGGGGCCGCTCCTGTGGGCTACGGGGAGAGAATGGCGAGAGAGATCTTGGAGAGCGGTAGGGCCTACGAGAAGATGAGGGAGATCATTGAGGCTCAGGGCGGAGATCCCAACGTGAAACCCGAAGACCTTCCGATAGGTGAGCACAAGGCGGTCCTGACGGCTAAGATGAGCGGGTACGTCGTGGCGGTGTCCAACAGGGCTATCGTGAAGATCGCCCGGGCGGCCGGCGCTCCTCGAGACAAGGGCGCGGGCGTCAGGATCTACGCCAAGAGGGGCGACAGGGTCGAGGCCGGAGAGACCGTCATAGAGATCTTCGCAGAGAGCGAAAACAAGCTGCAGGCCGCAGTTGAGGTCGCCAAGAGCATGGAACCCATCAGAGTAGAGGGGATGGTCTTAGAGGTGTTCAGAGACAGGACAATAGGAAAAGAGATCGTGGAGTGAGCCAAGAGCCCGCTACTCACCCCTAGCTCAGGGCAGGACCCTCTCGGGATCCCTCGGGAACAGCGAGGCTTCCCTGATGTTCTTGAGATCCAGCATCTGCTTCACGAGCCGCTCTATCCCTATCGCGAATCCGCCGTGCGGCGGGGCTCCGTAGCGGAAGAACTTGGTGAACCACTCCATCGACTCCTCCTTCAAACCTTTCTCCCTGATCTGCTCAAGGAGGACCTCGTACCTGTGCTCTCTCTGACCCCCGGAGCTGAGTTCGAGGCCCTTGTAGAGGAGGTCGACGCTTCTCGCCCACGGAGGCTCCGCCTTCATGACGTAAAACGGCTTGGCCTCGAACGGGAACCTGTTCACGAAGAAGAAGTCGCTGCCGTACTTCTCCCTCACGTACCGCCACAGCAGACCCTCTGATTCGGTGTCGTAGTCGCTCCCGTAGGGGATCTCCTTCCCGAACTCAGCCAGGATGTCGTAGATCTGTGGGAACCTGAGTTCGGGGAAGGGGGTCTTCGGGACCTCCAGTTCCACCCCCAGCAGCTCGAGGTCCCTCGACCTCTCCTCCAAGACTCTCTTTATCCCTGAGACGACCACCTGCTCCTCGACCCTCATCACATCCGTCTCGTCTGAGATGAAGGCCATCTCCACGGCTAGAGACCTGAACTCCGTTATGTGACGCGTTGTGTGGCTCGGTTCGGCCCTCCAGTTTGGTCCAAGGTCGTATATCCTCTCAAACCCTCCCAGTATGGTCAGCTGCCTGTGGAGCTGTGGATCCTGCCTCAGAAAGGCCTCCTTCCCGAAGTAGTCGACCCTGAACACCTCGGCGCCACTCTCGCTCGCGCCCCCTATGATGGCGGGAGTGAAGACCATCAGGAAGCCGTGTTCGTCGAGCCAGTCAATCATCCCCCTAATGAGGGATGCTGTGATCTTGAATATCGCCTGAACCTCCGGTCTTCGGAGGTCTAGTGGTCTGTTGTCGAGCCTCGTCGGAAGCAAGGCTGGGACCTTCCAGTTCGGGTCCAGCGGAAGCTTGGGCTCAGCCCTGCTCACTACCTCTACCCTCTCAGGGATTATCTCCAGGTCCACGGCCCTCGCCTTCTTCTCCGGCGCCGGCTCCCCATACGCAACCAGGACGGTCTCCTGAGTCAGGTTGTCGGTCACGTCAAAAAGCTCGTCTGGGGCGACTCCCCTCTTCAGGGTCAGCTGGATCTTCTTGTCCCACGTCCGGAGCACTATGAACCTGAGGTGTCTGCCGACGTCCCTTACCTCGCTAACCCATCCGCCCACCTTCAACCTCCATCACCCAGATCCCGACCTCCATTCCGTCCACGTCCCATATCCGCCCGTGAGCCTCGGCCGGCGCCTCATCCTTGTCTGTCAGTTTGACGAACTCTAGGGCGCCGCTCTCCCTCTTCAGATTCTCAGCATAGGTCTCCGTGGCCCTGAGGACGAGTTCGCTGTCGCTCCACAGGAACACCCTGACCACCTCCTTCCCCACAGTTAGCCCCATCTCCTTCCTTGTCTGCTGGACCCTCCTTAGCACCTCGCGGTAGATCCACTCGAGCATGTCCTCCTCGGTGAGCTTAGCGGGGAGGTACACCTGGCCGCCCTCGAACTCTACGGAGGTCCACTCCCCATCTGACGGCGGCTCCGCGGAGACCTGCACGCTCTTCACGTTGAGCTCCAGCTGAAGGACCTCGGCGAAGTCTCGCGCCGCCCTTCGAACCTCACCGTCAGCGGTAACTACTACGAGTTCCCGCAGAGGGGCCCTCCTCTTCAGCCCAGCGTTGGCCCTCGCCTGCAGGCCAGCCTTGATGATCGCCCTAACTGCCTCCATCTCGCTCTCCAGGTCGGGATCCTTCCAGTCCAACCTCTCCGGCGGGAACGGGAGCATGTTAACGCTTACCGGCTCGCCTTCCTGCTTCAGGGACTCTTGGTAGATCTCCTCCGCAATGAACGGCGCAAACAGTCCCAGTATTGGGAGCATGTAGCGGAGCACCGTGAAGAGTACGTTAGCCTTCGCGCGACCGTCCTCGCCCCCGCTCCTGAGCGCGGCCCTCACCGCGTGGAGGTAGAGGTGACTGAGGTCCTCCACGTAGAACTCAAGCACCGCAGAGGCCGCCTCGTGGGGCGACAGGTTGTCCATGGCCCGAGAGACGGTGTCCCTAACCGACGCGGCCCGAGAGAGGATCCACCGATCGACGGCCGGCAGCTCCGAGAGGTGGTCCTGCACGTAGCCCTCGTCGAGTTCCATGTCGGCCATGTAGGTGGAGGCGAACGTGTGGATGTTCCATATCGTGTTAAGGGTCCTGACCATGTTCTTTAGGTCCTTCCACACGAACTTTATGTCGCTCCACTGAGTTCGCGTCATGACGAACAGCCTGAACGCGTCCCTGCCTGCCTCCGCCACTATCTTGTCGGGCGGCTCGAAGTTGCCAAGGGACTTGTGCATCTCCTGGCCCTTCTCGTCGAGCATGAAGCCGTGCATCAGGACGGACTGATAGGGCGCCCTGCCGAAGAGGAGCACTCCCAGCCTGAGCAGTGAGAAGAACCACCCCCTGGTCTGGTCGTGGCCCTCCGTGATGAAGTCCGCCGGAAACAGTCTCTCAAATTCCTCCGAGTTCTTTGGATATCCGAGGCTGGCGAAGAAGGACACCCCCGAGTCATACCACACGTCCACGATGTCTGGGACCCTCCGCATGGTCCCGCCGCAATTAGGGCAGGAGAAGGTGATCTCGTCCACCCAGGGCCTGTGCAGCTCCTCCGGCCTCCTCCCAGCCAGCTCCTCCAGCTCGTCAGCCGAGCCGACGACGATGGTGTGCCCACAGCTCTCACACTGCCAGATGGGCAGCGGAGTTCCCCAGAACCTCTGACGGCTGATGACCCAGTCCCTCAACTCCTCAAGCCAGTTCCTGAACCTGTCCCTGGCCCAGCCGGGGGCCCACCTAACCTTTTCCATCTCCTCGATGAGGCGATCTTTCAGGTCGGACAGGTGAACGAACCACTGCTCCGTGGCCCTGATGATGAGAGGGGTCTTGCACCTCCAGCACACCGGGTACCTGTGGACGATGTATCCAGCCCCGGCCAGGGCACCAAGCTCCTCCAAGTCCTCAATTATCCTCGGATTCGCATCCCGAACGGGAATGCCCGCGTAGGGACCGGCCTCCTCGGTGAACCTGCCCGAGTCATCCACCGGAGACAGGATCGGGAGTCCCCTGTTCAGGTGGACCTCCTCGTAGTCCTCATGGCCGTGGCCGGGGGCGGCGTGGACGCACCCAGTCCCCTCCTCCGTCGAGACGTACTTCGAGCTGAGAATGACCACATGTCCCCTCTCTAGGTTCTTCAGAGCAGGAACCGCCTCCCTGAGGGGGTGATCGTAGGACAGGCCCTCCAGCCTGGAGCCTGGAAACCTCTCTATCACCTCATAGTCCTCCCACCCCAGCTCCGAGGCCACCGCCTCCAGCCTGGCCTCCATGAGTATGAGTACCTCGCCTCCAACCCTGACCCGGACGTAGGTCTCCTCTGGGTGTACCATGACTGCCACATTAGCCGGGAGGGTCCAGGGGGTCGTCGTCCAGATGAGGAGGCTCTCCCCGGGCCTGTCCTTAAGTGGGAACTTCACGAATATCGAGGGGTCTCGGAGGTCCTTGTACTCGCTCACTTCGTAGTCCGCAAGCACGGTCTCACACCTGG